>JAJDUH010000055.1 GCA_022826805.1 Candidatus Poribacteria bacterium
ATGGAAAGTTAGATGTGATCGTCGCCACTGGTGCCTATCCGAGAGCCGTGTTTCAGGTATCAAAGACTGGGGCGTTTTTGGACGTAACCGAGACGTTTCATTTCCCGCGTATGAGCAATGTCACAGACGCTGTGTTTGCCGATTTCAATGGCGATCTGCGTCCGGATGTTTTTCTCGCACGGGATGTCTATCGCTCTCATATAAACATTGTTGATGACCGGACGCTGAAGCTTTACATCCGTAACAATCAAGGTGAAAGGGGTATACGTTTCAGCACCGATTCCGAAGTCTATTTTGAAATCTTTTCCGTCTGGGAACCGCGATTGTCTCTAATTTCAATTGGTGAACAGGGACACGACATTGAGGCGTTCGATGGTGAATTTATTGGCACACATGGGTCTCGAAATGTCGCCACGTTTCGATTTCGGTTATCGCCGGAAGACGCTCGGGTCATCGGGTTGAAACGGCGTCCAGAAGTCGATCTCTTCGGCATTTATGTCGGCTATGATCCTGAAATGAAAGCGTGGACGCTCTTATACCATAAAAGTTCGCATACGAATAACTGGACGGGTTTTGAGGCGGTGATTTCAGCAGGCGCGCCCATCTCAGACGTAGCGCCGGTTAACTTTGCTCAGGGTGACCTGTCTCACTATCCCGAATCCGTCCTGCTCCTGAAAACGAACAACCGTCGCTTTAGACGCGCCCCGTCGTTTGCCGAGGGCGGCAGGTCGATTGCTGCCGGCGACTTTGACAACGATATGGATATTGACATCTACCTTGTGCGTTCAAGCAGTGCCGGCAATCTTGCGAATCGGCTCTACGAAAATCAGGGGGATGGCGTTTTCGTTGCGCAGCGTCGTATCGGTGCTGCGAGCGGAAGTATGGAGGGGAGAGGGCAAAGCGTTACGATGGCTGACTATGATAAGGATGGGTATCTGGATCTTTTTTTGACCAATGGGAGAGGTGCCTACCCCTTCAACGAGGGTCCCGATCAGCTTTTGCGAAACACCGGGAGTGGCAACAATTGGATTCAGATTGATTTAGAAGGCAAGGTATCTAATAAGGACGGCATAGGCGCGAAGGTTTTTGCGACGACGCCTGATGGGACGACGCAACTTCGTGAAAATACGGGTGGCATCCATTATTCGCAACAGGACCAAAAACGCATCCATTTTGGACTTGCGGGGCATCGTGAAGTCAGAGAGTTACGCATTCATTGGCCCAGCGGTATCCATCAAACCTTGAACAACCTGCCCGTCAACCGAGTGGTTCGTGTCGTTGAGAGTGGCGTAGAACCCTCAATGCCTGCCGATGTCAATAGCGACGGCGTGATAAATATTTCCGACCTTCTCCTTGTCGGCAAATATATCGGCGAATCCCCGTTGACGTACCCAAGTGCCGATGTCAATGGCGACGGCAAGATTGATATTGCCGATATGATTGAGATTATCGAAAGTGCTGTGAAAACAACAACCGCTGCTGGCGCGTCAAAACAGCGGGTAACCGGAGAAACGGGCGCTGCGGTTTCCGCGCTTTACGATAAAATTGAGACGTTATCAGCGGATGCGTCAGAAATCGAACGTGTCAGGGCATTCTTAGAGCCCCTATTGATGCCTCTTGAACGTCCCGTGTCAACGCAGCTTCACGCCAATTATCCGAATCCATTTAACCCGGAGACGTGGATTCCGTATCAGTTATCCGAAAGCACGGATGGGAAAATCAACATCTACAATTCGCAAGGCACGTTAGTGCGCGCACTGACGTTGGGTCATCAGACAGCGGGTTACTACACAAGTCGGAGTCGTGCAGCGTATTGGGATGGTCGGAACGCACTCGGTGAACGCGTTGCGTCTGGTATCTATTTCTACCAGTTGCAAACCGACGAGCTTTCACCGATGCGAAAAATGGTCATCTTGAAGTAGCAATTGGCAATTAGCGATTAGCGGTCAGCGATAGCGACAATCCGCCTCGCCCAGGAGGACCCTCAGAACCCTCCTGCTTGAGCGGGGCGGAATATGTCAAAATACAGGATGAACACATCCTGTCAACAGAACACTCTCAAAGACGGTTTTGCTCTTTTTTACGCACGTCCTGGGACGACGTTATAAACTCACCCTGTCTTTTTAGGATGACATTAACCTCCTAAATTCAAACTAAATACTGGCGGTCAGGGGGCCATGTGCGTAATGCGCGGAACTGACCAGATGTAGCGATGGGAGATGTCGACTATCCCATCGCTATATTTTTTGTCCAATACGGTTGAAAACCCAACCTCTTGTAGGAGCGAGCTGTGCTCGCGATATTGGGTAAAAGCATTAGCATCTGTCAACGGAAACCGAAATCGGCATCGAAAACTGGATAGACCTCGCTTAACCCAACCGCGTTGAATCTTCACCCTCAGCATTGTGTGCGTGTTGATTCTTCAGTGCCGCTGTCTTATACGCATCAACGAGTTCATTTTCAAAGTCTATCCAGACCTGGAGTTTCCGCCAGCGTGAGACCGTCGAATCAGTGACGTTGAAGTGTTCTGCGATTTTGGTGTTGCTTACGCCGTTGAAAGACATCTCACAAGCCGTGAGAATTGTGCCTTTTGAAGTACTCCGCATGGTAAAACCTCCTTTTCGATTGACTTTAAAAAATTGAATCTCGGACGTATTAATTATGCCATATATAACAAAAAAAGTCAAAATATATTAAAAAAATAAATAAATCAATAAATTTAGTATTATTTAATTATAAATTTATATAATATTGTCAGACGAGGCTTGGTCCGTCAAAAAAAAAGGCGGTATGCTAAACATACCGCCTGAATCCCATTCTGAACGTTGACAATATGGGGGACCTGATAGTGATACTCGCCGCCTGCTTTTTGGCACTCCGCGTTACACTAACAAAGGTATTCGTCCAAGACATCTATCCTTACCGATTACTTGTTTGGGTATTGGCTTTAAACATTCCGATTTTTCTCGTCTTGAGTTATCTCTTTGAAGGCGGGCAGTCAATAGAGTGGACATTGGCAAGCGGGGTCGCATTGCTCTACCAAGGATGGGTTATCACTGGCTTCTGCTTTTTAGTGTTGACCTGGACGCTAAGAACATATAAGGCAAGCAAACGGGTCGTCTTTTCTTTTTTGATGCCAGTGTCGGGCGTCCTGTTTAGCAACCTGTTTTTAGGCGATGTGCTAACTGTCAGCGTATTGATAGGCACTGGATTGGTGGCAGCAGGGATCTATTTGGTCAATCTACAGCACTAAAGCGTATATGAGCGACCGAGAACATTACAGGTGTAGAGAAAGACTCTGGCTGCGACTCTCGCTGCATCTTGATCTGCTTTCTCTGATTTTAGACCCATCAAAGCGATTTTCTCTTTGGGATTACCCGCGCCACTGTCTTAAAATCCCCCGCAGCTCACTTACGAGTGGCTGAATGTCGCTCTCTGTTCGATCTGATTCTAAGCGCGCAACGATCCGGCAGATCTCGGATGTATCCCTGTGCAGGTTTTCAGACAAACTCCGGAATTTATTTTTTGCGATTTCTGAGGGGGTATCAGATGCCGAGTTGTAAATAGCATCTAACTGGTTCATTAAATTCAATAGACCTGCCCGATTAACTCCGAGTTGTACGGCATCAGGATCTGGAATATCTCGCAGCGTTTCCCACACCCAACTTTCCGGTGCCGCGTTGCCCGGAAGAAACAATATTGAAATGTTGATACCAGATCCCGCCGCAGCTCGTATTTTGTTTTCTACTTCACCACTGCGTTGGTCGCCGTCAAGAATAAAGACAGTATCTTGAATCTGACCAAATTTTCTTAAAGTCTCAGCGTGCATCGGGAATTGGCTTGCCCCTGGGTCTCGTCCGATGCGAAGTGATTCTCTACTGATACCTTCTTTCGGCAACAAGAAATCAAATACACCTTCCAAGATGCCTTCAGCGGTTTCATCTTCACAGAGCAGTTTCAGCATCTCACTGGAGCGTCCGTAAAGTGCGTTCTGAATTAAGTCGCGGTATGCCGGGCGAACCGCGACTTCGCCAGATGAATCATCTCGGTCGAGAAAAATCTTACCGTTGAGAGGGACGGCGTCGAGAACGACCGGACTGTGAGATGTAACAATAATCTGGAGATCGTTGCGGAGTGCCAGTTGTTGTAAATGCAGCATGAGGAGTTGCTGCACCCAAGGATGCAGCCCTGCCTCCACTTCGTCAATCAGAACGAGTGCACCATTGAGTTGTGTGATTTCTTGCGACAATCGCAGGATTGCGCGTTCCCCGGCCGCCATGTGTAATTCGGAGTAAGTTGCACCGTTCTCTTGGGCAGCAAAAAGGAGATTTTTATTTCCACTGGATAGATCGACAACTTCTGAATACCTAAAAGGAAGCATCTGATGTGCAAACTCAATCTGTGCTGCTGTCAACGGTATTTCTTCCGGTTTAGACTTCAGACGCGACATGTTAAGAACACTGCGCACCTCTGCAGGATTACTCAGATTGCTAAGTGTTCTGAGATAGACCTGCCGCTCCGGCTGACTGACATTTTGGCGACGGAAAAAACTCCGACTCCATCCCTTAACACGTTGCCATTGCATAGAAAGCGGTCCCTCAGACCTCAGGTAGTTGAACTCTATAGTGACTTCTTGACGTATATCCTCCCGTGCTCCGAGTTTAGGACGGTAATCTGGAAAGAGCGTCGATGGCACGAAGTCCTTAACACCAGCACCTGGTACCTTATAAGCACAAGCAGCTGCGAAAAGCACCGTCGATTTACCGGTAGTATTTCCACCCGCGATGACGCTCACTGGGTAATCAAACACCACGCGCAAATTATTAAACCCGCGGATACCATCCAAGCGGATTTCGGATAGAAAATGCGGTAGATGCGACTTCTTACCTTGCAAGTCTCTCCAGAGTCCTTCTAAGCGTCTTTCAAGCATGGATTACGACCGCCCTATCCTTTGATGTCGTGGTGTACCGCCTAAATTGAACTTCTATAGACATAGCACTCCGCTGGAGGGCATTTCTTTTTCTATACGCTATTTCTATAGCTATAACACGCCTCTGGCGTGCGGGATTCTCTCAAGGTTCCATAAAGGTAATAAAGTTTGGGTTCACTTGTGTTCAATCTCAAGCTGAAGACATCCTATTTCGGTTTCAAGCGTTCAAGCCGAGCCGTTGTCCGGTGGTTGTCAACTTCTCAATAACCTGTTTGACGAGTTGACTGACGCGTCCTTTTGAAACATTCAAGACGCTGGCAATCTCATGGTTTTGCCAACCTTCGCGGAGGTAGATGAAAACTTTTTGTTCGCCAGGAGTGAGGATTTTCAAGATGTCGGGGAGAGCGGACGCGAAGCTGAGATCTTCGGCGAGTCGGTCTTCAAAGTCAGCCTGCGGGTCGGGAAATTGCAAAACCGACCCGGCAGCGGGCTCCCGCGTCTCATTTACCGGGACATAGGACGTCGGCACTTCCCGTAGGCTTTGTTTGATCTCCCGTTTTTTCGCATCCATGAGGGCACCGCAGATACGCACACGGATAAAGCTTCTGAAACTCGCACCACTTTCATGCCCCGGATTGAATCTCGGTCCCTTATCAATGAGTGTCAGGGCGGCAACTTGAAACATATCCTCTTCGAGGTCAGGACGTTTCGGCGGTGCTTGGCTCATACACGTCGCACAGTGGCTGAGATCCGAAAAAAAAGATTTTATTGTGTCATTATCTGCCTCAAAGAGACCTTGATGTTCGTAAGATGGACATTTAACACCCATCGATTGACATTTTAAAGTCATCTGCTTACCTTCCTTTTCCGGCGGCATACCCACTGGTATGCACGCCGAGGACACAAACTATTAGATTCTCAAGAACCCCCGCAACGATTTATAGTGAAGCTTACAATTAAGTATACCCCTGTTCCTTAAACAGAGAGGCGTTCGTAGTAGTGCGATTCATCGCACGTTCCGCTAAAACGTGTTCAATTATAGTGCATTCCATAATTAATTGGACACTTCTTTTGTAGCGCACGGGGAATGCCATCCGGGGAATGCCCTAAGGCATTCATACCGTTGATTCGCATTCATACCCCGGTAAAGCCTATATAGGCTTTATACCCCGGGGAATGCCCTAAGGCATTCATACCGTTGATTCTGAAGTGCCTAAGCACTTCATACCCGGTGAATGCCCATAAGGCATTCATACCGTTGATTCTGATTCTGATTCTGAATGCCCTAAGGCATGAATACCGTTGATTCTGATTTGTTAGTTTGCGTCCCACCCCTACCCGCAAACGAGCAGGAATCCGTGCCAAATGTTCACATATTTTCGGGCTTTACTATAATTCTAAAATCTACCATAGAAACACGCTGCCGCCGCCGCGCAACACCGCTATCGTCAGTCATCCATGTTTTCAGGGTGAAGCCATCGGCAGTTGCTTCGAGACACCGTTGATCCACTGCGCCGTCGGTGCAAACGCCAAGACAGCAGCATCCGCCGTCTGAAAACACTGAAAAACATTCGCCAGCCGCGTCAAAACAAGCAAGTTCTTGATATGTTTGCCAACATTGATAAGTCCGATACACGTTCCCTTCTGTGAAGCGTTGATGTGTGCATTCAGCAGCATACCCAACGCTGAGGAATCTACCTTGCGGATCTCTGTAAGATCTATAAGAAGATAAGGCGTATTAGCGTCATCTATCCACAGTGCCAGTTTTTCTCGCAACGCTGAGATCCCAGGACCCGCGATTTTTCCGCGAGGTTCCAAAATCGGAATGCCACGTTTCAGAGTTGTCGTAATTTCCATAACGCGTCTCCTTGTTTTTTGAACCGTTGAAACATATCCATTTGTCAACATTCAGGAGCGTTAATAAAAACGCCTCTCTTAATTATAGAAACTACAGCGAAAAAGTTTAGGGTTATTTTTATTTTAATAATAGGACTTACGCACTTCCTCTTAAAGTCGCCCTGATAAGGGGGATTTAGGGGGTTAAAAACACCGAAATAGCGACTTTTTCAGGAAAAAACATATCCTGTTTGTTCAATTTGCGTAAGTCCTAAATAAGTAATTTTGGATTTGGAAACGAATATTTTATGGTGAATTATATAGATAAGTGAACATCTGATATTATTCTACTGTATCTGGATAAAAAATGGCAAGAAAAAACTTGACAATGTGATTTTTCTTGTGTTTATCCGAACAAAAACCTTATTAACTTGACAAATATGGGCGAAAAGGGTATAATTGCCAAAAGTCAGTTTTATGTGTTAGCATGGAAAGTGTTATCGTATGAACGAGAACCAGTCCAGTGAGAAGGGAAACGAGGAAAGCGAAAAAGAACTATTAAAGACAAATCAAGAAATTCTATTTCAGATACGAGGTTTTAGCAGGCAGGCGATAGAAGTTTCTTGGATAACACTTGCCCTAATTGTATTGTACCTATCTGTATCATTGATATTGTTTATATTCTTTAAAACAAAAATGAAAATAGGTATAATAGAATTAGGAGCTGTAACACCACTATTCATACTAATCTCAACAATAATAAATGAAGTGAGGGTGAGAATAATGGAATGGGCAGCAGTTAGGCGTGAAAGACGCGAATATGAAAAGGAACAACGAGAAGCAAAACTCCGTGCTCAAGGTAAAGCCGAAGGCAGACAAGAACTCTTGGAAGAACTAAAGGCAAAAGGGGTTGATACGAGTAAGATTGATAGTAAACCTCAAGAATAATTGTCTTTCTCTACAAACAATGATTTACAGATATGTGTAAGAAAGCCACTGGCTGATTAAGTCGGTGGCTTTTTTGCTATCTCACCGTAAACTCTCACACTCTCCTTGATAAACTTCGTAAACATATCCATTTCTCTATGGTTATACTTGTAGCACACAGGAAAGCATAATGTCTAATTTTGTTTTTTCAAGCCCGCCCGCGTTTTATAATCTCTGTATTATGTTTACATTTAACAGTTCATTGAGCGGTGTTCCTGTACCCCTCCAAATTTTTAAAATCACAGCAGAGACACATACCGAGGAGCACAAGAGCGAAAGGTAAGCCGGTTGCAATCACCGCTGCTTGTAGCGAGGCGAGTCCACCGCCAAGTAGGAGTGCTATCGCGACGAGCCCTTCAACGACGCACCAGAAAACCCGTTGCGATAGGCTGACATCGGGTCTTCCACCCGCTGCGATAATGTCAATTACGAGGGACCCTGAATCTGAAGATGTGATGAAAAAGAGGAGGGTCAGAAGCATCGCAGCGGAGGACAAGAGTGTTCCTACCGGGAGTTCGTCGAACATCTTGAAAAGTGCAATCTCGAGCTTCCCGTTTTCAACATTATCTGTCACCCCAGTATATCCTTCAACGATGTGCTGATGCAGTGCGGTTCCGCCAAAGGTACTAAACCACACTAAACACAGGAGTGAAGGGAGAAAGATGACGAAGATTACAAATTCTCGTACTGTGCGTCCTTTTGAAATGCGAGCGATGAAGGTGCCAACGAACGGTGCCCAAGCGATCCACCACGCCCAATAGAAGGTTGTCCAGTCGTGCAGGAAGGCAGTATCCTCGCGCCCGGACCAATTGCTGAGGGGCACTACCTTCATTACATATTGACTCGCGCCCGTAAACAGGCTACCGAAAATGTAACGGGTCGGACCGAGAATAACCATGGATGCAACCAGCAAAAGCGCGAGAATGCTGATGAGTTGGCTGAGACGTTTGATACCGCCGTGAAGTCCTGTCAGCACGGATGTAAGGACCATTGCAGTAATCACCACGATCATTACCACCATCGTGGTGTTGTTGTTGGGTATATCAAACAGATAGTTAAGGCCCGTATTAATTTGTTGGACGCCTAATCCGAGGGAGGTTGCGAGCCCGAAAAGTGCTGCGAAAATAGCAAATGTATCAATAATATGTCCGGGCCAGCCCCAGATGCGATCGCCAAATAGCGGGTAAAACGCTGAGCGGATCGTGAGTGGGAGCCCCCTGTTGTGGGCAGCGAATCCGATAACGAGTCCAACGATACAATAGGTGGACCAAGCATGAAACCCCCAGTGGTAGCTTGTCGCTGCTATGCCTACGGCAGCAGCCTCTGCCGTCTCAGGGAGAACGTTGAGCGGTGGACTCTGAAAGTAGGTCACAGGTTCCGCTGCCCCAAAAAATAGCAGCCCGGTATCAATTCCTGCGGCAAAGAGCATAGCGATCCACGTTAAGTACGAGAACTCAGGCTTCGCAGCTGGACCTCCAAAGCGCACCTTGCCGAGCGGAGAGCAGGCGACAAATACACAAAACAGCAGCACAAGATTAACTGATATGAGGAACAGCCAATCCAGATTCGTCGTCAGCCACACGCGGGTGTTCGTGAAAACTCTTGTTGTATCTTCCTGAAAGATAAGGGTCCCAATCACAAAGGTGACAATAGCGATACTGGAAATCACGAACACGGGCGTCAAATAGATCTCTAAACCGAAAAGTGTCCGGTATGTTTTTCCCGGGGGCATCTGGGAAGGGCTTGCTTTTTCCCGCATTTTCAATCCTTACTCTTGATAGGTTTATAGGCGATCTGAGAAGTACAATTCCCGTAATTTAATTTGATTATAACTGCTTTGGTAGTCATTATACACTATGTTGCGAAAAAATCAAAAGATTGCTAAAACCGCGTGAGTTTGAAAAAAGTTACAGAAAGCCATCCAATCCTATAATTATAATCCCCTCATATAACTTTTAGCCGAAAACCTTGATAACATCGGCTTTTCTGGTCGCAAAAATTTGACAAAAAATTGGATTTTTAATATTATATGCTTATTATTCCTTTAATTTTGACTTATTTACGCAATTATAGTTATGATTTTACATATTAAGCACACGATATAATAATTTTATATTTATAGATAAATTCACCTAAAATGAAAAAAAGCAGTCCAAAAAAAAGTTCACATTTAACACTTTTTGTCTAAGGAAGAAAGGAAGACTTTCAAATGAATCAAATTCAAATAAGTCAAAGTTACGAACACGCTGGAAAACCCCTTACCCTGAAGATAGCAAGAGAACTCGTCATAGAGAGGTTCTCTGGCGAAACAGGCGTCCAGAAAAAGGAACTCAAGCGCGTTGTGGATGAAATGCACACCAAGCGGGGTGGAAGTCTATCGACGAATGAAATGCATCCTGTCTCGGCTGCTCTAAACGTAATGAAGAAGCAAGGACTTGCCAACAACCCCTCTCGGGGGGAGTGGTCTATATTTCCAACGCCCAGTGTCCATCCAAAGAATCTTTTTGATTCAGATGCTATCCGGACGCTTGGTAAGGGCAAAAATTCTGTCTACCTTTGCTATTATCCAGCCTATCGGTGTCTGGCAAAATACGAAGGCAAGGAATTTTGGGCATGCAAGATTAGTAGCGTTGAAACCCAAGTGCCCACGGAAATGCCAGAACTTCCAGAGATTCGACTTATCCTTAAAACAGATGATCCTGAAAATCTGGAGCAGATACTCCACAATATCCTAACGTTCCGCGGGAAACAGATAGCGGATGCCCCCGGAAAAGAGTGGTTTATCACTTCTCCGAGTGAAGTCGAGGACATTTATAAAATGATTATGGAAAATGCCGCTTGACCTACCTCCCAAACCAAAGCATTGGGATGCTTCAAATCGTCACCGCATTGGTAAAAAATGCTGACTCACATTTTCTGTTTGTCACAGAAGAAAGAGAGCCGTCAGCTTCATACGCCGACGGCTCTCTCGATTTGCTGAATTACGATTTTTCTGAGTTCTGCGGCGGCGGATTTGAAGGTTTATCTGAAGACTTAGGCGATTCATCCGGTGCGGTTCCGTTTTCTGCCTTCGCGGCTGCATATCCTTCTGCGTAGCCTTCCTCTCTGCCTTCTCTCCGACCTTCTTCTTTCGCTGCCTGAATACGCTTTTCTTGTCTCTCAAGGAACCAGTCTGATAGTAACATGATGATGTCGATGCCTCCTACTATCATTCCGACGATAGCACCACCAACGGGAATAAACGTCGAAATGTCTTTCAGGACATTTTGAACGGACTCGTGTCCTTTCCAACCCTGCGTCACCTCATAATCCATGGCGATGAAACCATAGATGGTAACAAAGAGAGAAATCAGGAAGAGGGCAGAGCCGGCTTTCCCTTTTTTCCAAAAGTCCCTGGTAGCTAACCAGAAATCACCCATTTTTTCAAAATATCCTATACCTTTTAAATATAAAATAACATGCACAGCATGGATTGTCAAAGAAATCTGAACACACGTTTTCTGGATCGATAAATTTTTCTTTTTATTAAATTTCTGTGATTGGCATTAATGCCGGAAATGGCGCACACCTGTCAACACCATTGCTATGCCGTAAGCGTCCGCAGCTTCAATCACAGGTTCGTCATTGACAGAACCACCGGGCTGAATAATGGCAGTGATCCCCGCCTTACCAGCAATCTCAACACCGTCTGGGAATGGGAAGTAGGCATCCGAGGCTAACACCGCCCCTTTCGCCTTTTCACCTGCCTTTCGGATAGCAATAATGGTGGAATCTACTCGGCTCATCTGTCCCGCACCGATACCGACACTCTGCGTCCCTTGGGCAAGCAAGATACAGTTGGATTTGACGTGTTTACACGCCTTCCATGCAAAAAGCAGCGATGCTATCTCTGCGTCTGTCGGGGCACGCTGAGTAGCAACCTTTAGAGCATCAGTACTCAATTCGTGGATGTCTGGGTCTTGAACCAGCACACCACCCGTGACATTGCGAACTTGCAAGACTGACTCTGTAGACGAGAACGGTCCTGTTTCCAGAATCGGACGGCGTTTGACCCGCGACAATGCACGCAACGCTTTTTCGGTGTAACTCGGTGCTATAATTGCGTCGATTTTCACGCCTGCTTTCGCTGCTTCTCGAATCGTGTTCGCTGTCTGAATTGTTACGCTGCGGTTTAACCCAACGATTGAGCCGAAAGCAGAGGTGCGATCGCATTCCAGTGCCTTTGTGAAGGCATCTTGTCCGTTGTCAGCAATTGCGAGTCCGCACGGATTGTTATGTTTGATGATGGCACACGCGGGTTGCGCGAAGTCCTTGACGATTTCTAAGGCGGCTTCGAGATCAAGGATGTTGTTAAAGGAGAGCGGTTGCCCGCTCAGTTGATTTGCCCATGCTGCGCACGCCCCAGGATCGGTTTCAGTTTTGTAGAAAGCGGCGCGTTGGTGTGGATTTTCGCCGTAGCGGAGGGTCCGCTCTTTCTTGAAGCGGAGTGTTAGGTTGGGCGCGAATTCGTTTGTTTCGGAGTCTTCTGTTCTATCAACCCCCCTTGCCCCCCTTATCAGGGGGGAGTCCTCTGCTCTATTAACCCCCCTACCCCCCCTTATCAGGGGGGAATCGTTGTCGATGAGATAGGTGGCAATTGCAGCGTCGTATTGCGCTGTATGAACAAACGCTGCACTGGCAAGCTCAAATCGTCTCTCTTCCGAAAGGCACCCATCATTAGTGGCTAAATCGGCGATGATCTGTGGATATTGACTTGGATCTGTGAGAACGGCGGTATACCGGTAATTTTTCGCTCCGGCACGAATCATTGTTGGACCGCCGATATCGATGTTCTCAATCGCTTCAGGAAGTGTCACGTCGGATTTGGCAACGGTCGCTTCAAACGGATAGAGATTACATATCACCATGTCAATAGGGTTTATGCCGTGTGCTTCCGTTTGTGCATTGTGCGTTGCATTATCCCATTCAGCGAGGAGTCCGCCATGAATTTTCGGATGCAGGGTCTTAACCCGACCGTCCAGCATTTCAGGAAAACCGGTGTAGTCAGAGACATCGAGAATGTCAATGCCAGCATCTCGGAGGTGTCGGGCTGTGCCGCCCGTTGAGAGGATTTCTACGTCACGCTGTACAAGGGCGTTTGCTATTTCCAAAATATCAGTTTTGTCGTAGACGCTAATAAGTGCACGTTGTATTTTTCTCATTTTTTTCATTCTGCTCAAAAGATAAATCTGGCGATACTTAATAAACTTTACTACGGTGCCCGGCTTGGTGAACTGTAATTTCTCTAACATGCCTATCAAGGGAGTAGAGGATACGGTAGTCGTTCACTTTCAAAGTAAACTTCCCTTTGTGTCTGCCCTTCAACGCTTTATGCCTCCAATTATCGCAATTCTCACAGAGCCACGCTAGTTTTCTGTGAATACTCCGAGTTATTGAGGGATGCAAACGCTGTAGGTCCGATTCCGCTCGTGAGTCTAGGACCAATGTATACATGATTACTCTGTTTCGAGTTTTTTGAAAACTTCATCCATCGGAATTAATTTAGCTTTTCCGGCTTCGTAATCAGCTATACGCCGATCCAATTCCTCAAGGAATTCAGGACACATTTCCAATCCTTCGTCTGGATCGTAATGATAATCTTCTAATGCTAGCTCTAAAAGTTCATAGGCGACGAAAAACTCTCGAAACACAACATCTAATGCCGCGGGTGACGCATCCCGTTCCAGGAGTGCCAGAAAACGTTCGCGCACGGAGAAGAGCTCCAAATTGACGAGACCCCGTAACAATTCCCGGTATTCGTCGGGCGGCAGTGCTGCTATCTTCCGCTCTGGCATCGGATCGCTATCCTTATATACACCTGAACGTCTATACATCCGCTCTTCAAGGGTGGTCTTTCGGTTGGCAAGGATATATTCGCGATGCCGCTTGAGTTTTTTGGCGAGCGGGGACTGCGGTGCCAACCGTTCAAGTGGATCTTCCTTGTATGTTTCAAGAAAGAACGCGAGACTTTCATAACCACAGTAAAATTCGCGGAACTCTATCTCCAGTTTCTCCTGATTCTCGGATGAAGGAGGTTCGTTCAACAAGCTAATAAGCCGTTCGCGCGCAGCAAAAATCTGGTCATTCACGAGGATCTGCAACAGTTCAAGGGCCTCAATGGTTTTCATATCCATGATGTTTTTCATTTTTACCTCCTTTAAACATGCGGCGGAGAATCTGCTATTTAGACAACGTATCGCGGGAATCCAAACCCGTCATTTGCGACGTGGCTTCGCGCCGGAATCTGTGAGCGGTTCGGTATAATCAAGTCCATCTCTGAAGTGTTTTCAATCACAGTCCCGTCTCCGATCCGCACCTCATCACCGATATAGATTCTTCCGGGATGTGCCGCCGCACCGCGGATCGTCCCGATAA
The DNA here is from genome assembly GCA_022826805.1 of Candidatus Poribacteria bacterium. Classification (GTDB taxonomy): domain Bacteria; phylum Poribacteria; class WGA-4E; order WGA-4E; family WGA-3G; genus WGA-3G. Next base: position 14,168 of record JAJDUH010000055.1, read on the forward strand.
TCACTGATGACCCGATACGGCACCGCTGCTCAATTTCAACAAACCCATAAATTTCGGTATTCGTGCCGATAGTAGAGTAGTCAGCGATCTGAACAGGACCCAGCAAACTCGTATCTGTACCGATCTCAACAAAATCCCCGATGACAGGATGCCGTTGTTTGACTTTGACGCTCAAACCACCGAGCGTGCACGGGTAGATAACACATCCAGAACCTATAATGCCTGTTTGACCCGTCGTTACACCGCGATGCGGGTGTTCTAAGAAGTTGGCATCGCCTACTTGTGTCTCCGGATGCAAATCGGCTTGATAGTACCGTCCAGCGAGTTCCGATATGGCACGTGGCAACAGTGGAACAGGGACTCTCTGGATGGCTGGACTCTCCTCAAGCGGTTCAGTTTGCGTCAAGGCGTGTGCCACATCGTGGTAAAAGAGTATCCGCCAACCCGGATAAGTGCTACCCACCAGTTGGAGTTGATAGTCCAAAACGGAGGTGAGATTCAAAGTGCCGAGAAAATCCTGATACGGTTCAAAAGTCCGTGCTTGGATTGCCTCGTCAATTTGGGAACGAAAATCCAAGGCAGCGATTTTTTCTCGCGAGATGCCCGTGTGGAGGAGATACGCATCCCAGACGGCTGGGTCTTTGAGGGAGGCGAAGCGATTCCAGAGTGCTCGACTTTTAAGCCGTGGGAGTTCCCAGAGAAGCGAAAAAGCAGTTTCGAGAGCAGCGCCGAGGTATGTTTCGTCTGTAACCGCTAAAAAGGATTGCGCTACCATGGCATACAACTGATCCGCCACCTCTTCAATCGCCTCTGAGAGCCCTTGGTTCTGATGGTGGAGATGGGGCGCGTTGTGCGATCCGGGTGCCACACATTCTAACAGGTTGCCGAGCACAGTTTCGAGGATGTCTCTATTGACAAACCCGCGTCCAGAACGTTGTGCCAACCCCTCACGGCTTGTACGGTCGATACGAAGAACGTCCAGTTCCGCTTGGCTATAGATAGGCTGAAGCCGCTCCAACGTTTGGTTCAACAGCGGCTTCTTTCGCGCTTCATACGAGATGTCAAAAAGTGTAGTTTCAGTTTTTTTAATTTTCCTTGCGGTTCGCTCAGATAGGGTTTGCATGTGATATGCCTGCCCGTAGATCCGCCTGCGCCGTTGTTGCAGGCTACAGGTTACCGTTAAAAACTTCTTGTGCAGCAGCGATGCCTGCACCGAGTGGGATATCGTGACCCATTTCCACTAAGCCCCGTTCAAAGGCGGAAATAGCGACGATAACATCGTTTTCATTCATCCAACCGAGGTGTGCGATTCGGACAATTTTACCACTTAACTGACTCTGACCCCCAGCATAGGTGATACCGTATGTGTCGCGCATCAGGTTGATAAGTGCTTTTCCGTCAATCCCTTCCGGCAATCGGATTGAGGTCAGCGTATTCGCAGGAGATGCCGCGAATAAAGGCAGCCCTAATGCCTTAATAGCGCTTCGCGTTGCGAGTGCCAAACGGTTGTGGCGATCAAGAGTCTGCTGGATACCCTCCGCACAGATGCGGTTCAACGCCTGCTGCAGTGCCGTCAGCAGTGTCACCGCTGGTGTATACGGGACAGAGCCTTCCAATCCACTTTCATACGCCTTGCGGAAGTCTAAGTAGTATTTTGGAAGATTAGAACGCCCAACTGCGTTCCATGCACGCTGATTGAGCGCAGCAAACGCCAGACCGGGCGGGGTCATCAACCCTTTTTGAGAGCAAGAAACAACGACGTCCACACCCCAATTGTCCATCTGTAGATCGTCTGCACCGAGTGCGCTGACAGCATCAACAACCAAAAGCGTCGGACGAATTCGGGTCAGACGTGCCAACGCTTCAATGTCGTGCAAAACACCCGTTGATGTCTCACAAAGCGTCGCGAAAACTGCCTTCACATCACTGTGTTCTCCTAAGGCAGATGCCACTATATGCGGTTCAACAGAATTTCCCCACGTTACGTCAATGGGGATAACTTCGATGCCGTAGGTAGTGCAAATTTCATCCCACCGTTCCCCAAATTTACCACTCCGAATCACGATTGCCTTGTCACCACGAGACAAAAGATTACAGACCGCACCTTCCATAGCACCAGTGCCAGATGATGTTAGGAAAAGAACATCGTTTTCGGTCTGGAAGACGTGTTTGAGTTTTTCGAGTACGTCTTTAATTAAGGCTGCGGTAGCGTTGCTGCGGTGGTAGTCAATCGGTTGTGCCATTGCTAACAACGCTTCAGGAGGGATTGGCGTGGGACCAGGTGTAAAAAGCAGATTCTTTTTCATGTAGTTTTTGTTGGGTTTGTCTGGATTGAGAAGTACGATTATAACGACACCTGCCACTTTAGGCAGTGTTAACAGCTACAACCGTTTTGCCTTCAACGTTAACAACAATCCACTCTTGGTCGAGAAGTTCACACAGCTTTATAACCGCTGCGCGTTGCGAAGTGCTATCCATCGGCACTTCAATCGTGAGCGTGGCGAATTCTTCTTTTTGTATTTCGCCTTCTTTGTCGAATTTCATTGGTGTAATCTGAATCTTTTTCAATTTTGCATCCATATTTTTTCCTTTATTTTTATTGGCAGTCAGCAGTCAGGACGGATTTTTTTTCAAAAAATCCTCTCAGCAGTCAGTAGGGGAGGTTATCGTTTAACAGAACCCTCTTGTAACTGACGACTGACAACTGAAAGCATTCCGAAGGAATGCGTACTGACAACTAACTAACAGCCATACTATGCGTTAGTCATGAACGATGCGATATCAATACATTCTCCACCGCGTCGAGAAGACTCCCAACCCGCCAAAATAGGGGCTAAAGAAAAAAGCCCGTCGTAATAATCGCTGAGCAGACGGCTTGTGTCTCCAGATTGAACAGTGCCGATAAAAGTTTTGTCTTGTTCCAACCACGGATCGAATTCATCCGCTTCGTAAAGCACTTCACCATTTACCACAATCTTGTCGTATCCATGGATTTCAAGGCAACCGCCTTCGTAGAAGATAGTGAACCGCGGTTCGTCTTTCGGACCCGAACCCGCCGCGACGAAGTTGAGTGTCATCGTAGCGCCGTTCTCAAAGCAGTAATTGAAACTCGTAGACAGCGCATTCGCGTAAGCCGGGCGTTCACAATAAAATGCTTGGGATTTGACAACGTTCAACCCTGTCATAAAACGGGTGTAATCCGTTGCATGAACACCCCAATCAAGAGCCTGTCCCCCAGATTTATCCATCTCTTCCCACCATGTTTTAGGTCCACCCGCTGTTGAAGGTGGCAAACCGCCGAAACCCTGAAATCGGACATGCACAATCTCTTTGTCGGTCAAATATTGACGGGCTTCTTGGAAGATGGGACGATACCGTTCGCGAAACCCAACAGTACTGATAACCCCTGCTTGCTGAATGGCATTGTTGATTCGGTGGGCAACCCGCATTGTAAGTGCTTGTGGCTTTTCACTGAAAATGTGGATACCTTTTTGCGCAGCGGTTACTTCGACATCCGTTCGCACGTATGCCGGTACGATAGAGTATAACACGTCGATTGTTTCGGTGTCAAGCATTTCGTAGGCGTCTTGATAGACACACGGAATCTTGAAACGGGTCGCCGTTTCCTGTGCAGCCGGGCGGTTGCTATCACACACAGCGACAATATCTACCGCCCCTTTTTCGGAAGTCGTCTGCAGGACATTTGGGATTCGGGTCCGGTTCGCAAAGTTTCCACATCCATAAAAAGCGACGCGCACAGGCGATGTTGTTGACACGATAGATAATCTCCAAATCAGTATTACCCTTCACGCCACGGTGGAACCGTCCATGTGTTGAACCATTCCCATTTCCAGAGAACCTGTTTCTCCGGCATTTCTACTTCATACGCTACGCCAGCAGTGAAGGGGAGAAGGTGTGTTCTGTCTCCTACTATTTCACGAATTGCTTCAATAAACGCCATTTCATCGGTAACATTTGGGGGCCAATGTCCAGCAGGTATCGGATCGGATTTCCGATCGGTTCGATAATGCGTCGGTATCATAAAGCGCGGTTGGATGAGTTCTAAGAGTTCGACGAGTCGGGACGCAAGTCCTTCACCGAGACCGAGTTTCATGTGAATTAAGAAATCTACCTTGCCTTGGAGATTCGACAACGCCGGATAGGGTTCGTGCAAGTCACCGGTGTGGAAGACGGAGACATTCTTTGCGGTATGTGTTATTAGATAACCGTTTGTTGGGATGTCTGGTGTTTGGTTTTCGCCGCTTTCAACCGTCTCCACCCGAATATCCCCAAGATCGAGTGTGTCTGAACCTCGAAACGCCCGCGACGTGCCTTGATTTTCGTTGAGATGTTTGGGATAAAGGACTTGGACCTTGTCAGCAGGGATATGCTTGGTTATCGGTAGGTCGCGTTCAAATGCGGCATCGCCGTATTTCTCAGCAATGGGTTCCGCTGGTGTCATGCAGCCAGCGTTGACAATTAACTTTTTAAAACGCTCACCCCTACACAACTTCCGTAGCGTTACAGGATGGCAGTGATCAAAGTGTTCGTGAGAGATAAAGATATAGTCATATATCGGTTCAGCATTTGCCAAGTTTTCATTGAACAGATATGGGTCGAATGCGATGTTGATGTCCCCAAAGTGTACGTCAAACGCGCCACATCCCCACCATCTCAAAAATATATTGTCCATAGTAAAAAGCTTTTCTGTTTTTAACAACTCAGTACGGTTGATTAACTTTTAATTCTGGAATCATACGAAAGTGCCGCGTGTTCCTTGTATAGAGTTTCAAATTATGTTCCATAGATGTTGCTGCAATAAGCGCGTCTGGCAAAATAAGCCCATGGCTAAGGTAAAACAATTCCATCAGTTGAAAGGCAGTTTGTGAAACAGTGGCAGTAATCGGTAAAAGTGTGCATCTCTGAAAGAATTTCTGTAGTTCTCTCATTTCAGTTTTGTTGCGACAACCAGCGATTAATTCCATAGCTGAGACAATGCTGATCTGCACTTTTGTTCCTTGTTGTTCTTCCAAAAACGTAATAGCGTCCACGATGCCATTCATAGCATCAATAAGAATATCAGAATCAATCACTCCGTCCGCGTGAGTCGTTGTTGCCACGTTTCTCTCTCCTTACGCACCCACGCGACACTGTCTCGCATATCCTCCCGATCTGCCCACATCCCAAAGCATGGCAGATTAGCAAAATCTTCGGATTCCTCAGAATCTGTGTTTTGATTGTCATCTCCATTAACAGAGGTTATATCCACAAGTTCTATTTGTACACGAATTTCAGTCCCTTCAGGCAAGGAGAGGGGCTTAGATAAAACAATGTGCCCATTGTTTACCTTACCGTCTTCTATTATTAAAACCATTTTTTATCTCCTGTTCTCGGTTTTACAGCGAACATTCCGGTAGTAGAATCGGGCTACTTCATTAACCACATTTTCCGGACAGTGTGGGTATCGCCAGCTCGGAACGCATAGAAATAGATACCACTGGCAACGGTTTCCCCCTCTCGATTTTTGCCGTCCCAATAGAGCGTTCTTTCACCGCGCGGTTGGGATCCGAGATTAAATTCCCGGATCAGAACACCGTTTTGCGCATAGATTGAAATTGAGACATCACTGGATGCAAAAAGGCGATATGGGATCCATGTTTCTGGATTAAACGGATTCGGATAGTTCTGAAGGACCTCAGGAGCTTTTATCTTACCCCATGGTGTGTACTGTTTTTCGTGAGGTTCAACCGCGACTGTTACCTGCGCTGCCTCGGTAAAGATGTAGGTATCGCCATGAAAGTCGAGCTGGTAAGTTTCGACAATTCCAGAGGGCCAGGTCAAGGTGATAGTCCCTCTCTGATCGCCACGCGGAAGACCGAATTCAAGTTCTGGACTATCACTACCCAAAAATCCCGTGCCGCAGATCAATTCTTGGGTCTGAATATGATTACCTATTGCGATTGCTACTCGCGTTCCAACGCCATCGCGGTTGCTTTCTGTGCCACGGAGCCGAATCTTGATGCTCCGATTGTCAGCGTTGACATCGTTCTGAAGGAGGGTATTGCTGATGTTGTTGACGATATAAAAATCGACATCACCATCGTTATCAAAATCACCAGCAGTCGCACCCCGTCCGACAGCATCGATAGTGACGTTAAGCGCATCCGCACGGTCTACGAACTGTCCGTTCTGATTGTGATAAAGACGGTTGCGATTCGTTTTCTGGGAATTATCAACATCGCCGTTAACAACGTAAAGATCCCGCCAACCATCGTTGTCGTAGTCAATAAAACTGGCGTACCAACCTACACCTTCGTTTGCAACTCCAGCAGTTTCCGCAACGTTCGTGAAGGTGCCATCGCTATTATTGCGCCAGAGGAGATCTGCATCATAATTCGTGATGAAGAAATCCAGGTCTGTGTCGTTATCATAATCTCCGACACAAAGCCCCATTGCCCCTGTCGGTTTTCCGTTGATCTCGGTCACAATGCCGGATTGCTCTGAGACGTCTTGAAATGTGCCATCGCCGCTGTTGCGATAGAGTTTATCAGGTCCGTGGTCGTTCGCAACAAAGAGGTCAGCCCATGTATCGCCATCGTAGTCAAAGAAAATAGCACCCCAAGCGATCCCATCATCTCCAATACCGGCAGTGTCGGTCATTTCTTCAAAGGTGCCATCCCCTTGGTTGCGATAGAGGACGTTGGTTTTTGGCGCAGGGTTCGGGTTTAAGAGGGATGGGGCGCGTCCCCAATTTGCGATATAGATGTCGAGCCAGCCGTCATGATCGTAGTCAGCGATGGCGGGGTTGGTGCCGTGTTTCTCGTCGGCGACTCCTGCCAGGTCTGTCACATCTGTGAATGTGCCATCGCCGTTATTCTCAAAGAGGTAGTTTGGACCCGCACAAGTTACATAGAGATCGCTCCAACCGTCATTGTTATAGTCAAACCAGACGCATCCACGCCCCCTTGGTGTATTTGCAACGCCTGCTTTTGCTGCGACATCCGTGAATGTGCCATCGCCGTTATTGTGATAAAGCGCGTTGGGTAATCCACCATCGCCGACAACAAAAATATCGAGCCAGGAACCATCGCCATCGTAGTCTGCAGCAGCGGTCCCGGGACCTAACCAGGCCCCGGATGCCGCGTCGACAGGAACTTCACGTTGATGGACGTTTGCAGTGAGACTGACATCTGTGAAGGTAGACGCACCTAAGGTAGAGACCCCGAAGAGCGTCATAAAAATAATCAAACGGTACTGCATAAACGTTATCCATCGCTAATAGTGGGTTTTTACTGCTGCCCAAGTTGTCGTCGCTTTACCGCCCGGTTCAACTGGGAAAGGATTCAAATTGTCGTTAAAGTATTCGTATTCGACCTCTAAGTTTCCAGCCCCGGCAGCAACACCCGCATAAACACCGAGCCATAAAGGTGGCGTGAGTTTGAATTCCGTTACACCAATCTCGAGCCAATCCTCATTTTCCTTGGTTTTATACCAAGCACTGTACTCGTCTCCATCTTTGGCGAGTCGGAGAAACAGTTCGGTTTCCCCGAATTCAGGGGTAAACCCAGCGTTTCCTGTTAAACCGTTGCCACCTTCATTCTGCTTGGTTTGATATTGGATCTGCCCTTTTGCCGCTGCGTCGCGAGACCAGAATTTAATAGTGACCCAATTGTCGTCCTTTGGACTTTTCACGACGAGTCCATTGACCCCGGAACTCGTATCCCATCTGGCGAAGAAGTGGGTCTCAACATCAAATATATCCGTGTCAGTTTCCTGATACAGGAAATGAGACATATCATTTGCCCAGAGATTTCGATTGGGTTCACTGTCAATATACAGAAAATTATCGCGGGTTTCGCCAACGTCCCATTTCGGTGGTTCGTTTTGCCATTCCCAGTTGGGATTCTGCAATTTCCCCTTCTCAAACGGGTCGCCGAACGAGTCGTCTGCAGCGGTTGCTATGCCTCCGAAAAGGAGCATGAGCAGACATACACTGGTACTATACTTGATAATTTGGCGAAAGCCAAATGTTAAATATCGAATTTTCATAGGTTTGTTTTATATCCTCCTACTTCCAATTTTAAAACAAATTGTCAGAGTTGTCAATACGAATCAAATTCTGAGCACCAGTCAATCCCGTTTGATCCCCACGATTACATTTTCAGATGACACGTCCTCCGGTATGACAACGAAAATCTTGCCAGATTCAGAACTTCCACTCTGTTTTTCCAGATACTGCGTTATTTCGTCCTCATCAAGGAAAATTGCACCGTCCGCAGTCGATTCAGGTATCGGTGTCCGTTCGGAGCCAAACTTTCGGATCCATTTGAAGATGGTACTCGGTGACACCGAGAACGTGCGCGCGATAGTGCTTATAGAAATTCCACGGCAGTATAGAAAGACTGCCAAGGCTCTCTGCCATGGCGGTCTCCCGCGGGTTGTCAGACGGGTGAACTGAAAGCCACAGGCTTTACACTTGTAGCGTTGACTTCCTCGAGCTTTCCCATTTTTGACAGCATCTTCCCGTTTGCAGCGCGGGCAATTCATCGCCGTGTACCTCGCTTTCAGAATATAATACGAGAAAGTATACCATAAAACCATTGGATACGCAATACGTTCCATTTTAATTTAATCTCACTCAAAGCTGCAGCCAATTTTCACGGCTATTTATAGTGAATTCTAAAAATAAATAGACACTTCTTGATGAATAAAGTTTCCAATTCCCCCCTGATAAGGGCGGTGAATGCCATAAGGCATTCATACCCGGTTCATGCCTATATGAAGTTTCAGAATTTAATTCGGTAATGCATCAGCAGCCTCTTATGGTAGGAGCGAGCTGTGCTCGCGATCTCTAACGATTCTGGTCGTACACAATTACCGAAATATTTATTTAATCTTCATTAAGGCATGAATACCGTTGATTCTGATTCGTTAGGGGGGTTGAATCCTCTTTGAGAGTGTCAAAGTAATTCTAAAATCTACCATAGTTTTCGTTATTTATACCGATCAACGCTGTAGCGTAAACTTTTAGTTTGCGCTACAAATCGGAGAACTATGGTAAACCAGATAAATAAACAGATACTATTCCCCCCTGATAAGGGCGGTGAATGCCATAAGGCATTCATACCCGGTGAAGTGCATAAGCACTTCATACCGTTGATTCTGATTCGTTAGGGGGGTTAGTGTCTGTGCTATAATGTCTATTTAATTGTCAGTTTCACCATAAATGACCCCTAAGCCAATTTTCACTTGCTATTTTTTTTATGCATGTTATATTATATTTCCGATGTGGAATTTATCAGTTAATATCACAAGCAGAAAATGGATTTTAAAAACAGGTTTTCAGGCTCGATCGCGACTTGAGTAGGAGCACAGGGTGCTCGCGACGCGTCCAGCGCGTAAAGGAGAACACAATCATGGCAGGAAAACTAAAAGTAGCAGCAGTTGGGTGCGGTGGCATCGGGCATCGACATCAACTCGGCTATCTCCAGCATCCAGGGGCGGAATTGGTGGCAGTGTGCGATATAGATACCGCTAAGGCAAAAGCGCGTGCCGAAGAACTCGGTGTCCCGAAGTGGTACCCCTCCATCAAAGAGATGCTCGCCCATGAAGAATGCGACTTGGTGGATGTTGTAACCGCCGACTATCTGCACTTTGAGCCAGTAATGGAATGTCTTGAAGCGGGCAAACATGTTATCTCCGAAAAACCGCTCTCACTCTACATCAACGAGGCGGAACAGATGGTCGCAAAGGCAGACGAGAAAGGCGTACATCTCGCTATTGATTACAACCGCCGGTTCGCACCCGGATACGTACAAGCGCGGAACTGGTTCGATGCCGGAGAGATCGGTCAGACTTACTATTTAGATATGAAATTATCTCAAGGTGGACCCGCCTCAACGTGGAAGGGCGAATATTATCTGCTTTATGAACTCGAGACCCACGCCATCGACCTGCTCCGATGGTTTGGCGGCGAAATCGTCGCTGTGTGTGCACAAATGGCAAAGCCACGACAGAATGAAGCCCGGGAAGGCGAAGATGCATGCTATACCAGCATGGCTATCTCATTCCGTTATGAGACAGAAACGGTTGCAACCTTGATGGCAAGTTGGGATAGCGACTTCATTCATCCGATCGAACACCTTGAAATCTGTGGTTCCGATGGCGAAATCGTCGTCGATAATGTCCTTACACGCGCAACTTTGATGAAACGCGATAATCAGGTCGTCGAAGAATACCGACCCTCCATTTTTAGAGAAGAACAGCTGGCTTTTGATGGAACATTTGCACTACGAATGGCAGCACTCGTGGATGATTTGCTCGCCGACCGATCCCCCGCACCGACAGGCAAAGACGGATTGCAAGCCCTGCGGATTACTGAAGCGATTGTGCAATCGTGGAAAGAGAAACGTGAAGTCGCGGTTGAGATTGATTAATAGTGGTCGTAAACCATTTTCGGCACAAATCGTTTCTGTAAGCAAGGAGGATTTAAATCATGAAACGTAATCTGTTTTTTTTACCAAAAGTGCATCAAGTCCTGCTTGCGGGTTCTTCATATTCAACCCTGCGCGCCTGTGTTGTGTTGCTTGTTTTCTTGCTTTTGGCGATCAATTGCGGTCCGCCCCCTCAAGGACAGTACTATGTCCCTGAAACCGCCATCAAAGCTGCCGAGAGAAACGTGCCAGAGCAAGCAAAACAGCGCGAGCAGGGCAGTCTACCTGAAAGTGCTGTCGTCCGTTTAGAGGAGCAACCTTACCTGAGAAATGCTTTCAAAAATGCTTTCAGCGAACCCATACGTGCCAGTAGAACCGGGCTTGACGATTTTTATGCAAGGACGCGAGGAAAAGTGCAGCACGTCGCTATTATCTCCGGTGCGTCTTTTGATGTCCTCAAGGCGTTTATTGCCAAAGGATGGGCGCCCATTGTAATGATTCAATTTCAAGGACGAACCCCAGAAATCTTGCCCGTATCCGACTATAACGACCAACTGAGCGAAGTATATCTTCAAAATCCTACCAATTTCGGCAAGCGTCGCTTGAATTACGAAGAGTTTAAGACGGCTTGGAACAAGAACTCGCGGAACAAATGTGTCTTAATCACGCCACAGCCACTCAACGAAGTAATTATCCAAAATGTACTCGGAAAATATTTGCCCGCTGAAGCATTCGAAGGGATTGGCGTCAGAAGACGCTAATACTTCATTTCCCGCATTAACCTAAAATGTTCAATCTCCACAAGGCAGGTGCATTTATAGTAAAGCTTACAATTAAGTATACACCTGTCCCTTAACAAAGAGGCGTTCGTAGTAGTGCGATTCATCGCACGTCGTGCTAAGGAGTGTTCAATAACTTAACATCTGTCAACGGAAACCGAGATCGGAATCGAAAACTAAATAGCCCCCGGGCTATGTTCTGTGAAGATAGATGTCTTGGCTCAATTTTGCGTAACCCCAGAATCTACTATAAAATGAGAGACTAAATTGTGAAAGCACTTCCGTTCACGGCTGTTACAATTAACGACCGGTTTTGGGCACCTCGACAAAAAACGAATTCCGAGGCGACGATTCCGCACGAATTAGCGCAGTGCCGAAAAACCGGCAGAATAGATAACTTCGCGAAAGCCGCGGGCTTGATGTCTGGGGAGTTTGAAGGTATTTTCTTCAACGATTCCGATGTCTACAAATGGGTAGAGGCGGCATCGTATACGCTCTCAACACATCCGAACCCAGCGTGGGAAGCCGAACTGGATGAAGTCATCGCGAAAATCGCCGCCAGTCAACAACCTGATGGTTATCTGAATACCTATTTCACACTCGTTGAGCCGACAAAACGGTGGCAGAATCTCGGCATTATGCACGAACTGTATTGCGCCGGACATCTCTTTGAAGCTGCAGTTGCACATTATCAAGCGACGGGGAAGCGAAACTTATTGGATGTCGCGTGTCGATTCGCTGATCTGATTGATAGCATCTTTGGACCTGGCAAACGTGACGGGTTTCCCGGACACGAGGGAATTGAACTCGCCCTTGTGAAGTTAGCCGGCGTCACAGGTGAGACACGCTATGCCGCACTCGCCGAATATTTTGTTACCCGACGCGGGCACCCGCCATCAACTTTCGAAAAGGAGCTGGAGAATCCTGACATTCCGGGTGGGCTTGATGCGTATCGCCACCACTTCACGCGGGACGGAAAATTTGAAGGGCACTATGCCCAAGCACATCTCCCCATACAGCAACAAACGGAGTGCGTTGGGCATGCCGTACGTGCAATGTATCTCTACAGTGCCGCCGCCGACATCGCTGCTAAAACAGGCGATACCGATATTTTGAAGGCGTTGGACATGCTCTGGCGAAACGTAACAGAAAAACGCCTATATGTCACCGGTGGTGTCGGTCCCTCTGGCCACAATGAAGGTTTCACAAACGATTATGAATTGCCGAATTTCTCGGCGTACGCCGAGACCTGTGCTTCAATCGGACTGATATTCTGGGCACATCGGATGTTCTTATTGCACGGTGCGTCGCGCTTCATGGATGTGTTGGAGACTGCACTTTACAACGGGGCACTCTCTGGAATTTCGCTTGATGGGACGGGCTTTTTCTATCAGAATCCGTTGGCAAGTTACGGCGACCGGTCGCGAGATGAATGGTTTGGCTGCGCGTGTTGTCCACCGAATATCGCACGACTCCTCGCCTCTATCGGACAATACATCTACGCTGAAGCGGACGCAGCCGTATGGGTGAACCTATACGTCGGTGGCACCGCCGAGGCAACCGTTGCAGGGGATGTCCCCGTGAAACTGACACAGGAGACCGATTATCCGTGGGTGGGTGATGTGACGCTGACAATCGACCCTGAAGTGCCTGTCTCCTTCGCCTTGAACTTGCGTGTACCCGGCTGGTGTGCGCAATTTGAGGCACGCGTCAACGGCAGAATCTATAAACCGGAGGCGAATTCGGATGGCTATCTCTCAATCACGCGGGAGTGGCACGCTGATGACAGTGTTGAACTGCGGTTCGAGATGCCTATTGCCCGTGTCTATGCGCACCCACTTGTGAGGGAAAATGTAGGACGTTTCGCTTTGCGCCGGGGTCCGATCGTCTACTGTTTTGAGGATGTTGACAATCCCGATGGCGTTTTTCAGACGTTGACGCTCTCCGGTGATGTCGCATTGGAAACGACGTTTAATGACGAGCTGCTCGGGGGTGTGACGCTGATTCGTGGCATGGGAACGGTCTTAGATGCCTCCGAGTGGGAAGATAATCTCTACCTACAGGCGAAACCGAAAACGCGCCACCTGGAAGTTACAGCCATCCCCTACTATGCATGGTGCAATCGTGGCACGAGTCAAATGTCGGTATGGGTCCTGTAGTCATTTCACGGCGTTGCATTCATCTGCTCTTTGTGAATAACGGACGTTAAATTATTTTTTAACGCATTTTCTAAAAAGTTACCATGCGGTAACTTTTTTCGTATTTTGGGGATGGTTTGAAAATTGATTGAGGATCCAATGGCTGTGTAGCGTTAGCAGCGGTTTTTATCTCATTTACTTGATTGACGACTCTCCTTCAGAGAATCACCAGATACGTTCTGTTAAGTTCACCTCTCACGCATTAACATTCACAGACACTGCCCTTGAACTTCCCTACCCTTTGCAATCCACCTGTCAAAAGGTATATCCCTTTTTTACATAAGAGTGCAGATTTTCTTAATTTTCTCACGCTATGCACGTTTTCTATCCCAAAATAGTGTCTTTAAAAAATAATAAGAAGAAAATCACACTTGATGTTTAAGCCAAGATACGTTTCGCTCCGTATGCATCCTCGAATGACGCGACTCGTACAGAACACGCAATACTATGCTTATAACTTCTTGCTATCGTAGGAGGAAAATGTTTAAGGATGTCAAATTTCCCTGTAAAAATCAGGGGTCAGGTCCACCAAAGGGGGCAAATTAAGGAATTGCTTGTCCTCCTGACTGTTACCTTACTTCTTCCATTTCTGTGTTTTGCTGAAGAATCAGGGTTTGTCCAAAATGGTGAATGGCCTTTAGGACTTGAACCTGATTTCTTGGTTCCCATAGACAATCCGATTACCCAATCAAAGGTGCTACTTGGAAAACGGCTGTTCTTTGACAAACGGCTTTCTAAGGATAAAAGCATCAGTTGTGCAACGTGCCATGATCCAGCGCAAAGTTTCTCAAATGGAAAGACAGTTGCAGAGGGGGTTTTGGGTCTGAAAGGAACTCGCAACGTCCCCAGCGTTATTAATCGCCTCTTTGGTAGAGCCCAGTTTTGGGATGGTCGGAGCGAAACCCTTGAATCTCAAGCATTGGCACCTTTGTTAAATCCGAGTGAAATGGCTATGAGTAAGGAATTAATCCTTGAAAGATTAAAAGCAGATACAGTTTATCAACAACTTTTTGAAGATGCCTTTGATTCAGTGCCAACTTTGGACGGCGTAAGTAAGGCAATCGCCTCTTTTGAACGCACGTTACTGTCAGACTCAACACCATTTGACCGTTATGAGTGGAATGGTGAAAAGAACGCATTAAGCGAGAGTGCCATACGGGGACTTATGCTGTTCCGTGGAAAGGCGAGATGCTCAACCTGTCATATCGGCACGAATTTCACCGATGAAAGGTTTCACAACTTGGGAGCCGGTGAAGGAGAAGGACAAAAAGATCCAGGGCTTGCCCAAGTGACAAAGAATTCCGCAGATTTTGGCAAATTCAAAACGCCTACTTTACGCAATATTACCTTGACAGCGCCTTATATGCATGATGGCAGCTTGGAAACTCTTGAAGATGTCATTGTGTTTTACAATCAGGGTGGAAGACCTAACTCAAATTTAGATAAAGAAGTAAAAGCCTTGGAGTTAACCAATCAAGAAAAGGCAGATTTGCTGGAATTTTTAAAAAGCCTCACAGGTCCGATTATTTCGGTGAATGTTGAAGAATTGCAAGCTCTTACACAATGAACGTGTGCTGCTATCGCAAAACGGACTTGTCTCGTGGCACTGAGCACTGTTTGTAATGTCAAACAATCTTTGCTGACTTTTAGATAAAAATACCGATTTTTCATTTTTTTTCGGACTATGCACGTTTTTCGATCTAAAATTGTGTCTTTAAAAGCTATGGAAAAGCAAATTCGTCCGTTTCATGAATTTTGCTATTCTCAACGATGTCAAAGAGAACAGCTACATGCAAAAGATGGATGTCATTACACCAAAGGACATAAATCAGATCGGCTTCTCGTCGGTCGTATGTAAGTTTTTCCTCTGACATGATACCGGCTCCTTATCCAAGGAGTGACACAAGGAGGAATCCGATATGAAATCTAAATTGGTCCGTTATGTAGGACGTTCGATCCTAACACTTGTAGTTACTGCGATGTTCACTTTTGGAGGACTGCTCGTCCTGACACCTAATAAGGATGCGCACGCACACCACAAGTACAGTTATACGAAATGTTGGGCATGCGACGATCACGACCATAAAAATAATTAATGATTTTGCTCTTGCCTGGAACCTTATCGCTTTAACTCGTCAAGCTTCTTGTGGCGGCAAAATCTGTCCAAGTTGGAAGTTGACCCTTAGGGATTGAACCCGATTTCAAGGTTCCGCGGCACAATCAAATTACTACCGAACAAGTAACCCTTGGGAGATGCCTCTTCTTTGACAAAAGCCTTTCTAAGGATAGAAGCTTGGGGCGTGCAAGTTAACGCGACCAGGTAAAAGGTTTTTTCAAACGCAAGGCATTTCCCAGGGCGTTGTCAATCGGATTTTAGGGTGGACTCAATTTCGGGATGGACACGCGAAAATGCTCGAATTTCAAGTGCTGGGTCCACCTTTGAATCCAGCTGAATGGCTATAGATGAGAATTCATTCATTGAAACCTCAAGACAGATGATTTTTGTAGCCGTGATGGTTGTTCTAATCCGACTCTATAATGAAACGCTTACATCTTACTGACATGGGAAAAGTTAGCCTTCTTGAATTCTTAAAAAAGCACATAGATCCCATTATTTTTCTCAGTGCTGTAATTGTAGGAACTCGTACAGTGAAATTCTGGCTGTTTGTGTCCTTCATTTTACTGATGAGTCTCGCGGATATAAGTTTTTATTCACTCACATTTGCGAATCAAAACATTGGGACAATTCAGGGCAAAGTTTCCCTGAATACCCCCGCACCGCCGTTACCTGAGATTGTAACGGACAAAAGCGTTGAATTCTGCGGTCCGACGTTGACAGACCCCGTTTTGATGATTCACGAAGATGGGGTGAAGGGGGTTGTTGTCTCGTTAGAGTGGGAAGATGAAATCCTAATAAAGGCAGACACCGCTCCTTCTGTCTCACTAAAAAGTCGTCATTGTCTGTTTCAACCGCGCATCCAAGCTGCCCAAGTGGGAACTTACCTCCAGCTGAAGAGCGGAGATGAGATCGTGCACAACCCACATGGGTGGTGGAATAATACAAAAACGGTATTTAACATCACGTTGCTGGATCCAAGTCTAACATTTAAGAGGAAACTCCGATGGGCAGGGACATACCGAGTTGAATGCGACACACATACTTGGATGAAATCCTATATTTTGGTCTTTAAGCATCCCTTTTTCGCCGTGACAGATGAAAAGGGTAATTTTGTGTTGAAAAACGTTCCTATAGGCAGACATAAGGTTCGTGTTTGGCACGAGATCCTCGGAGAACAGACAGCGGAGGTGGTGGTTAAGAACGGAAAAGAGACACAGCAAAGTTTTGTCTTTCCCCTTATTGACTATCGGCGGGAAGTTCTCAAACCCAAAACCGTTTCCCCCTGGCCTCCCAATAAGAAATCATCAGGAAGTCCTGCTAATTAAAAAATGCATCAAAAACGCTTTTTGTCTTTCATTAAACAGAGTTTTCAAGGTGCCGTGTGGATATTTCTTATTTCTATGTGCTTTGCTGGGGGTATTCTTCTTACTATTGCCCTGTTGAGGGAATCGAACGGGGAAGTTAGACGTGGAGACTGTGCTCCCGAAGATTTCATACATAGTTTGAATTTAATAGCACCAATGCAATTAGGGATCAGTCATTGGGATATAGGTGATTCTGCGCGCTATCAACACCGGCAGAGGCGAGCCACAACCGATGATACGTTCAATCGGGAGATAGGATTTCAAATTATTGGTGAGTTAGAAAGACTGGGTTCTCGTGGATATTGGCTAAAAAAAACAGGGCTCTCTTATCACCAAAAAGAGACAATCCCAATGGACCTCTATCACTGGGTTACCGTCGAAGATTTGAGGATAACGTCACCAGATCGATGTTTTGAGGACCCACTGAATTATTTTCCATCTCGCTTTATGACTTGCAACCAGGCAGACCTATCCCTTGCGAGACTGGTAGAATTGGGCATAACAGAGATTGAAACCAAAGCAGGCATATTTGAATGTATTCATTATTTTGCTGAACTTGGATGGAATAACAAAACCTTAGAAATTTGGGTATCCCCCGCAATTCCGCCTTTGGGCATTGTTCGGGCTGAGTCCAAGACCGATATTTTAGAATTAATCTCGTTTGGGCAAGAAACAGAGATTAGTATTCCGAGGTTGATTAAACCTATTATTGATGGCATTTCAACTTTGAGTGCTGGATGTAATTCCTGTCATGGATACGATGATTGTCACGAAATGTTTTTCCCACCAAGGTAATAGACTTGGCTTAATGGCTTTAGCATTGATCTTCCTCATTGAAATCGCTGTTGGGTGTCAACGTCCAATGGACGCGGATCCTTCTGCTTTGAGCCGCAAGACTGATATTACCGAAGATTTATACCATCGACTGAAGGCAGGGCTATTTATAGCAGGAAAGAATCCAGTGATTCTCCAGATTGTAAAACATCCGAATCTCTTTCATAGACTACAACTTCCCTTCTATAGCATCAGGGCGCCCCGCGAGATGGCTCGTATCTCCTGGGATCGTGGCAGTTTTTGGGTGGCGGCGGACGATCATGCCTTGGTTGTTATCTATATGGATGTGGAGGCGACATATAGCCATGTACAAATTGAGACTTTGGAGAAGTTCGACAACTCTCGGCAATTTAGGAGAGAGTACGAACACCCAATTCGATAGGGCGTTGCCCAATGGAAAGGGTAATAGAATACTAATGAAACAACAGCGGTGCTTGGTATGGCAATCCTTGCTCATCTTGCTTGTGTTTGTAGCCTGTTCTCCTTCAAATGAGACAGAATTTTCAGAGCCTTTCGACCTGAGTTCATTCTTAAAAAATCATGTGCAGGAGCTGCCAGGGCAAACAGTACAGTTTCAAATTTTAGACACGGGCGGTGAACCCATGTCCTACGGTTTACTAAGATTGAGGTGGATTGAAGGTGGGCGTATGGACTTCCAAACCGACCAAGACGGAAAACTCCGTATGCAATTTGAGAGAGATATGTTAGAGAACGAAGTGATGGTCTCCGCAAAATCAAAAAGCGCGAAAGTTAGGGTAACTTGGTAGATTGAGGTGAGTAAATGTTTCGTCTTCGCTGGTTAAAGGCAAAAACCTATCCTCACTTGCTCGCTGTCGTGGTTTTCTGTCTCCTCACCGTTGGAATGACTTGGCCCCTCATCCTTCGAGTGAATACACACGTTACACCCGGACAGCAGCCAGCCATGACGGTCCCTTACCTTAATCTTTGGACCTTGGCATGGAATCACCGTTGGCTCAAAGGTGAAACTTCAAGTTATTGGGATGCGAATCAGTTCTTTCCACACCAGAAAACACTCGCTTATTCAGAACCGCAATTGGGGACGTCTCTGCTTACTTTTCCCGTTGTGCTTTTCGGTGGGAACACGGTTTTGGCATATAACCTTGCCCTACTTCTATTTTTTGTGGGGGCTGGAATGGCAGTTTATACCCTTTGTTGGTGGGTTTTTAGGATAATAAAAGAAGTCTCGAAAACCGACCGGTTCATAGCATCTATCACTGCTGGAATCCTCTATGCTTTCACCCCCTATATGTTTCAGGAATTAGGGGTTCTGCAACTTCTGGCAACCCTTTTTCCGCCTTTGTGTTTATTAGGGCTTCACTGCTTTTTTCATCAAAAATCTTGGGCAGCTGCCCTCCTTTTTACTGCTGGATTTCTCGGTAGTTGGTATACCTGTGCCCACTATGGACTCTTTTTAAGTGTATTTGTTGCCTGTTTCATACTTCTATTTTTGCACCAAGAGTTGTTCCATAGGCAACACATCGTTCGCGCGCTGGTAATCGTGGTGATTTTGGTGGCAGGACTTCTACCTTTAGCAAAGGGAATGTACGCAGCGAAAGAAGCTTTATCGCTAGATCGACCTGAGGAAACCGTACGAAACTTGTCGGCGGTATTCGGGGGGTATTTTCACCCGCCTTCAAGTAGTTTACTTTATGAAAAAATTTTAGGGTTAACATCT
This sequence comes from Candidatus Poribacteria bacterium, assembly GCA_022826805.1. Taxonomy (GTDB): domain Bacteria; phylum Poribacteria; class WGA-4E; order WGA-4E; family WGA-3G; genus WGA-3G. The sequence continues at coordinate 33,591 of JAJDUH010000055.1, forward strand.
TTAGGACATAGCCATTTTTTAGGCGGAACACTCATTTGTCTGGCAGGTGTTGGAATAATAACACCGTTTGGAAGTCAAATCTTGGCAAAGCGCAGCAGTGATAGCAACAATTTTTCCGCGGATGCCCAAAATCGTCCATCCTTGCAACGCTATAGTATTTTTTATGCCGCTATGGCGTTTGTCGCCTTTATACTTTCTCTCGGAATGGCACTCACGCCAATTCACACCAAGGGTTTAGGCGTGTATCGGTTTCTGGTGTGGTTCTCCCCCTACAACCTTCTATATAAATTTGTCCCCGGGTTCTCCTCCATCCGTTCCCCTTATCGTTTTTCTGTTTTTGTGGTGCTTTTTTTAGCGATACTCGCCGGAGTAGCGATGTTGTGGGTATATCGTCGGTTCCGTTCTCGATGGCGTTGGGGCCTTATTTTATGCTTAATTTCGGTGGCGATTTTTGAATTGTGGCCCGTCCCCCTTCGACTCGTTAAAGTCCCGACCACATTAGAAGAATTGCCACGCATATACCAGCACGTCAGAAAACTACCACCCGACGCAGTCTTGATTGAATTCCCGTTGCCGATTTCCTCCTTAGAAGAAGGATTGGAAACAACCGCTCGGTACATGTATTTTAGCACCTTTCATTGGTGCCGATTGGTTAATGGTTACTCTGGTTTTGCACCTCGGTCTCAGTCTGAACTCATGGATATGCTTCCAGAATCAGAATCCACATCTGCTTTTTCCGCACTAAAGACATTCGGTGTTCAATATATCGTTGCGCATTGGGCGGATATGACAGAAAAGGAAACAGTGCTTCTTCAAACCCTTGAAGCGAGCGGACACTTAAAAGCACTGTTTCATGAAGAAAACCAGCATACCTTATATCAGGTAGATAACAGTTCACACGAGGAATTCGCTATGGAGGTTCCCAACCTTGAGCGTCTTGCAATCTACGAAAGCAAGCAATTACATGATACTGTAACGCTATGTTTCTATTATCAGATAAACACCGATCAAACCGTTCTCATCGCTCCATGGAAGAATCCAATTGAATGTGAGATCTCTTGGTATAAAAATGTGGCGGAACCATTCCAGAAAGACAGAAAACCTGTCCTCGTAAAAAATGTGTCATACCAGGGCAGTCAGCTGCTTAGTGCAGAGTCAAACGCCATAGCGATTGATGTGCCCGCCCCCGCTTCGGGTGAGTATCAGGTTGTCGTGACGCACCGTCTTTTATCTCACTTTGTCACAAGGTCCGGCATTTGTAGAATATATCCTCACGGTTTTGTGAGATTTAGTGAGGGTTCCTGACATGAAAGTTCGTGTTTTATACGGCAGCATTGTCTGTGTAACTTGCCTCTTTACACTCTTAATCTTTCAAAATTTTCGGAAGCGATGGAAGACTTCAGAAGCATTTCATAGGATAGTTCACGACACACCGCTAAACATGAGACTGCTGTTCATCGCCCCTGAACAGGTGAAAGTCGAAAATTGGAAGGTTGGGGAGTCTTCTGTTTATCACTTGAAAACAAACTCCGAAAGCAAACAAATTTCTTTTCATGTAGCAGCACGGGACGCTAAGGGGAGCGATCGATTTTGGTTGAAAACCGAAGGATTTATAGAATTCAATGAGTTGGAAATTGAGTTCTGGAGGCTTTTGAACAAGACGAATCTCCGCCCGGGAAGTGAAACGCGAGGTTTCTTTTTTTTACGCAATGGCCTTCCGTTTCCGCTACCGCCCGTAAAATTTCCGCCGAACCCAATCATTCTCGAAAAACTGGGAGACGAAATTGTGGAGACCCCTATTGGTCCTATCAAATGCGAACACATTTTAGCGCATATCCGCTCTCCAGATGGGGAACTTGCCCCTCTCTTGGAGTTGTGGACAAATTCTACGATTCACCCGCTTGGTCTGGTCCGTGCCCGATGGCGGGATACTTTTCTTGATTTAGTTGAAGTCGATAGCAAAAAAGTTCCCAACATTCCGCCTATCCTTTTATCAGAATTCGACAGAGATACACCCATGGATGGCTCATGTTCTCGGTGCCATGTAGATGAAGTTGGCGGTAAAGATTTAAGGCTGGAATCCATGGGTTGGCTGAGGGGTGTGAGGTTAGATCTCACCGAGGCATTGTTTCATCACCGACAGGCAAAAATGGTCAAAACGGTCGATCTAATTCCTATCCACTTCACTGAAAAATCAAGCCGAACGAGGCAGCGAGCCATGGCACAGTTCTCATGGAAAAAGGGGAGTTTCTGGGTTAAACCCGATAAGAATGGTTGGTTGATGCTCTCCTTAGATACAATTGCACACCAAGGCAACATCATCGTTCAGTCGAATATAGGCAATTTGGACTTAGATATTAGTCCGAGGAAGTGACGTAAACTTGATGCTAACAACACTCATCCGCCGCGAACTACTTGACAATCTGATGACGTTTCGCTTCGCAACAACACTACTCATTACCTTACTGCTCATTGTCGCCAACACAGCTGTTCTGATTAGGGATTACGACGCACGGTTGGCAAACTATAATACTGCTGTCAAAACACACCAAGCGCAACTGCAGGAAATGAAAACCTATTCGGCGGGAAGGTTGGTCCTTGATAGACCTCCGAATCCTCTGAGTATTTTTAATACAGGGTTAGATAAACGCCTCGGAAACGAAATTTGGGTCTATCACGGTTATGTGCCGACATTGTGGGATGCCACTGCCCACGGCTCGGATAACCTGTTTCTTAAGGTCTTCGCTTCGATTGACCTTGTCTTTATCATCGAGATGCTCCTGAGTCTGATGGCGCTAATATTTGCCTATGATGCTATCGCGGGTGAGCGTGAGGGTGGAACGTTAAGGTTGGTCCTATCACATCCAGTCAGTAGGGGGCACATTCTGTTCGCTAAATACATCAGTGCGATGCTTTGTCTTCTCGTGCCTTTGCTGATGAGCCTTGGCGTTGTGATCATCCTACTAACCGCATCCGGTTCGATTTCCTTGAGTACAGATGATTTTCTTCGCATCGGTGGCATTGTTTTCACTTCTATTGCGTATTTGTCAGTGTTTTATCTCATTGGAATGCTGATTTCGGCGGCTACTCGCAGAGCCGGTACAGCACTAATGTTCTCTATGTTTGTATGGGGATTTCTGGTGTTGGTGTACCCAAATATGATTCTTGTTGTAATTGCCCCTCAGCGCGCCCCGGAAGCACCCACAGCATCTGCATTTAATCAAATGAAGCAGGTGTGGGAGCAGTTTGACACGGAGCGTAAACGTTTCCTTGCTAACGATGCCTTTCCAGGAGAGGGACTGAATTTTGACATGATGGGGATGGGGTTTGAATCCCAGGTCTTTGACGGAGATCCATCAACGCTACGCTATTACTACCAAAGCGAGTTACACTTGGAGAATCTTGATGAAGGAACAGAATCTGGAGTGCCCCATGCCCAGAATTATTATAGTTTCCTTGAACCGAGGATTATCAGTACAGCAGAACAAACATGGCTCATCCGAAAGCCCACACTGGAGGACATTTTCATTCAACCAGCAAACTCAGAGAGAATCTGGTTAAGATTTTCGCCGGCAGGGATGTATGATATAGCAACGCAGGCTTGGGCTGGCACTGATCTACTTGGCATCCAGGACTTTTTCGAGGCAGTTCGACAATACCGGCAGGGAGTGATCCAGCATTTTTATGATAAAAAAGTTTTCAGGGCGCGACAATGGTTTTCTGCCGATAAGGGAGCAGTCGATTGGAACTCTTTACCCCAATTCTCATTTCAGAGAAACGGGGTGGAAATAAATACCAAGCGAGCATTCCCTGATCTATTCTTACTACTGATAGTGAATTTTGTTTTGTTTACAGCATCATTTCTGATTTTCGTTAAGAGTGAAGTGTAGGACGATTATCAGTACCGGTTGCTACGCAACCCTTTCAGTTAACAGTTAAGCTGTGATAGATTTACAAGAGTTCTCCAAGTACAAACGGCTCTGACTTATATCTTATCACTGAAAGTGTGGGGAATGCCATAAGGCATTCATACCGTTGATTCTGATTCGAATGCCACACGACATTGATACCCGGTGAATGCTTTATAGCATTCATACCCGGTTCATGCCTATAAGGCATTCATACCGTTGATTCTGATTTTGATTCTGATTTGTAGCGAACGCACTGATAACCGCGACGCAGTCACTGTACTGATAACCAACAACTAAGAAAATGATTTGGCACATCGCTAAACGCGAATTCCATGACAACCTAAATAGCCTCCGATTTGCACTCGCAACTGCATTACTGCTCGTATTGATGCTGACTAACGCCGTTGTACATCTCCGAGAGCATCCAGAGCATGTTCAACAGCACATCGCTTCCACTACCAACGCCCTAAATGTGCTAACATCTCGTGCCGACAAGAGTTTATACGAACTTGCGCAAAAGGGACCTGGCTGGTTTTACAAAGCCCCTTCACCACTCCGTTTCTGTGCAGAGGGTGGTGAGTCTTTTTTGCCCAGTGCCATAGAGGGGAGGCACTTAGTTTGGGAAATGTCCTTCGTTGTAAGAGGGAGACAACTAAAAAGCTTCTGGCGGCTGGAATATCCATCTATCTCCCCTGATTTACAGAACGTTCGACCAGACGCTATAAAAGTAGATTGGGCATTTATCATAGGTTACGTCTTAAGTTTAATCGCGCTCCTATTCACTTTCGATTCAATCTCTGGTGAACGCGAACGAGGCACCCTGCGATTGATGTTAGCACATCCGATTCCACGCCATACCGTGTTGACCGGCAAGTTTTTGGGGGCATTGATAAGTATTCTCCTCCCCCTCTCTGTTGCGGTCTTAATAAATCTTTTAGTGATTTCTGCTTCCAGCGATGTCCAGCTCGATCCAGAGGCATGGATCCGTTTAGGTATTATTTTCTTTACCGTTATCCTGTACACGTGCCTCTTTCTGGCATTAGGTCTCTTAGTTTCTGCCTGCAGCCAACAGAGCGTAGTGAGTCTTGTGATACTCCTGTTAGTTTGGGTTACCTTTGTGGTTTTTATACCTAATACACTTGCCTTAATCACGAGCAGCTTTTCATCACCGATGACCTCCGATGAATTTCAGGAGCGTCAATCCCGAATTTTTCATGAACTTTCGGATACGTACGAAGCTCGTTACCTGAAAATGTATGGGTCGTCCTCCGAAACAATACTAATTGAAGGTGAGTTCGTCACCAAAGACGCACAGCAGGCGGAACGCTTGAACCAAGAATACCTAACCCAGCAGAGCGCACAGGCAAGTCGCGCACATGCGATAACGCGTATCTCGCCGGTAGCAATTCTCCAGCACCTCTTTGAAACGCTTGCAGGAACAGGATTCAATCGTCATCTACATTTCTTGGAGAATGCTCAGCACTACGCTCGCGGTTTCAGGGCGTTTATCGTTGAAACCGATAGGAAGGATCCGAGTAGTCTCCATATCGTTGGGGTTCGCGACGGTATGTCAAAGAAGCCTGTCAGTTCAGAAGCAGTTCCAAAATTTGAAGATACACTCAACCTTACTCAAGATATCAACACGATCGCGATGGTTTTTTTTACATTGGTTATGTTAATGTTTCTTCTTTTTTTGGGTGCTTATCTTGCATTCGTAGGCATTGAGGTTTAATCGGCCTTCTTGAGTGCTAATCGCTAAGTTTTGTATCAATAATGGAAAAGGTTATTTTAGACTTTATGGGAGGAAAAAACATGGTACGGAGATTCATTGGTACTTTTTCGAGTACTATTTTCTTCTTGGTGGCAATTTTCACCAACGCAGAGTTGGACGAGGAGCTTGTTTTTTATCTGACTTTTGATAACATTAAAGATCAAACGATCATTGATGAATCTGGCAATGGTCTTGATGCGGAGATTATTGAGAATACCGAGATTGTCAAGGGTAAATATGGAGAGGCAATCCACATTACAGAGGTGGGTGGAAATTGCGTCAATATCCCTGCCCAGGAGAAATTGAAGGTTGTAGGTGAAATCACAATGATGGCATGGGTTTATCAAGAAACATGGAAGGGTCAGAGAGCACATTGGTTTGATAAGGACTGCCATACAGCTGGGCGGACTATCTGTTACGGCATGGCGATTGCTGATCTCGGTAATGGACCAGAGATCTGGTTGTTCTTGGGATCAAGGAAGGACCAAGAGCAGCTACGGCATGAATTCGCCGTTCCCAGCAAAATGGCTGATAAAAAATGGAATCATGTTGCTGGGAGTTACGATGGAAAAACCGTGAAAATCTATTTAGATGGTAAAGTCATAGGAGAAGAAGATAAGGAATTCAATTTAGTTGGGGATAATGACTCGGACGTTCGGATTGGCTGCACAAAAGATAGACCAAATGTTACATTCGTTAACGGCTTAATTGACGAAGCCGCAGTCTGGCGTCGGGCACTGAGTGAGGACGAAATCCGGCAAGCAATGAAAGGGGATTTCCTCGCGGTTTCACCGGGTGATAAAGCGGCAACCACCTGGGCGGATGTGAAGAGTAGAGCAGTCGCTCCTTAAAGGTTACCTGCAAAGTTAGAATACCTTTGCAGCTTAACAGCGGTTCATTTGAGGTGCATCTAATGACTATAATAGTCGGTTCGTTTTTTATAGTATCACATTTATGGATAACTCAGATAAATCGGTCTGACAACAAAATCCGTGATGAAGGGAAAAAAGAAGCCACAAGGGAGTTGATTAATGCACTTTTGGAAGCTCAAAATAAGGGTATGACATTGAGGGAATTCGCGGAACAAATCGAGAATATTGAGGGCTAATTGCTTTGCTGCCGAAAGGATTCATAATGGGATGTGTTTATATCTTGAAAAATCCAAGTATGCCGGGCTTGATAAAAATAGGTTATACAACGAGAACGGCTGAAGAGCGTGCCAATGAACTCTACGAAGGGGCAACTGGGGTTCCAAAGCGTTTTGAGGTCGCCTATGAGCATCCTTGTGACGAGCCCCGGACCCTTGAGGCCGCAGCACATAAGAAACTTGCCTCTTACCGTATTAACAATAATCGAGAGTTCTTTGAGTATCCAGCTGATGAAGCCTATCAATTAATTCAAGAACTTCACAAATTCCAAAGCACCATTTGGTGGCGAAAGTGGACATCGCACTTTTTAACGCGTTTCAACAAGAAAGCTAAGATTCAATAAGGAGTGTTGTGTATGGAAAATGGATATTACTATAGCACAGATAACGGATTCGCATGTGCAGCAGCAGGTAGAGGTATCACCGAAGCATTGCAAGAACACCTCAATATTATTGTGCGTAATGATGAATTGGAAACAGAAATAACGGGCTCACAGATTCAAGAGGAAATCAACGCTTTAGTTGAAGATAAAGAAAGGCTTGAGCAACAGAAACTTGATCGCCAAGAGAATCTCGAGTCATTAACAAACGCTCTCGCTGAGAATGATGTCGAATTATCTCAACTACAAGTAGCATTAGAAAATCCCCCAAATACCGATCCTCCCTCAGACCCTCATATCGAAGAATGGAAAAAGAAAATCGATGGGAATAATTCGATATTGGACGATAATATTTCGGAATTAGAGACTAAGGAGGTAGAGCGCTCTAAAATTGAAGCTGATCTCGAATTACCAACACAGGCAGAATTAAAGCCTCTTCGAGCTGAGGGAAATCCGCATGTGCAATTTACGTGGCTTGAAAAAGGATTTGCAGGTTTGACCGCATTCGTGCTTTTGGGGCTTGTCGTTTATCTCTTCATATTTTATGCTTCGGTAGGTGATAGAACTTTTACATCAGGTGTCGGGACTGCCGCACAAAAGCAACATATTATCATTCCTCAAGCTTGGTCCGAGGCATGGGAGGCTGATCCTAAGAACTGGTTTGTTCTTACATTCCCTTTTATTTTCCTCACACTTGCAGTTATCTTCTATTATTTTGATGAATACTCAGAGAAGAAACGGCATAAGTTCATAGTATTAGGTGCAACATTCCTAATTGATTTGATAATAGCAATCAAGATATCACAACAGATTCATGAATTTAAAGAAGGAGCGGAAGCAAAATATTTGTGGACCGAAAATTACACAGAAATCTTGTCCGTTCTTTTCCTGGGGTTCGGAGTTTCACTACTCCTCGGTTACGGATTATCTTGGGTTATAAAGGTTTGGAAAGGTGTAAAACCGGATCAAGATGAATCTAAACGATTGCATAATTTGATGAGAGTCGAACAGAAGGACCGCAGGATTCAATTACAGGCACTCAATACTGAAATCGGGCACCTCGAAGAGAGGAATAGAAAACTGAAGGAGGAGAATGAGGGCTACAAGAACAGGATCAAAGAGGCTTTTGAAAAACCAATTGAGATACAGATTGCCGGCTTGAATACGAAACGCGAGGTGCTGCAAAAGCAGATAACGGAATTCGCTGATCAAGTTGAAAGTTTCCAACGGGAAATCAATAGGTGTGAAACTGAAATTGAGAGTTTATTAGATCGCCAGCGTAAAAAGTTGGTTGACATAAAGAAATTGGAAAAGCAAGCAAGCGAGTTCGTGACTGGATGGTGCCGATATATTGCACAGAGGAATGCTCGGATACCCGATGATATTACTCAACAAATTGGAAACATCCAAGTTCTCGCAAACCAGACACTTGAATCATATATAGAGTCAATTAAGGGGACCTGATGAAAAAGAATATCCTAGTAGTTGTATATGCAATATTTCTGGTTTTTATTGATGTCCAGAGATCAGGAGCGCAGACGTCAAATTTTACACCTATGAATATCGTTGTGATCCTTGACACATCAAATCGAATCTCTGAACAAAGGCATCCCGGCCAAGTTGAAAGGGACATCGAAATAATAGAAGAAGTAGCCGCTAGATTTGTAGAGAAGACTAAGACGCATATAAGTGCCTCCAAAACGCTTAAATATGAAGACCGCTTTACTGTAGTTATTCCCAGTCAGCCAAGTATTCCTCCAGTTCCCCGAAAGATTACAAAAAACCTCACGATTGAAGGTCCAAGGGAAGAACTTTCGAGTCTTAGAGGCGGCTCTGGTATTCTTACTCATTTAGATGAACAGAAAGAGGCACTATGTAGTGAACTTCCCAAATTATACGAATTTGTGGGACAACACAGGCAAACCGGATCCGACATTTGGGAATGGTTTAAATATCAAGCAGAAAGCTACTTCTTTGAATCTCATCAGAATATCGTCATCTGTATTTCCGATGGTTACCTTAATTTCGACAAGAACATTGAAACCGGGCGTTTCCCTCGCACGTTCATGCGAGTAAGCCAATTACGCGGCGACCCTGACTACGAAAGGAAAATACGAGGGGATCAAGGTCTACGACCGATAAATAAAGATTTTAGCCGTTACAAGATTGATTTCTTGATGACTGAAATACAACTTCAAACCGATACATCTGGTGCACCTTATCAAAAAGATTTTCAGATAATAACACTCTATTGGGAAACATGGCTAAACTCAATGGGAATTAAGTCTGTTGCTTTCGGTAAGGTAGGATATCCGGTTGGACAGAAAGTAAGAAATTTGATGCAAAATCGATGAATTGATGAACGTCGAAAACCCAACCATTTTTGAATGTGATAACTTCCACATTCTCCGCCGCATTAACTCGGAAACGGTAGACCTCATTCACCTTAAGTAACAGGGCTGTAAACACCGAGTACCTTATAGTTTTTTTTATCTGATTTAAACACGTCTTCCGTTGACTCACCTACAATATGGATAAGTCTGACTTCGGTGCCATATAGATTGGCAAGTATTTGTGCCTGGTTGGACATTTCTTTTGATTGCGTGGCGAGTTTATTCTCTGTCCCGTATTCCCATTGTACCGTTTTCCATCTGAATATTTTTCGGAGTTGAAAGCAGAATAATTGCGTAAATTCTAACGATTCCGATTTTGGAATGTTAAAAAACATTTCCAAGATAGACTCTATTTTCTCTTCAATCTGATTAACTGCTGTTTTAAGCTCTTGCGCTTCTGTCTGTTCTGCGTGCTTTTTAATACTACCAACTATTTCTTGCAAATTAATAACCTGAAGTTTCCCTCGCGTGACAAGCCTATCGAAATCATGTTCAAAACCTGATATGACCTTCATAGTTTTGTTCCTCTTTATTTTCTAAATGTGAGATATCCGACTTTTTTCCTACCTACACTTGAAAACCTGGACTTTACAGTTCTTACTGCCCAAAATGAACATTTTCTAAACCTATCAATCATGAAAAACACTTATTCTGTTTATTTGCTTATTTTAAAGACACAATTTTTGAGCGAAAAACGTGCATAACCGCTATTTTTCTCAAAAGTTACAAACGGTTTTTGCTGATTTTTGGATAAAAACTCACATTTTTTTAAAGTTGCACGTTTTTTAGACCAAAATTGTGTCTTTAATAAATTGGAAATTCCAAGTAGCTAAAGAAAGGTAAGAAAAATATTGTTCAATTTTCCAAAAACTTTGCACCAACTTCATTTCTTTGAAGAAGATGGTGTCCTTTATGCCGCAGATCTCGACAAAGCGCGTGTCACCGAGATCTCTGCCGTAATGCTTAACATCTTAAAGCTCGCAGAAATACAGACAAACGATGGCATAGTCCAAACGCTACAGACCTCTTACACAGAGGACGACATTTTTGAGGCATTTGAGAGATTCGAGGAACTCGAAAAGGAAGGCTTGCTATTCAATCGGGGTGAGAATCTCAGAGAAACTCTCGCTATAAAAGACGAACGGCGAAAGTTGCTTGTTGTGATACCCAATATCACCACTGACTCGTTCTTTGATATTGAAACACTATACGCTGGGACGAACATGGCACTTTCTTATATGTTTGAACATCTCACCAAATATGTAGACCTTCACTTCGCAGGCAACCAAAACCGCAAGTTAGCCGATAACATCTATGAAGTGGATATCAGCGTGTCTGACTTCGGCAAACTCAGTCGACGCATCAACGAGACCTATTTTGGTATTCTCACGCTACATCGCGATCACGAAACATGGCTGCTACCGCTTTATCAGCACAAAGAACTCCCGCCGATTCTTGTGCAATGCCACGCACCGCGCGGCCATGGCGGAAACGCTATCAATTCCATGCTGCGGCATTACGCCGCAATGCGAGATTTTGATGCTTTCACCGCCCCATCGGATTATGTCCGTGATTTCTATTCAGATTACGTCTGGGACCCCAACTTCTTCAATACCCTCCCCAACGGTGTAGATTCAGCTTTGTTCTGTCCAATGGACAAAGCAGAAGCAAAAAGGGAACTCGCTGACCACATGGGAGACGACCGAATCATGACGACTCCGACAGTCGGTTATCTCTCGCGGGTGCAGTCTGAAAAAGGGGCATCTGTCTATCTGAAACTCGCTGAATTGAATCCACATCTGCTGTTTCTAATCGCCGGACCGCATTTTGGAAGGTATCAATCAAAGGTGTTGCCTGATAATCTCGTCTATGCCGGTTTCCATCGGCGTGAGAAGCTACCGCTTGTTTACAACGCGTTTGATGTCTACTGTTTCCTTTCAATGTCGGGTGAGGAGACGTTTGGTTTGACAGTTCTTGAAGCCATGGCGTGCGGCGTTCCACCGATCGTTCCTAATTTTGATGGCGTGCCATCGGTCGTTGGTGATGCGGGATTAATAGCGAATGCTGAGAATTTTGACAGGGATATCGGTCCCCTTGTAAGTTACCCCTGCCCGATAGATTTTTCGCAGAAGATTAACCTGCTGTTGAACGACGATGAGAGGCGGCAAACACTGTCCGAAAAAACGAGAAACCGTGCGCTATCGTTCACGTGGGATAAAACCGCACAACGGATTATAGAATTCTTTGAAGCACTTCATGAAAAAAGGCGGCTTGTGAGTTCAAATAAGGTCTTGAATGCCTTTGCCCCTGACATTGAAGTAGCAAACCCAGTACCAAAACATCTCAAATACAAATCCATTGTGTTGAGTATGAACAAGCACTATGAACGGACTTTGATGAGAGACGGACTCTATTCTCAGCGTGTTGAAGAAGGCCTCGTGCTGACGCTTTTGAGAAACCATACGGTAAGAGAAGCGGAGGCACTTCTTGCTGAGTTCGTTAAAGATGAAGCAGAGGCGAAAGCTATTCTCAAAAGAGTTCGCGGCTTAATCCATGCAACCGCTTAGGAAAACGGAAGGAAATAAACTATGACACTTCACGCTCACTACCGCCTGAACCGTCACCGTAAATTTGAACGAGATGGGGAGAAATATGTCGTGGATCTTGAGACGAACGCTATCGTTCAGGTTAACGATGTGGAATGGGAAGTTCTGAATCGCTATGGAACCCAGACGCACTACCAAATTGTCGAAGAACTCAAGGAAACATATAAAATTGAGTCTATTTTTGACGGGATTGAACGTTTGGAACGGCTTGGACAGCAAGGTTCTCTTTTAAGCACAATAGATAAAGGAGCGAAACGGGCTGCTGATAGTTGGAAACAGAGGGATAGGAAACCGAAGGTGTTGGTGCCGTTTCACTTTACGAAAGAGAAAACATCTCTGGACTATGGAGCAAATCTGAATCGCTACCAACTACTGACGCACCTGACGCAATTCGCAGCCTTGGAAACGCTTACTTTTTCCAAAGCAGGAGAAGAAGACGCAAAATCGCCCGACTTTCAAGGTTATGGAGATATCCAGATTCGGGATATAGAGACAGAAGAAATCAGTGCGTTCGGTCCATCTTGGTATGCGATGAATGGGTACGATGGCATTTTACTTCTTTCTCAATTTTTGACAGACGACCTCTTATACTATCAGCTTCCCGATGTGCCGATCATTCATTGCATAGATGATGTTCAGAGATTACAAGGGTCAACACTTGAAATGCTGCTAAATATCTCTGCCTTCCAAAACGTAAAAGACACATTAGTTGTCAGATCTTCATGGGTAAAGGAATGGCTGATGGAATACGGGGTCTTGGGAGAGAGGGTCTGCGTTATTCCGAATGGTGTGGAGATTGGTGAACCGATAGGCAAGCCGTTGGCGAAGCAACACACCGCTGCGCTCTTTGAAAAACCGATGTTTGCACAACAACCCGTCGTTGGACTCATTTCAGGTTTTGACTCTAACTCTGGGGCGAAACTGATTTCCGCGTTTGCTCATGCCAATCCGCATCTCGTGATTTTTGTCTACGATCCGTTTTTGGCGGAACATTATAAAAATCCGCCAGACAATGTGGTGATTTTCAGTGCAGATGAGGAGGAGACTCGCTCCGTTCTACCTATCTTCTTTGAGGCACTGGATCTCGTCTGCTTCCCCGCAATACCGGGAACACCGCTCTCGCTGGTTTTAGAGGCGATGGCGTACGGCCCCCCGTGTGTGGCGATGACGAAATATGGACTTCCACCAGAGGTCGAGGGAGCGGGTGTTGCTGTAAAATCTGAACAGTGTCGTTTTGGGAATTTCCATATCCCTATGTACCAGTTATCGGATACGGTAAACCAGTGGCTGAAACCCTCCGCAGCGCGCACTAAATGTGAAGAAATTGCAAAAAGTTTGGTTCAGAAGTTCACTTGGGAAAAAGTAGCACAAGAGAGCGTCCAATTGTTTGAAGCAGGTCATCAGCGAAGCATAAATGCTTTCAATAGGGAAGAAACTTTGCTTCCATCGGTTTTTTGCCGTCAATATAATCCGGGGACCGGAACCACCAAGTCCAGCGTATATCGACTGGGAACCAATAGATATGAACATCTTGAAACCGCTTTGGTAGAGATATTGTCCGAACAACATACGCCTACCGAAGTTGAATACGTTTTCAAGCATTTCCAAGAGAAGGGCTCTTCTCCAGCAGCGAAGCGAATCGCCTTGGAAATGGTTTTCCCAACTCACTCGAGTTCGGAACTCAATCCCGCTGGCTCAGAGCACCGGCAGAAAGGAGAAAAACTCAGATGAAAAACAGCCTTCGCGGTAAAATCCGCGAATTCGTCCAGTCTGAAGAAGGCAAGGTGGGAATTAAATCCCCACTGGCACTCGGTGTGGCAACAGGAACTGTGTTATTAGCACATGCTATTGTCGGCACACCACAGGCAGATGCATGCAATGGAGATGCTGAGTGTGGTCCAGGGGGAAAATGTGTCAATATTCAATGTGCGCCCACCTCCAATGGAGGACAGAGTTGTTGGGGCGAATGTGCATAAATGTATGCCTCGATAAATCGTAACTGGATATTGTTTCAGTTACAATCTGAACTGCGGTGGCTTTTGCTGTCGCAGCTCAGATTTGCGTAAAGCCTTTTCTTTATAGAGAAATAAATAAGCACTTCTATTAAGTTTTTGTTGGGGATATACTTATGAAATTTATATCCACTGTCTGGTATTTGAATCTGATGCTGTTCTGTTTAGTGATTTGTCACGTCCGCGCAGAAGATCCCAAAACTGCTAAAATTGTGTTTGCTTCAACTCGCAATGGCAACCGAGACATCTATCTGATGAATCCGGATGGCAGTCAAGTGGTGAACTTAACCCGAGATTTTGCAGACGATTTGTATCCTGTTTGGTCTCCCACAGGAGAACAGATTCTTTTCGTCTCTGACCGAGGCGGGGAGCGCGACCTCTACCTGATGGATGCGGATGGCTTAAATGTTAGGCAAGTATTCAAGAAGTCAGCGCATCGAGAAACCCCAACATGGTCACCAGATGGAGAGCAGATTGCTTATAAACGGGGGGTAGCCATTTATATCGCAACAATAGGGAAGCAAACCGAAGAACTCCTTGTGCTTGGCTTTAGGCCCGCGTGGTCGCCTGATGGGACTGAAATCGCCTTTGTTGAAGGTTGGTTTGGGGATCATCGACTCAGCCTTTTCGATCTTCAGACACGAAGACAAAGGTGGCTTCTCCCAAAAGATGCAGTACCGTGGCAAAACCATCCGGCGTGGTCCCTGACAAGTAAGCAAATCGCTTTTTCCTTGAATAAAAACCCTCTACCTGTCCCTCCAGGGTTGAAGGAAGGGCAAGCTTTTCGTGTGCCTCTTGCATGGCTTGATAAGGAAACGATCTATATTGTGAATCGAGACGGAACAGGACTTAGGCAAATTGTGAAAGAGGTCGGACCCAAAGCCTCCTTACCGGTTTGGTCTCCTTATGGTGACGAACTTATTTATGTGCAGGAAGTTGACAATCGCCGCCACCTCTTCAAAATTGACTTAGCAACTCGGACCCCAAGACAGTTGACTCATACCGGTCAAGGACATTTAACGGCGGACTGGTTCGATCCAGCAGCATTACTAGTTTCATCACAACCGCAGTTGCTCACCACGACCTGGGGAGAAAGAAAAAAGAAATAGCGTTTTAAGTCTAACCATGTTGGGAACACTTTGGCAGAGATACTATTCAAAATTTCAGAGTTTCTGAAATTGTACTTGTTTTCAAGCATTTCCAAGGGGAGGGCTCCTCTCCAGCAGCGAATCGAATCGCCTTGGAAATGGTTTTCCCAACTCCCTCGAGTTTGGAATTCAATCCCGCCGGAACAGAAGCACCGGCAGAAAGGAAATAAACCCAGATGAAAAACAACCTACGCGGTAAAATCCGCAATTTCATCAAATCTGAGGAAGGACGTGTTGGGCTCAAAGGCCCTTTGACCCTCGGTGTGGCTACCGGTGGTGTCCTGCTCGCGCAGGCTATCATGGTAACGCCAGATGCTGAGGCATGGCCCTGTGGTAGAAATCAGCCGTGTCCTGAAGGTTACCACTGCCCTGTAGGGGTTGGTAGCTGCGTAGCAGACTAATGTATCCTTAGAATATCTATGAGTAGGTCCTAAAACACCTACTCATAGATTCCTGATATACAACTTTCGGAGTTATGCCCCATGAGAGTTAAAATCTTTTTTCTCTGTTATCTGTTAAGTGTCATTATATTCTGTTCAATCAGTTGTCCAGTATTCGGAAAAGCCCCGCCTGCTACTGCTAAGATTGTATTTTCGGGAAACCGTGAAAAGTTTGAGCAGCGGGACATATACCTCATGAATCCAGACGGGCAAGACGTAATCAACCTTACCAACCATCCCGCATCTGATGTTCAACCCGTCTTCTCTCCCACCGGTGAACAGATTCTTTTTTGCTCAGACCGAGACAGATCTCGGCTCAGTGTTGACCTGTATTTGATGAATGCGGATGGTTCAAACGTGCGACGTGTTTTTGCCAAATCACAAGAGAGAATAACACCGACATGGTCGCCTGATGGCAAGAAGATTGCCTACGTCCGCGCGGATCTCGGTGTGCCATACATTTATATCGCTCCAATAGATGGTAAAAGAGAAGATCGAGTCGTAATTGGTATCATGCCCGTTTGGTCGCCTGATGGAGAAGAGATAGTCTTTATCAATCGGATATTGGAGCACCCTCGATACATTACACTTCTCAACGTGCAGACAGGGCGTTCAAAATTCTTTTTTCCACTTGATGCGCCAGCATGGCTGCGTTATCCGACATGGTCGCCTGATGGCAGCAAACTCGCATTTACGTGGATGCGGGCTGAACCTAACCCCGCGAACTTTGACAGGGAAACGCTGTATGTTGTAAATCGGGATGGAGGGGAGTTTCATCAATTGATTGACGCAGCAGGCCCCCCTGTTGTCAATCCAGTATGGTCTCCAGCAGGTGATGAACTGCTTTATGAGCGTCCAGACAGAGACTTCAAACACTGGCATATTTTTAAAATGTCAGTAGCAGGTGGCCCTCCTACGCAGCTTACCCATCTAACTGTTTGGAATCATCTGGGCGATTGGTTCGATCCTGCGTATGCCTTACCGGTTTCACCACAACCACAGCTGCTGACTACAACATGGGGAAAAGTAAAAACGGAGGAGGAACCATAGCGAAAAAAAATGCTCTCCCTCATGTTAATCAACCATCATCAACATATCTTCAATCCACTTCAAGTTATCGAAAGAACAATCTGATGTGAAAAAGGTAATTGATAAATGCACTATCCTGAATTTGAAACCGCATTTGAGGCACGATTTCAAACACACACAGACTTATATCCGCACGCCGTCGAGTATCACCGGGCGCGTTTTGATCAGACGATTCAGTACCTGTTGTCCTCTATCTTAACTCAACTTGCTACTTACAAAATTTTAGGTGTGCAGCCCGCTTTTTCATGCAAGGGATTCATGATCCGTAGCGTTTTGTAGCGTAAACTTTCAGTTTGCGCCCGTAATATGCACAATCTAAAAGATTATGCTACAACTGGCAACTTGGGTTATCTTAGAACAGACAGTGGACTTGAAGTTATTGACTTTGAGACGAAGGAATTCCAACGTCAAGACAGTTCCTTCATTGATACCTTCGCGTTGAGTATCAAACGCTAAAGAGAGGTACTTTTTGTATTATGACATACTATGAATACTTTCTGATTTTCTTAGCACTCGTTTTCTGTGGATATGCGAGTTATACCGACCTGAAGACACAGAAGATTCGCAACTTCTGTTCGCTCGGACTCTTATACGTCGGAACGCTGAGCCAATTAATGGCGTGGTATCTTGGCACGACGACACCGCTCTATATCTTAGGACTCTTCTTTGGGGGTGGGCTTATCGCTTTTGCCTTCTATTGGTTCGGTATCTTCTCGCCGGGGGATTCCAAACTCTTTTGGGGGCTGTGCTTAATCTTTCCGCTATCACTGTTTAGAGACCTGAGCGGTGCCTTAAGTTTTCCACCATTGATACTCGCACTCAATATTATCGTGCCATACTCAATAGGCATACTCGGTTACCTGCTTTTCAAGTTTGTGTTGATGCCGAACAAGTTAGATTTGTTTCGGTATTTCTTTACGTCTTACTTTCAAAAGGATACACTCCTCGAAAAATTATTCAGTTTACTGATGTTTATCGGCATCGGGTCTGGACTGACATATCTGTTACAACGCTTTGGGTGGGAACCCGATCGCTTGCTGCACCTCATTTTAGTTTTGGCAGCTTTCACGCTGATACAGAAATTACTATCGCCCTTACCTAAAACACCTGTCTATTACGCAGTTGTTGGTTTTGTATGCGTCTGGTTAGCGCTGCAAGCGACACCGTCTGTGCCGGTATTTCTCTCTGGGTTCGCCTTCTTTTTAGGATTGTATCTCGTCGTTTTCGTTATTGCCAAACAGTTGGTTCTGAGTTTGGCGAGTGTGACCTTGGACAATACGGTTGATGTCTATGGTCTTCAGGTGGGTATGATTCCTGCCGAGCAAATTATTAGGGTGGAACAGCCGGACGGCACTGTTCACTACGAGAAGCAACAGGTTGACTTTTCAAGCGGTCAGAAGGATAACATTGTTATTTCACCCGATCCTATAGGTCTAACTCGAGAGGAGATTGCCGAATTGCAACACCTCGCCGCAGAGGGTGCATTTGCTGAGTTTGGCAATCAGATAAACGTCCAACCCTCTATCCGTTTTGCGCCAGTTATTACCGTCGGCGCGCTGCTAACGGTATTCTGCCAAGGTCCTTTTTATCTCAAACTGATGCAGCTATTTTAAATTTGGCTATCGGCTGTCAAGGGTTCGCTGTGTTCACTGTCAGTGATTAGTGATTAGCAATTAGCGGTTAGTGATTGGTGAACTACGAACCCTAATAGCGAACTGTGAATAGCGAACCGCGAGGAGTTTATTTTATCCACAATGAAACGTGTTATTCTTGTTTTAATTCTTTTGACCATAGTGGTAACGCTACCCCCTTTTTACGGACAGTGGGCAGAATCTCAGAGACTTAACCGGATACAGGAAGTGAAGCAAAAAGCGCGACCTGTTTTCGGTGAGCAGTTAGAAGCAGTCTTGTCGGAACTCAGAAGTGGCGAATCGCCTTCTGTGGTTATCTTATATACCGGTAACACCAAAAGCCACTTGGAACCGTGCGGGTGCTACCAAGAACAGTCAGGTGGACTGCCGAGACGGGCTTACATTGTAGAACAGATTCGCCAGCAAGGCTTTCCAACTTTCTTAGTCGATACTGGAAATATCTTTAATGGAAAAGAGGAAATAGATACCAAGCGGGGCATGGTCAACCTAAAAGCGATGTCGGCGATGGGATACGATGCAGCCGCGCTGAGTCCAGCGGATCTCGCTTATGGAGATGCATATCTAAGCCAACAACGCGCCATTGCTACGTTTCCATTCTTAACTGCAACACAAAATGACTTTACACAGTCCTTTGCCATCAAAAGCGTTGGACAGCATACTATCGCCTTTGTAGCAAGTATGGCTCAAGAACAGGCAACATCACAAGCAGATGTTGTTGTGGCATTAGGTAATCCTGAAGGATCAAAACAGATTGATGTTGTAATTCAACCCGACGAAGTCGAAACAACGAAATCTGAAGATGGAACGCTTTATATAGGCTCAAAACCCGAAGGCAAGACGTTAGGATTATTAGCACTTTGGATAGATCCAAACGGAGGACTCAAACGCCATCACGCCACACAACTGGCATTAACAGGCGATGTACAGGATTCAAAATCCGTGCGTCAACTGCTAACTGACTTTTATCAGGAGGCGACGGAGTCATCTGATCTTACGCCTCTCTTTGCTGGGCAGCACTTGGAGCAAGATCAGCAAAACGGATATGCCTCAGCGACGGCGTGCCAGCAGTGTCATCAACAGGAGTATCTTCAGTGGTCAGCGACACGGCATGCCTTTGCCTTTGAAACGCTTCTGAAAAAGGAACGCTACTTCGATGCGGGTTGTGTCTCTTGCCATACCACTGGACTCGGATACCCAACAGGATTTCAGATAGGCGACCATGATTCAACGCTTAAAGGCGTGCAGTGTGAGACCTGTCACGGTCCCGGCAAACAACATGTGGGCAACCCGAAAAAGAGCAATATCCGTAGCGGTGCGGATACAGGTCTCTGTTTGGAATGTCACGACACTAAACATTCTCCCGGATTTGCAGCGGTGGTGGCACTGCACACCAAGGACGTTGACCACAGTCGCGAGCCGATGAACTTGGAAGAACTCTTAGTTTCCCGCATAGCACGCATGGGGAAACCGACTTTGGAGCTGTTCGTGATGAGTTATTGTCCCTTTGGTGTTCAGGCGGAAGAGAAGATTATTCCGATTGTGAAAAAGTTTGGCGACCAGATTGACTTCAAACTCCGCTTCATCGCTCATGAGAAGGAGACAATTTCTTTAAACGATATAACACCCTTTACAAGTCTACACGGTTACCCTGAAGTGGCAGAGAATATCCGGCAGCTACTGATCGCGCAAGAATATCCCGATCTGTATCTGGACTACATTTTGTGTCGTGGCAAGAAATTGGATAAAAGTTGGGAGGATTGTGCAGAGAAACTCGGTATTGATGTGGCAAAGATTCAGAAGTTGTTTGAAACACCGGAGACTGAACAACTTTTCCGGAATAATATCAAGCGCGCCGAAGCATTGGGTATCAGAGCCTCGCCGACGATTTTGGTGGATAACCACCAATTTCGGGCAACGCAGTTATTACGGGCGAGTGGGACGCCGTGCCAGTGATTTCAAGCCCATTAACAGAAAGCGGGTCATAGGGACGAGGGGACCTCGCCCGTCTTTCAAAACATGCCCAATTATTTTTTTCGATTCACCAAAGATTGTGAACCTTTTAAAAAGATATTTCAAGCGTTTCCAAGAGGGAGGGCTTCACTCCTGCAGCGAGCTATTCGTCTTGGAAA
>JAJDUH010000058.1 GCA_022826805.1 Candidatus Poribacteria bacterium
TTCTCGTCATCGTCTTCACCTCAAAGTCGTTGTGGATTTTTAGGGTGAAGTATAGCATGTATTGCGTGAAAACTCACGCAATACATGCCCATATAAAATCATAACTCTACAAATCAAATCTTAAAACTAAATGACCCTATAGTGTAGTTGAAGAATAATTGACATATCCATTGAGATATGCTAAAATAGAGTGAGTTTGGGTTGAAGATGCACACAGACATTAGTTTGCCGCACAAACACGTAGCAAATTGCACGCCTCAATAACTTGGAAGATCGTCAGAGAGGAAGGACAACAATGATTCATACGAACCCTTTTCAACAACCAGGACAGTGGTATCGCGGGAATACGCATAGCCACAGCACGGAATCCGACGGGCAACTTTCTGTCTCAGATCGGTTCGGTGCGTATCGGGATGCCGGTTACGATTTCCTCGTACTAACCGACCATCGCATAGTCAACGATGTACAGGCTTACACGACCTCGGACTTTTTAGCAATCTCTGGAAGTGAGGTGCATCCTGATAATCCGTATGGTGGCGGGACGTATCACATCGTTGCTATTAATATACACGAACGGGTGAATTGTGCGAAGATGCACCCGAATGCCGTGATTGATGACATTAAAGCGCAGGGCGGTGAAGCGGTGTTGGCACACCCGTATTGGTGTGGACACACAATTTTAGATTATTTACCGTTGCACGGCTATTTTGCTGTTGAAGTCTATAACGACACCTGTATGGGCATCGGTAAAGGGTTTTCAGAACAGGCTTGGGATGATCTGCTGGATAGAGCTGGACCTGTCTTCGGTATCGCTGCTGATGACGCACACGGCACGGAACATGATTGTTTCCACGGATGGATTATGGTCAAGGCAGAAGAACTGACAATTGATAACATCATGCAGGCATTCCGGACCGGAGCGTTCTATTCAACGCTTGGACCAGAAATCAAGGATATGACGTTAGAGGGTAGCGAGCTAACAGTCAGATGTTCGGAAGCACAATCAATTGTTTTTAAAGCGCAGTGCAGTCGAGGACAGCGAGTACTACCATCTAACGGTGAGTTATTGACCGAGGCAACGTATAACATACCGGAAAGCGTGAAATACGTTCGTGTTGAGATAACCGATGAAACCGGCAAGAAAGCCTGGTCGAATCCGTTGTTTTTCTAAGCCAACATTTTGGCGTATCTTCTCGCTCTTTCGCAGGTATTCTGAATGCATAATATTCTGGTATGCCAAACAGGAGCTTGGATCGGCGATATGGTGATGATGACGCCTGCCTTGCGTGCTTTGAAGCGTGCGTATCCTGAGTCCGATTTGACACTGCTGTTGCGTCCTCGCGTGGCGGATTTAATGCAAACGCATCCTTATGTTGACACTTGCATCGTTGATAACAAGACAGAAGGCCCCTATCGATCACTTAAAAGTTTAGTTCATCAGATACGCGATAAAGCGTTTGACATTGCTGTTATATTGCATCCCACCTCATTTCGGAACGCACTCCTACCTTTCCTCGCACGGGTGCCAAGACGCATCGGGACAAAGGTCGGTGGGCGCGGGATGTTCCTAACGTTATCTTGTGAAGATAACACAGAGATACATGAGGTCCATCGGTATCTGCGGGTACTGCAGCTGCTCAATATTGATACTGTTCCCTCTTTTTTGGAGTTTTGGCATACTGATGCTGATCGTCAGTTTATCGAATGCCTCTTACGTACTGAAGGCGTCCTGCCCCACGACCGGATTATCGCTCTCAATTTAGGCACAACGTGGACAACAAAACAGTGGGACGTCATAAATTTCGCCGATGTTATCCAACGAATTGCCTATCTTACACCGGAAATCAAAATTGTATTAACCGGTTCGTCCACAGAGCAAGAATTCGCAAAAACGTTGCCTGCTTCGCTATCGACTATTAATCTCGTCGGAAAAACAGATATTCTGCAGCTTGGCGCGTTGCTGGAAAGATGTGATGTGTGCCTAACCTGTGATAGTGGTCCGATGCACATTGCCGCAGCAGTCGGCACCCCAACAGTAGCACTTTTCGGTCCGACGAGTCCAGTGCGCCATGAACCCTACGGAACAGGGCATACCATTGTTGAAAAACCTGTCTCATGTCGTCCGTGTTACAAACAGATCTGTCATCGACAGGATGCACCGCACCTTTGCATGAAGGAAATTGGCGCAACCGAAGTCGTCAGCGCATTAGAAAGTAGCTTGCGTCAGAGTGCTTGTATTGCTTAAATGTCACACTCGGTAAGAAAAGGAAAGTAAATGAAGAACATCCGTGCATTGGTATTTGATTTCGGTGGGACTTTAGACGGAAACGGCATCCACTGGTTGGAGCGGACGTATCGGTTTATCCGCGGGCGACATCCAGAAATTACGCGCCAGGCATTCGATGAAGCAGATAGAGCAACAGTAACAGAGTTCGCACTCGGGGATTCTTCTCATAATTGGTCTTATCAAGATGGTTCGATGTTACCAATTGGGGCGGTCGCTTCAGAGCATGCTGCGCGTTGTTCATTACGAGAGACCGCCGATGCGATTGCCGCAGGAATTTATAAACGCTTAGGATTGCGCGAGAAGATGAAAGATGAGTATGTCGAGTGGTTCTGTCGGGACGTCGCCGAAACTCTTGCCGAAAATCGACGGTGGCTTGAAACGCTTCACGGCACCTATCGGCTTGCTGTAATTAGCAATAACTTTGGGAACACATGTGGTTGGTGCGACGAATATGAGCTTTCACCACTGTTTGGGGCGGTTATAGATTCTACCGTTTTCGGTATAGCGAAGCCGGATGCCCGTATTTTTGAGGAGGCTTTGTCCCAATTAAATATAGCACCTGATCAAGCCATCTACGTTGGTGATAGTTACGCCGCCGATATGGTTGGTGGAAAAAACGCAGGTATGTGGACTGCGTGGCTGGTCGGCGATGAGAAAAAAGCGTGTCCAGATCCGTCCATGGTCGATGTTCAGCTCTCACATCTCCATGAATTGACTGATTTTTTGGATTTAAGATAAAATAGAAATGGGCAGACATTTCCTGCTGCCCATCAATTGAAACTGTAAAACTAAAAATCCATCACTACATTTCGCGGTGGATACCTATAACTTTACCGAGTATCGTCACCTCATTAATCTTGAAAATGCTCGGTTCAATGGCAGGATTTTCGGGTTGTAACCGCACTTGGTCGCCATCAATGAAGAAGCGTTTTACCGTTGCTTCGTCTTCAACCATAGCGACAACAATATCGCCTGGATCAGCATCTGACTGCCTTTTAACAATGACATAATCACCTTCTAAGATGCCGACCCCGATCATGCTGGAACCGATAATTCGTAGAGCGAAACATTCGTAGTTATGTACCATACGGGTTGGGATAGGGAGTGTGCCTTCAATATTCTGTGATGCGAGGAGCGGAGCTCCTGCCGCTACACGTCCGAAGATCGGGATTTCTATAATATCTCGTTCTGTTTCTGCCAGAACCGGATTCGCACTCTGGTCTTCGAGCCATTTACTGGTCGCAATCTTCGGTTGTGCTTCCTTCAAAATGGAAATCGCACGCGGTTTGCCCTCTGCCCGTTCAATATACTTTTTCTTTTCGAGCGCGTTGAGATGATCGTGCGCAGCCTTTTCAGAGAAGCCAAATTGGCTACCAATCTCGCGAATCGTCGGCGGATAACCGTTTTTAATACACCTCTGGATGTAATTAAAAATTTCGCGCTGCCTATTCGTCAGGTTCTTTGCCATGGGTAACCTCTCATAATAAGCGTTAGTTTATATATGTATATTATACTATATGCAGGTTAAGAATGCAACAAAAAAGCAATCTTTTTATATTCTACGTCAATATACCCAAATCGGTTTCCATAAAATTGAAACCGAATAACGCTATTAACGTCTTAATTAAGGGAAAAATTTAGAAATGCGAAACCAAACGCTTTTTACATCTTTTTTTATCCATAAACATCTTACCGTTGAAAAGTGCGCGCCGAACTTTACTGTCTTCTATCGCTTATGCGCTATAATCACTCTGTTTCTCGGAATTGTGAATTTGGGGTTGGCGCAAAGGAAGACAGAGAAAGTAAAGCTTGATGCTGCCGTCAACAATTTTACGCTCAAAGACGCCACTGGCACGCCTCACGCTTTGTATGAATTGAGCAAGGAAAAGCCTGCTACTGTCGTTCTGTTTCTTGCCACCCAGTGCCCGATAGCGACAGACTATGTAGAACGAATTGTCGCTTTAGTTAGGACTTATAGCGAAAAAGATGTGCAATTTATCGGTATCAATTCAAATAAACAAGAGAATATTGACGAGATTGTGGCGTACAGCGAGAAGCACGGCTTTGAGTTTCCTGTACTAAAAGATCCAGAAAATAACATTGCTGACTATTTTGGAGCGAGAAGAACACCAGAGGTCTTTCTGCTTGACGCCGAACGCATGCTCCGCTATGCTGGCGCAATTGACAACAGTCCCAAAGAACCTACAAAGCACTATCTCCAAAACGCCTTAGATTTGGTGATTGCCGGAAAGGATATTCCTAAGGAATCCAAAAAGACAAGAGCAATAGGCTGTACGATTAAGCGAGTGCGAAAAGCCAGTGTAGATAGAACTCCATGAGTCCTTGTCTGTAGGCTCAGTTCGCTATTGACCGTCACCGCGGAGGTGAAAAAACATAATGTTTCGATTCTTATATCACTGTTTTCAAGCAGTCCTAAGCCTGTTTTGGGTGGTATGTCTTCTTGTATTTATAGCAGTTTTCGCCGGAATCGGATTTGCAGGTGGCGTTCTCCTTGCCTGTTGGGAAGATGTCCGCGACATAGATCTGAATCGACTTGAATATAGTGTTGACCCCGAAACATGGCGGCAACATCTGGAGGTCTATTCCGCGGTCTGCGAAGTACAAAAATCGGATAAAATCGAATTTCTGCGTGATAAATTGAAACGCTTGAAGTATAAGCAGGTCGCCGAAATCATTCCGAGATTGAGTGAACCCGGAGAGTACGCTGAAACACTGGATAACACGGGAAATCGCACCGTACGTATCCATCTACGGAACTTTGAATATCCGTACCTTGATATCGAAGCAGGGCATGTTCAAATTTCAGTGAGAGATGGAAGAATCGCAGCCATTCGGGGCGAAGATGGTGCTGTACGCCAGAATTTTTACCTCGAACCAGAGAAGATAGCAGACTTTGCTGACAGTGAAGGCTCCACGCGACGCTTAATTCCACTACTCCAAATGCCTACGAAATTGACAGGCGCGTTCATTGCCATTGAGGATCATCGTTTTTCCAACCACTGGGGAATTGACATCATACGCCTCGTTGGAGCAGTGAAAAATACTGTAATAAACGGCAGCCGATTGGCTGGGACAAGTACACTAACGCAACAGTTAGCGAGAAATATTTACCTATTTGATCAGAGATCCGTCAGGGATATCGGGCGGAAAGCCAGAGAGATACTCCTCGCAGTGAGAATTGAGAAGGTTTTCTCTAAAGATGAAATCTTAGAGCGTTATCTAAATCATGTCGACTTAGGTCGGTCCAGATATGGTGGCAAGACCTTGCACGGTGTCCAGCAAGCAGCACTGGGATATTTTGGAAAACAGGTGTCCGAACTTGACTATCACGAATGCGCTTTGCTCGCAGCTCTCCCAAAGGGGCCTTTTGCTTTCTCGCCTTTTTCCAATCCCGATAAGGCCAGGAGTCGGCGTAATATAGTGTTGGATAGGATGCTGGCAGAGGAATACATCCCAGCATCTGACTGGCTCGTCAGTCGTAATGCTCCACTCCTACCGCAGAAACTTCACGACAGCCAGACAAGGGTCACCGCAAAGGAGGCAGGACATTTTCTGGAATATATCCGTGAGGAACTCGTTCGGCTTCCCGAGCTTAAAGATAAATTGTATAGTGAAGGGCTAAAGGTTTACACAACCATAGATATGTCTATGCAAGCCATCGCTGAAAAAGCTGTTGCCGAGCATCTACGCCTGATGGATAAGACATACGGGAGGCATCTACCCAATTACGATGCCAATAAACGAAACCCACATGGTATAGATCCGATTGATAGTTATCTGCAAGCTGCACTTATTGCGTATCAACCCAAGACTGGACAGGTTAAAGCGATGGTAGGTGGGCGCGATTACAATATCACGGAGACAAAAATTAATTTCTACAACCGCGCTATTGGAGATGCAAGACGACAGCCCGGCTCTGCCTTTAAACCAATTGTCTTCGCCTCTCTGTTAGAGAATCCGTCAATCTTAACACCTGCAACTGTTATCGTTGATGAAAGATGGGGCATTGTCCCTTTCCCTGGGCAGTCGAAGTGGTATCCCCGGAACTATAGTGAAATGTTTAGAGGTCGTGTTAATATGCGCGATGTACTCACGAAATCCATTAATGTACCTACAGCGAAAGTGATGCTGGAGACCCCTATAGGGGATAACGGTATATGGGAGGGTATAAATCGCGTTGTAGATTTAACGAAACGTATGGGTATCAAGAGTCCAATGGACCCAAAACCTGCGCTCTCTTTAGGTGCCTCTGGCATGACCGTACTTGAATTGACATCGGCGTACGGAATCTTTGCAAACGGTGGGATTCGGACGAAACCCGTGCATATTCAGTATATCCTCGACACAAGCGGGAGGGTAATTTACCCATCTGAAGACCACCAGGTTGATCGGACCCATGTTTTGGATGAAAGAGTAGCGTACCAGATTACATCGTGCTTAGAGAATGTGATTGAAAATGGAACCGGTAGACGTGCAAAACGTATGGGGCTTACCCGGCCTGCAGCAGGTAAGACTGGAACGACCAATGAAAACGTGGATGCATGGTTCGTCGGCTATACCGCCGATCTGGTCGTCGGTGTTTGGGTCGGATTTGATAAAAATCGGTCGAGTCGCCGGAACTACAATCAAGAAGGTGCTAAAGCGGCATTGCCAATCTGGGCAGAATTCGTAATTAATGCAGCACGAGGACCCAATAGAGAATTTCCGGTGCCTGAGGGCATTATTTTCAGAGACATTAATAAAAAGAGTGGACGTCTCAAAAGTACCGGATGTCCCAAGGAAAATATTAGCACAGAACCTTTTATCGAAGGACAGGAGCCAAAAGTTCTCTGCAATCTACATAGATAGCCTGACCTTCCAACTGGCGGCAAAATTTGTCTTATCTTTATTGAGGACTCACCGCTGAAAAATTAGCAGGCAATTGTAATTGAACTAAGGCGACTCTTCAAGTGTAAAACGTAGCACACCATTACCTATAGTGCCGACATAAAGCATGTTGCTATCGACAGCCAGAGAGTTAATAAGAACAGGAATCTCCGGTGTAACTCGTTGCCATGTATCAGAATCCTCTTTCAGCGCATACACCTGTTGATTGCTTGTGCCATACACCGTCGTCCCGTCCACAGCGAGTTTGTCTATGATAAGTGGCGTGCCTTCCGCATCAATTGTTGCGTGCCAGTGTGTTCCGTCGTTCGAATATGCAACACCCTTATCAGTTGCAACATAGACGGTTGATCCAGCAAAGGCGACCCCATTGAAGGACGTAACAGAAAACGGGATATCCGCAGTAATATCATTCCAAGTGTCCCCCTCATCGTAGGATTGAAAGAGGCGTCCATCCTGTTTACCGACATAGACGGTTCTCTCTAAAACAGCGAGCCTGAAAAAGGCATCAGCAAAAGCATTGAGATTTTCAAAAGGATGAAGTCCCTTACCTTCATCTACTAATCCGGTATCATACCATTCGGTCGTGCCGGATTTCCATCTGAAGAGTTTCTGTCCGTGTTCTGCATAATAGGCAGAACTGCTGACAGCAAAACTCCCAAAAATTGAATTTAAAAACTCAGCAATGCTGTCCTTTACAATCCCACCTATAGTTTCAGTTTCACCGTGATCTTCAGTAGATGTATTGACATCTAAATTGAGTTGATTATCTTCTCCAACGCTTTCCTTAACCTCGTGAGCCGCTGCTAAAAAAGACGTATCGATTTTTTCACTAATCAATACATTATAGTCTGGCATCTCCAAAGTTGGCATGCCAGGGATAGTCGCTAACCCATCGTCTTCGGCAGATAGATGGAAAAGTTGAGGCGACATTTCTCTGACCCCTCTGGCATAGAGAGCACCGTTGAATTTGGCAATGTACAAGAGATTATCGGAGTTACCCGGAACAGGAGTCCATGATTCGCCACCATCAGATGACATAAGAAGTGCTCGTCCTGTGTTCGCGTAGAGCACACCTTCCACAGAAGCCAATCCCAAAATAGTCGTCCTTACCAATCCTGTGTTAAATTGATGCCATGTTTTGCCTGCATCGGTCGTGCGATAGATCCCAGATCCTCCGCTACCGTAGAAGGTATTGCCATCCAAAGATACAAGTGTAGAGGCGTTTTCTACATCTGAAGTATTTGAACCCAAGGCATTCCAAGTCTCACCTGAATCATTGGAGTAATAACTAATTCCCTTATATAAGACCAAAACATTCTCTTCTGCAGCGACCATTATGATCTCCGAAGTTGATTGGGTCTCTGAACCGTTAATTTGACCACCAATTCTAAGTCCACTAAGTCCATCTCCTGCCGGAGCATCTATTTTTCTAAAGTTTAATGCTTCCCAAGAATCACCCAGATCCGTTGATCGATAAAGCGACACAGGCGTATGGGATCCCACTGTTATTTTCATGAACGGCGCAGGTTCCTGATTCTTAGCCCCGCTTCCCACAGCAGCATAGAGTCGGTGTTCAGCATTCGCTAATGCTTGGATGTTCTCGTCTTCGCCTACTGCTAATTGTTCCCAACCTCCCGAACTTAGGCGATAGATTCCAGAATCCGTTCCAACGAAAACCGTATTTTCAATAGCAGTGATCGCTCGAAACCGCCTATCCCTTAGGGCACTATCGTTCAGCGAGATCCATGACTTGCCAGCATCCACAGAACGAAATACCCCATCAACAAGACAGAAGTAAAATGCTTCATCTGTTGTGACCGTTCCAATCAACTCTCCCTCCGGGCGCGTTCCCAGCACATTCCATGTTTCACCCCTATCCTCGGAAGTGATTATCTCTGTATCGGACATGGCATAGAGCACGTTGTCCAGGTCTGTCATATGCCACGATCCCTGAATCGGAATATTATTGTTAACACGGTGCCAAGCACTTCCGTCATCCGTTGACCTATAGACATCTGTATCTGCTACAGCGTAAAGGTCGCCGTTAGATGCCATAAACAGATTCTGCACACCACCGCCTTCGGGACCGCCTGTCTGAACCCACTGCGGTTTAGGCGTTGAAATCTCCTCTCTGTCAACTGGGACTGGGGCAAAATGCGATGTGTTGGAGTTCTGACCCGCCCCTATGCCTTCACCCGGAATACTTGAACTCCCCGGCTGATGTCGAACCGCAGGTTTCGCGGGTGAATCCAAGACGAAAACCGCATCAATAATCTCAACCGTCGGTTCCGAGACGGCATCCAAGTTGTAAGGCTTCTGAAAACGGGAAAGATACTGTGTGCCAACTCCCATCAGTAGGAAAATCAAGACAGCAGAGGCAGCAGAAAGTGCTAACGGTGCTGCTGGTTTACTTACGGAAGTTGAAATCGGGGGTCTACGCGCGACTTCGCGCATGATGTTCTCTGCCATCTGATCAGGGAGTTGGAAACTCCCAACATTAAGTTGAATGACGTCTTCTTCTTGTCTCAGGCGATTGCGTGCGCGGCTGAGTCGACTTTTGATGGTATTCTGAGAGACACCGAGAAACTCGCTGATGGCTTTGATCGTCATCTCACCAAGATAATGAAGCGTCATCACCGTCCGTTCACTTTCTGGTAGTTTCTCGAGTAGTTTTTTGACAACTTCGCGCCGCGTTTCATCGGCATCCGTTTCCCGTGTTTCTTCTATATGTTGAGAATATGACACTTGATCCACCTCACTCGTATCGGTTTCCTCCAAAGATTGTTCTGGGACAGCACGCTTTCGAAGCCAATCCCGACTCAAATTCGCAGCAATTACATAAAGCCAGCCTGGGAATTGCTTGTGATTTTTTAATGTTCCAAGTTTGTCGTAGGCTTTCAGGAATGCGTCTTGTGTAATCTCTTGTGCAATGTGAAAGTCTCCGATCTTCCGCCATACAAGCGCGTGCACCCCTTTCTGGTGCTTCCTAACTAACGGACCGAATGCGTCCTGATTTCCCTGTAATATCTGTTGAATGAGTTTAGCATCGCTTTGTACCATTACAAGTTCCCTCCGAAATCATAACTGTCTCTTAATTAGGGTGACGTAATTTTGATATTAAAAGGTTGCAACCATCCTCGGAAATGTGAATACGATCATGGAATCCATGCCGTCAATGGAGCATGAACAGTAAATTTTAATTTTTTTTGAAGGCGTAATCCCTTATGGACATTGGATTCATGGACAGATCAAGTCACTCACTTTCACCCACGATGCAACCTTCAAATACCCGAAACTCGTCACCTTAATCAAAGGCAGTTAGATTTAGCGAAGTTGCTACTGGCAAATCCGAAAGCACTTCCATTTTATCCGAAACATCTTTCAATTTAAAGGAGAAAACCATGCGTTTCGTAATAATTAATTTGTTTCTGGTCTGTTTACTACTTCTCGGTATCAGTTACCTCGCTTTCGGTGATACCGTATGTGAAACAAACCCTAACTTCGACACTCACCCGCCTGTTCAATATGTAAACGTTATGCCCTACGGTGTATCTACCGTATCCTTAAAATCTTTCTAAGATATACACATGATTCAAGGAGATTAGAAAATGGTAAAAATAAGGCTACGATTCAAGACTCGAAATCCCGTCCCCTTGCGAGGCAGGCTGATAGCACTCCTGTTGGCGACTTTATTAATCATACTCCCGCTCCATGTTAGTGCAAATCAATTTCTCTTTGATATGGATGCAATAACCGACCTGGGAAGTCTGGCTGTCAAGCTCCAGGATACACGCGCGATGGTGTCCAAATCTATCGCCGAACAATTATCCAATGACACACAGTGGCTCTTAGTCGGATATGATGGGATAAGTAAACCGTCACCTGATCTACAGAAGGCCCTGATTTCAGATCTGAATCAACTGATTCAAACCAGTTCCCTCTATGATGCCCAACTGTTCGCCGATATTCAGCTTAGCAAGCAAACGCAAGCACTCATCGCACAAAATCCAAAAGATGGAAATGCTCTGGTTCGTTTGAACCGTTCCCTTTTAGCAGATGCCTATCCTTATGAACTCGCATCGCCTTCAGCACAACAAAACTTTCAGCATTCTAAAGGGATTGAGGCATGCAGAGAGAATTTGAGGCAAATAAAACTCGCCCTTGAAAATTATCGGACTTCCAATGCGAATTCGGATCCACAATGGCTTTCGAGGTTTTCACCACAATATCTGAAAAAAGATGTGCTCCTCTGCCCGGCGGATCCGACTGCAGGGAAACCCGGTGTTCTTACCCAAGGCGCGGCAGATCCAAGGCTGCCGTGCAGTTATCTCTATGAATTTCGGGCACCTGAGAGAATGACTCAGGAAATCCTACAGGCACAAGAAGGTGATATGATCCCTATCGTCCGGTGTGAACATCATCTTCTCAATCTTAGCGTTAGTGGAAAAATCTATCGTAACGGTCCGCAAAGGACCATCTATACAAGCAACAAAACGGAACTCTCTGCGCTATCTGACTTCGTGCGTGCTTTACGCATCCAATCCGGAGATGACTTTCTTATAACGCAGAAAGGTAGAGAGCAACTGAAGCAAACAACGGAAAAACTAATCATCAAACAACTTGTGCCAAAAATGCTGAGCAGCTTTGAAAAAGAGATTTACTCACAACTTGAAGCACAACTCGGAAAAAAGCTTCTCAAAACGCCAATGGGTATGGACATACTCAAACAAGCCTCGGCACAGATAAACGCTGCTATTGAGGAAAAACTACTGCTGCAACTTCAAACACAACTCGGAGCGGAATTTTTTCAGACACAAGAAGGAGAAGACATCCGCCAGCAACTGTCTGCGCTAATGTCTCCTTAATGTCTTATGCTTCGGCAAACGCTAACCTGCAATGAAAAGATAGAGGAGAAATGACCATGTTAATGACATTAATTCAGAAAGAGATTATGCATCATGTTCTCAGCGTCCGGTTCGTCGCACTCCTGCTAATGTGTGTGATGCTTATACCGCTGACCCTTTCTATCAATTATCGTAAGTATAATCAGGACCTCGTTGACTATCAGGAATCCGTCAAACGCACACGTGAGCAGGCGAAGGAAAATCCACCCACCGCACTAGACCCAAATACGGAAGTCTCCAAGTTCTTCCTCAAACCCACGCCGTTGAGCGTCTTCGCAAACGGTTTAGAGGAGGCATTGCCTACCTATCTTGGAATGACCCGGAATGGTGTTCGGCAAGGCTCAGCAGGGGGCGGACAGGCATCTGTCGCCTATGCGCTCGGAAATCTTGATTTCCTGTTCATCGTAGGCACTGTTTTTAGTCTCCTTGCACTTCTGTTTACATTTGATGCGGTTGCCGGGGAACGAGAGGCAGGAACGCTTCGAATAAACCTATCCAACTCCCTTCCCCGAGACGTATTTTTGTGGAGCAAGTTAATAGGTGGATATGTTGTGTTTGTTGTCCCCTTTTTAGTTTCTTTTCTCGTTGGATTAATCCTGCTCGCATGGCAAGGATTTCCTTTAGGTGAATCCAAGGTTGCGATGCCAGTACTCGGACTGACGCTTATATCGTTGCTGTACATTGCCGTCTTTTTTGCAATAGGTGTGCTAATTTCAACCTATCTCGACAACTCCAAGACCGCACTGATTATTGCTTTTACGTTCTGGGTATTCACCGTGCTGATTGCACCGCGAGGCGCGTTTGTAGTTGCGAAACTCGTTGCACCCACCCGAACGGAACAGTCCGTCTATATGGAAAAAACGGTTCTTCGCAATAATCTGCTGAAGGATAAAGAAGATAAAATCACGAAAAAAATGGTTGAGACCTTAGGAGTCAATATCAATCTGAATCCAGAGACGCAGAAAAAAATGGATGAATTCAGAAAACCAATTGAGGAACAGTTTCGACTCGAGTTTCAGAATCAAACCTATAAGATTGACAAAGAATATCAGCAGGAAAAGGTTCGACAAGAACAAGTTGGCGAGATGTTTTCTCGGATCGCGCCTACGTCCTCTCTGATCTACTTTGCCATGAACATAACGCAAACGGGTAAGTTGAAAAGGGACATCTACTTCCGAACGGGTGAAAGATACTACAACCAACTTGATGATTCCTATTTCAGCGAAATTTCCGATGACACACTGGCACAGATACTACAGCTAGCAACTCGGCGGGATACCTCTTCTAAATCAGAAAAAGAAGAAATCTTGCCACCACCAACGTTGATAGAACCGGCTTTATCGGAAACATTGCGTCGCTCTGCAGTAGATGTCTTCTTACTCTGTCTATTCGCTCTGGCGTTTACAACACTCGCATTTCTGAAATTCTTCAGATCCGATATTTAATAAAGTATATCCACATAAACGTAATCAACTATAGGAGAAAACCCATGTTAGAAACCCGTGACCTTACGAAAGTTTACAACGAAGACGTTTTCGCTGTCAACGAATTGAGCCTGAAAGTAGACGATGGCGAAATCTATGTCGTCCTCGGCGCGAATGGTGCCGGGAAAAGCACAACGATGTCGATGCTCCTGAACTTCATCGAACCCACAAGTGGCACCGCACTCGTAGACGATATTGATATTCCAAAATTCCCACTTGAGGCAAAAAAGCACCTCGCTTACGTCTCTGAGAACGTAGAACTCTATCGTAACTTCACAGCACGGCAAAACCTGTCCTTCTTCGCGAAACTCGGTGGACGTAAGAAGGTATCAAACGCCGAAATTGATGCCACCCTTGGACGCGTCGGCTTATCGGCTGAGGCTTTTGGGCGGCGTGTGAAAACTTTCTCTAAAGGTATGCGTCAACGCTTAGGTATTGCAATCACAATCATGAAAAACGCACGTGCCATATTGCTTGATGAACCGACCTCAGGTTTAGATCCCAAAGGTGGTGCTGATTTTCTGAATCTGCTCCGAGAACTCAGAGAGGAAGGGAAATCGATCTTTATGTCCACGCACGACATTTTCCGCGCAAAGGAGATTGCTGACAGAATCGGGATTCTCGTGCAAGGTAATCTCGAACGCGAGTTAACGCGCGAAGAAATCCTAAGAGAAAATCTCGAGGCACTCTATCTCCACTATGTTGCCGGATACGAACCCGAGGAAGATGCCGCTGGATAGCCCTATGTAATTGCAATACCCACCGATTAGCCAAATCTTGGTTTGGCTAATCGGAAACTCTATTACAACAAAAGGATTGATAAAAATGCGAAAAAATATCCTCATGATAGCTTTCATTGCCGCACTTGGCATACTGATTACAGGGACATCGCTAATATTGGCAGATGAGCCCAAACCCACTGATGGGAACCGCGCGAAAACTAAAGATGAACAGAGTCGCCAAATCCAAATAGAAACCGAACGCTTGAATATGGAATTAAAAGAAAATCTAATGAAAAAAAAGCGGGTCGAACTTGAAAATCTCAAGGCGATGATGATGGAGGAAAACAATATTGTCACCGTCTCTGAAGTCAATAGAGCAGAGGAGGATTACGAAACCGCCGTCTCCGAATACGAACAAGCAAAACTCATGCTGCAACAGGTGGAACTCGAATCGCTCAAAGATGAATGGCATATCACTGTCGAAAACACAAATCTGTATGAATCTGCCGATGGGAAGGAGACATTCTCAATCACGCTGCGAAATAGTTCAACCCCTGTCAAACTCATTGAGAGTTCCAAAGTCTTGGGACGGGAAATTATCATCAGCGCACAGATTGACGACATCTTCGTCTCCATCAAAGAACAGGAAAGTTTTGGTTCAAGTGGCGCAATTATCGCCGAACCTTATGAGCAACGTATTGAGACGCTTAAAGAGGGTGAATCCGTTACTTTGGAGTTTGAACTTATAAAAGATGATGTGCGTGATGTCGTCGTAGAGTTGAAATACTCAGATCGCGTTGAAGATAAAAACATCCATCTCAAACAGGAGGATCCGCATATCTCCGTCG
The DNA here is from genome assembly GCA_022826805.1 of Candidatus Poribacteria bacterium. Classification (GTDB taxonomy): domain Bacteria; phylum Poribacteria; class WGA-4E; order WGA-4E; family WGA-3G; genus WGA-3G. Next base: position 15,154 of record JAJDUH010000058.1, read on the forward strand.
TATCCGCGAGACGTTACAAGGAAGGAGATCGGCGACGTTTGGAGGTTGTCATCACCTACGGCACCTTAGATGGCGAGGCAGAAGAGACAGACACCCAGGTCCCCGGGGGATACTCCAATGGGGCTACCGCACAAGAAATCAACAATATCTACGTTTCCATTAGAGATAACACGGAAGCCATCATTGGCTTCCCTTACGAATACCGTATTCCAACCCTAAAAAACGGGCAAGAAGAAACACTCGATTTTGAACTCCGACGGAATGTTGATAGTCTTACTGTCAATCTCAGATACCTTGACACCGACCACCCCTATAATATCCATTTAGAAGAGGACACGCGTCACATCTCTATTCTTAGTGCGAAAAAGTTTCGCGTCGCCAGCAACACAGGCGGGCAGATGATGGTGACAATTCAATTGAAGAATACCTCTACGACAGAGGCAATGCCGAGCAATGCTACGCCCGAAGAGATTGCGGCAGCGAATGAGATCCGCAGCATCTATGTCTCCTTACTCGATGTCACCGATGACACAAACATCGTCAAACCGTATGAAGAGAAAATCCAAGTCCTCGGCTACAACGAAACCGTGGAATTGACGTTCCAACTCCAGAAAGACGTCGAGAGTTTGAAGGTATCCCTGGATTACCCTGAACTCGACGCACCCGATGAACGGCTCATCTATTTGCAAAAAGAATCCGCATTGGATGTCGTAAACGTCAGTTCGCTTCGCTTTTCACAAGAGGGGAATTTGGGCAGCAGCGTCACTTACGACCTAACGCTCGATCGACTAGCGGAAACGGAGAATACATTCCAACTCCGCGTTATTAATCTACTCAACCGCCTCTCCTTTGAATTCCAAGACCCCGAAACGAAATCTCGGCAATCTCAGGTGAAGTTCACACAGGAACAGTCGAAACGCAATCTGTCATTGATTGTCTATCTGCCCGAAGAATTAGATGCCTCCTACCTCGACAGCACGCTTGAATTCTATGTCGCCGTCCTTGACGAAGCCGAAGCGACCGAACTCGGCGGTGTCAACAATCGACTGGATTTACCTGCCGATAGGATTTCGGGTATACAAGGCGGTGTTGAGCGGTTTGAATTGATTCCAAAAGGTGTTCCAGAGATTGAGGTATTCGTGCCGAATGCATTCCAGACCATCAAGATAGGCGAAGAAGTGAACATGACGGCGACGCTACAGAACATCGGCACCCGCGACCTCGTTGACATCCGTATGATTGTTGATGTTAACACCGATTGGAAATACACTGTTGTCCCAGAAGTCATTGATTCGCTCAAACGGAATGACGAAATAGAGATACAATTGACCCTGATTCCACCTGCGGACATCGGAGTCGGTGAATATCAGGCGAAGTTGAACGCCGAAGTTACTGTTGATAACCGGAAGTTTGAGGCACGCGACCGCTCGATCACCGTGCAGGTGGAGTCCAAGACGCAAATGTCGGTGACGACGTTGCTATTTGGTGCCTTAATACTTCTCATGATCGCAATCGTCATCGTCACAATTCGCATCAGTAGACGCTAAAGGTGGGGTAGCAGAGAGAGGGTTGCAGCCTTGATTCGGCAAGTTCTCTCTCACTGACAACTAATAACTAAAGACTGACAACTCAATGGAGATCGCAATGAACAAAGGACTGACAATTCTCATAACCTGTCTATTTTTGAGTATTGTGGGGATTCCTATCCCAGCGCAACGACTCGTCTCACTGCAGCCAGGACGCGCAATAGAACTCGCTTTACAGAACAACGAAACGGTCAAAAAAGCAGAAAAGGTAGTAGAACGTGCCAAGGCAAACCTTCGTGTGTCCAAAGCCGTTTACTTGCCACAAGCAGGACTCACCGCCGAATACCAACGCCAAAAAGAAGGTGAGATTGATGAAAGAGACTATCTCACGCGTGCACAAGTGAGCATGCTCTTCGCGCAATTCGGTGAAATCCCAGTAGGACTTGATGACGCACAAGAACAGGTGCGTAAGGCAGAGATTCAATACGAACGCGTAAGCGAGGAGAGCGTTTACGCTGTTCGGAATCTCTGGAACAATATTATTCTCACACAAGAAGAAATTAAAGAACGTGGTGCGATTGCCGCCGAACTCGAGAAAAAACTCGAAGGCACACAAATCAAACAGACCCAAAAGCGCATCCCATTTCTGAGTCAACTCAACACGGAACTGGAACTCTCAGAACAGCAGCTCGCCCTCAATGAACTCCAGCGACAACTCGATGTTGACACCGCTGAACTCATCAGTCTCATTGGACTTGACCCTCTTGCACAGGTTGTGCTTTCACAACCTCTTTCCGATGACGACCTGTCCTTGGAGGCTGCCGTTGAACTTGCACTCACATACAACCTTGACCTACGCGACTTACATGGCGATATTCTGCGTCAAGAACGTCTCGCTACAGAGACCATCTGGCATCGACTCCCTGAACTCTCTGCTGAAGCACATTACAAAGATTTCCGTGTGCAGTTGGAACAACATCAACAGAATCAGACTTGGGACGCAAAAGCCGTCTACGATCCGGTGATAGTCGATCCCGGACGAGACGTGCCAAGTATTTTTGAAACAAGTCCTCGTACCCAAGATGGGTGGGGCCTTCGTTTCAACTTCAATATTCCACTGTACGATGGGGGCAAAACTAAGAATCTTCGCGTCCGAGAACTCGCCGAACTCGATCGACTTCAGTTGGAATACATTGAAATAACAAAGTCAATCCGTGTAGAGGTGCGGCGTGTCTATCGCGCCGTGGCGAATGCGAAAGAACGGATGGAAATTGAAGAAAAGCGTGTGAGAATCTTTGAGCAGCAGTTACGGACTATTGAGCGTGTGCTTGAGGAAATCACGGTTGAAATCCCCGGTTATCAAGGACTTACCTATAATGATGCCTTTCAAGCACAGGCACAATTTACCGAAGCACAACGCATCTACTATCAAGCGCGCCGAGACTACGCAAAAGCAAAAGAACAACTCCGAGAAACAATGCAATGGATCGAATAATATACTATCCAAGACACACGTAAGGAGAAAAAAATGAGAAGGCACATAACAATACACACTGAACCCAACAATTTCGATGAGCAGGAACTCGTCACGCGTGCCCAGAACGGCGAGGCAAATGCTTTTAATCCGCTCGTGTCCAAATATCAGCACAAAATCTATAACCTCATTTACAAGCGAGTTGGCGACCGAGAGACAGCGAAAGACCTCTGTCAAGAAGTGTTCTTAAAGGCATGGCAGGCATTGCCTAATTTCAGAGGGCAGTCCGTATTTTATAGTTGGCTCTACCAAATTGCTGTCAATTGTTGTATTGACTTCATCCGAAAACAAGATAGGCGATATGTTTTAGGATCAGAGGGATTGCCTCAGAATCCAGACGATACACTTCGTATAATCGAGACGCAACCTTCACCTTGTGAAATCCTTGAAAGGAAAGAGCTTGGACACATCATCCGTAAAGCTGTGCAGCAGTTGCCTTCGGGACAGCGTCTCTCCTTTCGTCTGCGATATTTTCATGAACTTCCGATAAAACAGATTGCTTTACGCATGAACAAATCGGAGGGAACCATTAAAACGAATCTACACCACGCACGCCACAAACTCCGAAATATGCTGCGTCCCTATCTGCAAAACGAACCATTTCCATGGTAAAATCTCTACGCCACTGTAGATAGGAATTAGATTCTTTTCATTCCTTCCGTGTCGGATTTACTATCTCCCTTGCCCAAGCCGGTGCAACGGTATTTGACTTACTACTTTGAATTTGCTTCATTCGGCGAGTCCTGATGTTCGTAGTCTTTGAATACATTGTATAGCGTCTAACATACAACTGAGTTTTTTCAAGCGTGATGTTTCGGTAGGTGTTCTTTGTGCTACACATTTTTGGCAGAATATGGTATACTATATAAAACGCACTGCCTACCGTATGTATTGATTGTAGTTTCTATGTAAACCGCAGTTCGCAAATCCCTTTACAAAACAACCCAATCTGTGAGAAGGAGCAAGAAGCCAAGATGAGAGAGAATTGGGAATTGCTGACGGAGATTGACTGCCCAGAAGATGACGCTCCTGAATTGGAGCACCAGAAATTTGAGCTAATCTCAGACTTTGAACCACAGGGTGACCAACCTCAAGCCATTGACCAACTCACAGAAGGACTTTCCCGTGGGGATAAGGCACAGACGCTGTTGGGTGTAACAGGTTCTGGCAAAACTTACACGATGGCGAATGTAATCCAGAACGTCCAGTTGCCCACGCTTGTGATCTCGCCGAATAAAACGCTTTCTGCGCAGCTCTACAACGAATTCCGCCTGTTTTTTCCAAATAACGCCGTTCACTACTTCGTCAGCGATTACGAGTACTATCAACCCGAGGCATACATTCCGTCTACGGATACCTTTATCGAAAAAGATGTTCGTATTAACGAAGAAATCACGCGGATGCGGCTCGCTGCAACGGCATCCCTAATATCGCGGCGCGATGTTATCGTTGTTGCAAGTGTTTCCTGCCTCTATGGTCTTGGATCCCCGCGAGAATTTGAGAACCAACGCGTCCAAATAACAGTCGGAGACGTTGTTCGGCGCGATGCCCTCCTACGTGCCTTCGTTGATATTCAATACATCCGCAACGATGTCGAATTCTGGCAAGGCATCTTCCGCGCACGCGGCGATGTCATTGAGGTATTTCCTGCATATAGCGAAAACGCTTACCGCATCGAACTCTTTGGTGACGAAATCGATCGCATTAGCGAGATTGATACCACAACGGGTGAGGTATTGGCGCAGCGGGACTTCCTTGAAATTTATCCGGCTAAGCATTTCATGACCGATGCCGAAATCTTCGACGAGGCATTAATTAATATTGAGCTTGAACTCCAAGAGCGGATTCTCACTTTTGAGAAGGAAAATAAATTGCTGGAAGCGCAACGCATTGAACAGCGCACCCGTTTTGATTTGGAAATGCTACGTGAGGTGGGTTACTGCTCTGGTATTGAAAACTACTCACGGCATCTTTCAGGACTACAACCGGGTGAACCGCCATATTGCCTCATGCACTACTTCCCCGACGACTTCCTACTTTTTATTGATGAATCCCACGTAACCATCCCGCAGCTACGCGGTATGTATCGTGGCGACCGGTCACGAAAGGAGACACTCGTCAAGTATGGATTCCGTTTGCCTTCTGCATTAGACAATCGTCCCCTCCGTTTCGACGAGGTTGAAGGACGAGTCAACCAGGTTATTTTTGTCTCCGCGACACCCGGTTCCTATGAGATGGAAAACGGGGCACAAGTTGTGGAGCAGATTATCCGTCCTACAGGACTGGTTGATCCCAAAATCACTATCCATCCAGTAAGAGGACAGGTAGACCATCTCATTGGTAGGATCAAGGAGCGCGTCAAACGCAAACAGCGAGTGCTCGTTACAACCCTCACCAAGCGTATGGCGGAAGATTTGACCGAATACTTAACCGAAGCGGGTATCCGTGCCGATTACATGCACTCTGAAATCGATGTATTTGATCGTGCTCGCATTCTACGCCAACTTCGCGAAGGTGTTTTCGATGTACTTGTTGGCATCAACCTACTTCGCGAAGGACTCGACCTACCAGAAGTCTCTCTCGTCGCAATCTTAGACGCTGACCGACCCGGTTTCCTACGATCTGTCAGATCGCTCGTTCAAACCGCTGGACGTGCCGCTCGGAACGTTGATGGCGAGGTAATCTTATACGGTGATGACGTTACAGATGCGATGGCAGAAGCGATACAGGAGACACAACGCCGCCGAGACATCCAACTTCAGTATAACGTTGATAACGACATCACACCTGTCACGATTGAAAAAGCGATTCAAGAACTCATTGCCGAGTCTGAGACGGAATATAAGGCAAAAGAATCCAGCAAACAGGTTCCTACCGTAGAGGACATTGAACCTCAAGATATTGAGGCGATGATTACAGACCTAACACGACAGATGCGAAAGGCTGCCGTTGAACTTGACTATGAAGAAGCCGCCGCCTTACGCGACCGTATTGCCGAACTTAAGGAGCAGTCGGTGGCGCAATAACTGCAAGCGCATTGTTTAAAATCTTATAGGACTTACGCACTTCCTCTTAAAGTCCCCCTACCCCCCTGATAAGGGCGGGGAAGCCCATACGGGCTTCATACCGTTGATTTGATATGGGGGGTTGGGGGATTTAGGGGGTTAAAAACACCGAAATAGCGACTTTTTCAGGAAAAAACATATCCTGTTTGTTCAATTTGCGTAAGTCCTATCTTAGTTAGATATTTCAATTTAAATCTTGCATTTCAAAACCTAATCTGCTAATGTACGGTAGTTAGTAATTTCAAAATTCATAACTTCATCTCCAGAGGATTAATGCGTTTCGTGATTCAGAATTAAAAATGTTAGTCTTCTTGAGAAACTGAGAAAGGACTTTACAATGTTTGTTTGTGTAGCATGTGGTTATTTGTGGAAAGAAGCAGATAGTCCACCAGACGAGTGCCCAGCGTGCACGGCACCCAAAGAAAAATACATTCCTTATGATGACCGCGCGGAACGATGGGTGAAGCGTGCAGTAGCAGCCCATGTCATGTATCCAGATGAAGAAGGCGCAGACCTACGTGCAGAAAATTCCGCACTCTCGTCACATGTCAGATTCGCCCTCGTTGGATTACTCGGTGACCTACAAAAAGAGTAAGACGTGAAGGATCCTCGATTTCCCAGGTCGAGGTTCCTTTTTCGTTTTTCTATCAGTATTTTGGTATTTAATTTATACTGAATATAAAATACCGCTCGGTTTACGGGCAGAAATTTAAACAGAAAGGATACGGCATTCTCCAACACTCGACCCTCTGTCGAAGAAACTGCCGTAATATCGGAAATGAAAAAAATACGTTATTTGCTGATCCTATTCTTTATTGCCTTATGCGGAATAGCATCAGCACAAGATCTATCGGATCGAGTGGTGGAGCACATTTTCCCCAACGGTCTGAAATTATTGATGATTGAACGCCACACCTCGCCGACTATCGCTCCTTACATCCTCTTTAGAGCCGGTTCCGTAGATGAATCAGACGATACACGCGGTATCGCACACATGTTAGAACACATGCTGTTCAAAGGCACGAAGACAATCGGCACAACAGACTATGAAAAAGAGAAAGAGGTGCTTGCCGAGATTGATCGGATAGGCGATGCGCTCGATATGGAACGGGCAAAAGGTCCCAGGGCGGACGCCAATAAGATTACTGAATTGGAAGCGGCACTCAAAGAGCAACAGGAGCGCGCAAAGGAATGGATCGTCACCGGCGAGTATACCGAAATCTATACACAACACGGTAGCACCGGATTCAACGCTGGTACCTCCGTTGACTATACCATTTACACAGTGGAATTGCCAGCCAATAAATTAGAGTTGTGGGCAATGCTTGAATCTGATCGGCTTAAGAACGCCGTTCTACGCGAATTTTATGTGGAACGCGAAGCCGTCAAAGAAGAACGCCGGATGCGTGTTGATACCCAACCCGGTGGTAAACTCTATGAACAGTTTATCGCTGCTGCTTTTACTGCCCACCCTTACGGTATACCCATTATCGGTTGGCCCTCAGATATTGCCATGCTCAATCGACGCAAAGCTGAGGAATTTTTCCGTATTCACTACGCGCCAAATAACTCAATTATGGTTATTGTCGGGAGTATTAACCCCGAAAAAACGATCGCGCTTATTGACAAATACTTCGGTGATATGCAGCCACAACCGCTCCCTCCTGAAGTCACAACTAAAGAACTTCCGCAGGAAGGGGAACGCCGCATCGAGGTCGAGTTTGATGCTGAACCCCAACTCATGATTGGCTATCATAAACCGACGGTCCCGCATTTTGACGACTATGTGTTTGATATGATTAGTGCGATACTTTCTGATGGACGTACTTCTCGGTTCTATAAGAACATTGTGGAGCAGAGCATAGCTGTTTCTGCTGACGCGATAAACGGGTATCCCGGTGGACGCTACGACAATCTTTTTGTTATAAGTGCTACACCACGTTCACCGAACACAACCGCCGATGTTGAAGCGGCAATTTACGCCGAACTCGAAAGGCTTAAAACTGAACCTGTTGAGGAAAAGGAATTTAAACGTATTCTCAAACAGGTTGATGCCAGTTTCATCCGAGGTCTTAGTTCAAATGCCGGAATGGCGCGTCAATTAACTTACTATGAAGCACTCGCAGGCGACTGGCGTTATATATTGGGTTGGCGTGAAAATATGTATAAGATTACACCTGAAGACATCATGAAAGTCGCAAATACCTATTTAACAAAAAGCAATCGCACCGTCGCTACACTCGTTAAAAAAGAAGCAGTAGCACCCGCCGGTGACAACGCGGAGGGCAGTGAATAATGAAAAAATGGACCTCTACGGGACTTCTTATCATCACACTGATCGTTGGGCTCATCGTGTGGTGTACTCCCACTACGTTCGCGAGACCACACGAAGAACTCACTTTTGAGCCGATTGAATTTAAGCCTCCCGTTCCGGAGAAGCGGACGCTCTCAAATGGAATGAAGCTCTACCTCATCGAAGACCACGAGTTACCGCTTTTTAGAATCAGCGGTTTAATCAAAACCGGCGACATCTACGATCCTGCCGATAAAGTAGGCTTATCATCTATATTCGCAAGCGTCATGAGGACGGGTGGTACAGTGTCGCGTGACCCCGATGCCTTGAATGAGGAATTGGAATCCATGGCGGCCTCTGTTGAAGTCGGTATGTCCCGCGAATACGGGACAATTAATCTCTCGACACTCGCAGAAGATATCGACAAAGGCTTGGAAATCTTTGCTGATGTCCTTAGGAATCCTGCGTTTCGTGAAGATAAACTGGAACTCCGAAAACAACAGTCAATCGAACGCATCCGTCGACGCAATGATAATCCTATTCAGCTCGCATGGCGTAACTTCTCCGCCCTGCTATACGGAACCGATCATCCTTTCGGGTGGTATACTGAGATGGAGGGCATCGAAAGTATTACCGTTGACGATCTCAAAACATTCCATGCGAAATATTACTATCCCAATAACATAATGCTCGCGATTACAGGCGACTTTGATACGGAAACCTTGATCGCTCAACTTGAAAAGGTATTTGAGGGATGGGGAGCCGCAGAGATTGCATTTCCTGACGTTCCAACAGTGGACGGCACCTCGAAACCTTCTGTTAATTACATCTTCAAGGATCTACCGCAAACAACGATGTTAATCGGACATTTCGGTATCAAGCGCACTCCCGATTTTCCTGATTTTTTCGCGCTCCGAGTCATGAACGATATTCTCGGTGAAAGTGGTTTTACCTCTCGCCTTATGACGGAAGTACGTGAAAAACACGGACTCGCCTATATGGTCGGTAGTATAATGCAAACAACATACTACACAAATCCGGGAGAGTTTTTTGCTTATTCACAGACCCGGACTGAGAAAACAGCCGAGGCGATTTCTCTCATTGTTGATGTCGTCAAGGGGCTCCGTGATACGCCTGTACCGCAAGATGAACTGCAGCGAACTAAAGATTCACTCATCAATTCGTTTGTTTTTGGTTTTGAAAGCAGCGCGCAAATCGCATTTCAGCAGATGATGCTCGATTATCGCCGTTATGCCTCAGATTTCCTTGAGACCTATACCGATAATATCGCTAAGGTCACAGCAGCAGACGTGCAGGCAGTCGCACAAAAATATCTCCATCCGGACGCTCTCACGATTGTCACTGTCGGAAATAAAGCCAATTTTGATCGACCCCTTGATGAATTCGGGGCAGTTAACGAGATTGAGATAGAGCAACCCGAACCACCTCCTGTTGAACCGATGCCTGAAGCGAGTGAGACGGACATGGCGAAAGCCAAAGAAGTCCTCGCAGCAGCAGCTGAGGCACACGGTGGACTTGAGAAACTGCAAACAGTGAAGAATATTGTCATGGAAGCACGCGCTACGGCGAACTCGCCCATGGGTCAAATGCAAATAGAGGGCAAGTCATACTATCTCTATCCTGACAAATTCAGGCAAGATGTCAAGCTGCCGCAGGGTGAAATGGGTTATGTCTATGATGGCACCTCTGGATTTGCAAATACGCCAATGGGGGTTCAACCGCTTCCTCCTGATATGCTTAATTCCTTTAAGGATGGTGTTTTCAGAGAAACGATATGGCTGCTGACGAATCTCTCACAGAACGATATTCCAGTTCAGTATGCTGGCACGGAAGAGGTGCAAGGCAAATCCGCACATGTTCTTCTCGTTACGCAGCCATCTGGCGAGGTCTTACGGCTTTTTGTGAGTGAGGAGACAAATCTTATCGTGAAGCTTGCCTTCCGCGAGACGGCACAAGGCGTTACTGCAAATAGGGAAACGTTCATAGATGATTATCGTGATGTCGATGGTATCAAAGTCGCACATCATATAGTCCAGAATGTAGATGGCGAACTCTTTACCGAAAGTTGGGTGACAGGCGTCACACTGAACGCTGAGCTTGAAGAGTCGTTATTCCAGGAGTCAAATTAGGCTATCAAAGCCTAATTTGGCTTTGCTTTACATTATGAAAGAACTCAATTTACGCGTCCGCTACTTTCAAGATAGCACACCCGCAGATGTGCCGTGCCGAGAGACTGCTTTCATCCGTCGTGAGTTTGAAATGCCGTTGCCGATTGAGGAGACCGCCTTGGTCCTCGTTGATGTATGGAACGTGCATTTCATCGAAACTTGGATAGAACGCGCCGCGCAGATAACGACTGAGTGCGTTGTGCCGGTATTAGACGCTGCGCGGCAGGTGGGCTTAACAATCGTACATGCCCCCTCGCCGCCAGTAGCCGAACAGTATCCACAACTCAAACGGCACAAACCGCCTGAGCCGTCTGTGCCTTCAGCGTGGCCCCCCGCTGACTTCCGAAGCCGGGCGGGGGACTACGCCGTTTATCGCGGGCCCCGTAGCCAACCGCCGGGTATCGGTGGGCATTGGGACAAACTCGCATCGCAGCTTTCTATCTCTCCTACGATTGATGTGAAACCTGAAGAGTTTGTAATCGCGACGGGACAACAGTTGCATGCGTTGCTGGAGGGGCGGCGTATTTTACATCTGCTCTTTGCGGGTTTTGCAACAAATTGGTGTGTATTGGGCAGGGATTACGGCATCAGATCTATGGGGCGATATGGTTATAACATTATCCTGCTCCGCGATGCCACGACGGGTGTAGAGTTCCCCGATACCTACGATAATCTGTTCACCACAGAAATCTCCGTTCGAGAGGTGGAACAGCAATACGGTTTTAGCGCATCAAATGCCGATCTCTTCGAGGCGGTTAACGGACTGTCTACGTGAAGTTTTGTAGATAGACACTCATTTTTCGTTGTTAGGCGAGGTCTCCGTGCCTCGCCTTTTCGCATATATTTGTACGCGAAAATCTGTGAATTGTCAAAATAAACTGGACAGACTACTAGCCTGCCGAATGAACAACTTCATGTCATTGACAAGGTTGACAGGCGACATTTTGTTACCAGCCCTCGTAATATAGCGGCACAACGTGACTTCAATAAAATAAATATACAAGGGCACGCTGTGGATGAAATTGAGAGTCATCTGGCTCAAATTGAAGGGCAAGCTGCAACGGTCTTGAGAGATATTACACAAAATGCAACATTACCACAGAGTCGAGATATGGACGTATTAGTCGTTTTTATCGGTATTCTCGCTGTAAATAACCCGCAAATTCGGGATAGTCTAATCAACACAGACAGGGAAATTGCAAAACAGATGATGCAATCGACAGTTGAGAGCCGCGAAGCGTATGAATCTCGCCTGTCAGAGCTGGGAGTGGAAAATCCAATTGAATATGAGATAATGAAGGCATTTGTTGGGAGCGAAAATTACACTATAAGTATTGAGGATCCAGACAGTTATTATTTGGCGCGTGTGTTTGTCGGTCTCTATGATGTAGTGTTACCTTTCTTTGAAAACATGTTGTGGTCTTTGGTAATTGCTGAGGACGATGCAAGTGATTTTATATGTTCTGATCGTCCGATATTCTTATTTCGAAATGTGGATCTGATTCCGTGTCCACAGCCCGCCTATACGATTACGCCGTCAGGTCTCATTCTACCCAATGAGACTGCCGCCGCTGGGTTTGCTGTAGAGAATCTTGAATTGACTATGCCCGTAAATCCTCAAATGGCTATATATGCAACAACTCCTAGGAACCTTTCTCCTATTGAATGTGGGGATCAAATGCTCCTATTGAATGTGGGGATCAAATGACTGTTGCCTTTGTTAACAAGAGAATAATAGATGCCGCAGCGAAACAAATCTACTGCTCAAATCTTGACTTCAAGTTTTTGGACAATGGCGTGATGAAAAACGGAAGGGAGCTCGTGGATGAGTAGAATATTCAGTTCAGAAAAGCGTTCGTGAAAACTAAAAATTCACAAGATGCCCATATATATGGTGCGTTTTGCAGAAAGATTGAATGAAGGATGGATCTTTTGAAGGGTAAGACTCATAGAATTCTACAAAGATTCATTGAAACGTTTGAATAGTCTGTTTCCATCTTTAGGTGCAATAATTGGAGACGCCTCATTTTTTGAAAACACAGACGCAAATTCTTCTTCTGCTAACAAATTGTCAATTGTTTCACAGATATTTTGTTCAGTGAGTTCTTGTACAATTAACATATCAGATGCCCAGAAATACAGTCCCTTGGCACATTCTCCGGTCTTTTTATAGTGTTTCATCAAGGTGTCAATATTTTGCAAAGTAAAAAAAACTGCAGAGAAACTCTCACCGTTCGGAAAGGTGACTTGGACATCAACATTATCGTTGTCCGGATTTAGAGGTGCAATCCCATTATAGATTGTTAGTTGATAATTATCACGTTGAATGGTTGTGTAAGGTTTATCCACTTTAATTACCCTCCAAAACGTTGTAAGACCTCATTGATTACCTTCTGCTGGTTGTCTTTGCCAGAAATTCCTAAAATTTCGAATTGACTGCCTCTAATTCTCCAATAGACCCGTGCACCACCGCGGGTTCGTGATTCGGTAATTCCGCTACCAATCGGTCTATTTCCTATACCGGGGCTCATATTTCCCCTTTTCAGCTGATCAGTGATTTTTTTAATTTCTATTTGGAAAGATGTTAGAGTTTTCCAACCTTCGCGTAGAAGTAGGGGACTTTCAGAAATTCGATTGGTTAACATTCTTCAAATTAATCGGCGGTAGCAGTTTCCAACGGTGGGAGTTCGGGATAATTTCCACGTGCGTGTCGCCACGCGATAACACCCTCAACAATCATCCATATCTGCAGTGCTTCCACGGCAATACCGAATACAAAGAGTAGATATTTACCAGTGAACAGCCATCCTGTCGCTGGGTTAAACATCTGATGAAGCATTGCCCACGCAGGCATAACAAGCATGACAACCATCGGGAGGAACGCGAACCATATCGGTTTGTTGCGGCGTAAGAGATAAAAGACGATGACCATAAAGGCTAATCCAGCCAAAAGTTGGTTCGTCGCGCCAAAGAGGGGCCAAAGCGTCAAACCACCACTGCCGGGTCCACTCGGCCCCTGCAGCAAGGCGACAGCTGCAGCAAGCACCAACGCCAGCGCAGTCGCGATATAACGGTTTGTCAACGGCTTGATATTAACAGTTTGTGCAAGTTCAAAAATGACATACCGTTGAAGCCGCGTCGCTGTGTCTAATGTTGTTGCCGCGAAACTCGCAACAAGTACCGCCATAATTGAGATGCCCATCTTAAGAGGGATACCGAGAGAGGCAAGAAAGTTTCCACCGCCATCAACAAACGCACTCACCTTCGCTTTGAGTCCATGGCTCGCCCAACCACTGACAACCGTGGTAGTTCCATCAACATTTGTTTCCGTTTTAATCGCATAACGGGCTTTCCACGCATCGTGATTGGTAACGGGGACTGCGCTGTCTGCCTTGACAATCGGTTCAAATGCGTAACTCGCACCGGTGCCCGTCCGATTGAAAATACCCATGCCGATACCAGCACAGCAAGCAAGGATAACAATCACAGCAAGTCCACCTTCAAGCAGCATCGCCCCGTAGCCAACGTATTGTGCATCACCCTCAGAGGATACCTGTTTGCTGGAGGTCCCGGAACTCACCATGCAGTGAAAGCCGCTAACTGCACCACACGCAATCGTAATAAACAGGAAGGGCCAAATCGGAGGGGCGTCGGGTGGGATATCGGAAGCAACAGCAGGCGCAGATGCTACTAAATCTGCTCCACCTGTCAACCCAGCGACTGCAAGTCCAAGCACCAGTAAAACCAATGCTAATACCAATTCATGGCTATTGATAAAATCTCTCGGTTGCAGCAGGGTCCATACGGGCAGCACTGAGGCGATGAAGCAGTAGACAAAAAGCACCAGTGTCCAGATCACTACAACGTTCAAGTAAGTTTGTCCAAGCAGAGGGATACCGAACCATTGTCCCAAATCAATCGGTAGAACGTAAGCACCAAGTGCCATTCCAATATACATGATACCAAGCGCAATAATGGATGGAACAAGAATATTACCACCTCTGCGATAAATCCAGATACCGATGGCTATAGCGAGCGGAATTTCTATCCAAACAGACAGGACAGATTCAGGATAGTAGGAGAAAATTAGGGCGATGACTAAGCCGAAGATAGCGAGGACAATAGTCAAACCCATAAAGAGGACGAACAGGAAAAGAAATTTAGCGCGGGGACCAATCATTCTACCCGCAACTTCGCCAACACTTTGCCCACGGTTACGTAGCGAGACAACAAGCGCACCAAAATCGTGAACAGCACCGATAAACACAGAACCGAGAACAACCCACAGCAACGCCGGTAACCAGCCCCAAAAGACTGCAATCGCAGGTCCCACAATCGGACCTGTACCAGCGATGCTCGTGAAGTGATGTCCGAAGATAATCTCTTTTTTCGTAGGGACGTAATCAACATCATCTCGTAGTTCTTGACTCGGCACCGTTGCTTCGGCATCCAAGCCGAAGATTTTTCTCGCCAGCCACTTGCCGTATGTATGATAGGCGACGATGAAGCCGACAAAACTCAAAACCGCAATGATAAGTGTATTCATAAGCGAAGCTCCAACTTTTTCAAGGTAGTGCTCGCGAACTGACTGCGTTTATCGGACGCCGGTTAAGATCTCGAACGTGAGCTGATCCAATTTCTCGTATCCAAGCCCTTTCTGTGCAAGCGTATCCGGTTCAAAGTCTATCTTTCTCAGTTTTCCAACGCTTTCAGCGTTGTAGTGTGCCATAAGCGCTTCAAGTTCAACGTCCCGTGCATGCAATTCGGCGAGGAGTCCTTGAATCTCAGCGTCTTCGTTGAAGTGACGCGCTTTTTCTTTGAGTATCAGGTAGCTTCGCATACATCCTGCAGCAAAATCCCAAACCCCTTGTTCATCTTCCGTCCGATAAGCGTGCGCATCAAAGTGTCGATTGCCGTCCCAGTTAACATCTTCGAGAAATTTGACGAGGAAGAACGCACCTTTAATATTTTCTGAGCCAAATCGTAAATCCTGATCGAAACGACTCATCTTCTGATCATTCAGGTCAATATGAAAGAGTTTTCCTGCCTCGTATGCCTGGGCAACACCGTGGATGAAGCTTAACCCCGCCATCGTTTCGTGTGCGAATTCGGGGTTAACCCCAACCATTTCTGGATGGTCGAGTGTTTCGATAAAGGCGAGCATGTGACCAGTTGTCGGTAGGTAGATATCACCGCGCGGTTCATTCGGCTTCGCTTCCAGAGCGAAACGAAGGTCGTAGCCCTGGTCTTTGACATAGTGCGTGAAGTAGTTCATCGCCTCGCGGTTCCACTTGACGGTATCCGGTCCGTTTTTAGAGGCATCCACTTCTGCACCTTCACGTCCACCCCAAAACACGTAGACAGTTGCCCCGAGTTCTACGCCGAGGTCGATAGCATTCAGAGTCTTCTGGATCGCAAACGCCCGCACCTTAGGGTCGTTAGAGGTAAACGCCCCATCTTTAAAAACTGGATGGAAAAAGAGATTTGTTGTTGCCATCGGCACTTTCATGCCGTGGTCGGCGAGTGCTTGTTTGAATTCGCTAACGATTTTATCACGTTCAACTGCTGAGGCATCAAAGGGGACTAAGTCGTTATCGTGTAGATTGACGCCGTACGCGCCCAACTCGCTTAGTTTTTTTACAGTGTAAGTAGGTTTCAATGGGGGCCTGACAACATCACCGAATGGGTCGCGTCCGGGGTTACCCACCGTCCACAATCCAAAGGTGAATTTATGCTCAGGCTTAGGCTGATACTGTTCTGACATGCAATCACTCCTATTATTTGTTAATTTTCGCGAAGTTCGTGGACGAACATCTAAATTATACCGTACTTTGCCGATTCGTTGCAAGTTTTTATCGTCGCACCATTAGAGTTGTGGCTCTATGTGGCAAACACGAAGTCATGATTTTAAGGTGTAACTATAAAGGTGGAGAATTGCGTTTAAGAACCAGTCTTAAGTTCATGGTCTTCATTTGCAAGCATGATTCAAGTTCCGAATTCTGATGGCTGTAAAGCGTTAAGCGTCGAGGTGGGCACCAATCTGCTTCAGCACACCTTCATAGTCTGCTTCCAATTCAATCGGTGCATTCAAGTAACGCGGCGGCGGTTCACCGGGAACAGTATTGTGATACCCTACCTTGAAGTCTGGGAATTTGAGACCGTTTGCTGTCGAGATTACGATCACTCTGTCGTCTCGTTGGACCTGTTTGCGCTCGACCATTTTTGTTAACACAGCCAGTGCTACACCCGTATGCGGGCAATTGAATAAACCTGTTCTGTCTGCTCTTGCCGCTGCATCGGCTAATTCTTCCTCTGTTGCTTGGTCAACGATACCATCGAATCGTTTTAGGACGCGGATCGCACGGTGGATTGAGACCGGGTTCCCGATCTGGATTGCTGTCGCTTGCGTGGACTGAGCTGTGATTGCATGAAACTCCGTGAATCCCGTTTGATAACTGCGGTAGAGCGGATTCGCACGTTCAGCTTGGGCACAAGCAATACGTGGCAGTTTGTCAATGATACCCAGTTCCAACAGCATTAGGAAACCTAATCCGAGAGCAGACACATTGCCGAGGTTACCTCCTGGAATAATAATCCAATCTGGAACCTCCCAATCAAACTGCTGCACTATTTCTATGCTAATGGTTTTTTGTCCTTCAATTCGGATGGAATTAATCGAATTTGCAAGGTAAAAGTCTTTCCGATCAGCAAGTTTTTGAACAATCGCCATGCATCCGTCGAAATCCGTCTCCAACGAAAGCGTCAACGCACCGTTAGCAATCGGCTGAATTAACTGTTCGCGCGTAACCTTCGCTTTGGGTAAGAGGATAATCGCAGGGATACCTGCTGCAGATGCGTACGCTGCTAATGAGGCGGAGGTGTCGCCAGTAGACGCACACATAACAGCGCGGATGTTACCAGATTCAGCAATAATCTGTTTAACCATTGAGACAAGCACGGTCATCCCAAGGTCTTTAAAAGAGCCGGTGTGACTGTTACCGCACTGCTTGATCCAGAGGTCGCTTAAGCCAAGTTGTTCACCGAAACGTTCTGCCCAGAACAGATTCGTCCCACCCTCATACATAGAGATGATGTTAGTGTCATCTACAATTGGGCAGACAAGTTCCTTTTTTCCCCAGACGCCGCTACCGTACGGATATTGTGTACGCATATAGCGTCGCTCAAAGAGAGATTTCCAATCAGCAGCGCTACGCTGTTTCAAAACCTCCACATCGTGCTGCACTTCTAATAGACCGCCGCAATTTTTGCAACGATAGATGACTTCTGTTAGTGGATAGGTCTGACCACATCCTTCGCTGCACTGGAACCATGTATTATAGTTCATTACGTTGTGCCTTCCTCCGTAGCGGCTGGAAGTGGGTTTTCGAGAGATTCACTCCCGTTTGGTGTGCTAAGGAGTTCGTCAATCTCATCGAGGGACGGCAATTCAGAGGCATTCTTCAATCCGAATTGTTGAAGAAACTCATCGGTTGTTGAGAAAAGGAGGGAGCGGTTCGCCTTTCTGCCAGCGATAGAGATAAGTCCTTTCTCAAGGAGTGAATTGAGGACGCTATCACTGTTTACGCCTCGAATCGCTGCTACGTCTGCGCGCGTAACTGGCTGCTTATAAGCAACAATGGCGAGTGTTTCTAAGGCAGAAGGTGTCAGCGTAACGCGAACCTGTTGGGTATAAAACTTCTGAATCCAATCCGAATATTGAGGACACGTGCAGATTTGGTAGCCGTTCGCTATTTCAGTGAGGCGAAAACTTCTTTCCATCTGTTCGTACTCATCACGAAGTTTGGAAAGCTCTTGCCGAATCGCGCGCCCCTCTAATTCTGGCAACACGGCTTGAAACTGTTTTACTGAAATCGGTTCACTCGCAGCGAACAGGATCGCTTCTAAAATTGACTTCAGCATCTGTTCCGACAGTGAATCTGGGTCATCTATAGGGTCTACAGCGGTAACGTATTCAGAATCCATAAACTAAATTCCTAATAGCCTCGTTCATCTGAAGGAGGCGTTTCTACGGGCGGAGGCGGCGCAATCTCATTATCGGACGCCTCCTGCTCCTGTTTAACAATATAAATACTCTCAAAATGATCAGTTTGAACAGTGACAATCCTTCCTATCCGAATGAGTTCTAAAATAGCAAGGAATGTAACAATTCGGTCTGTTTTACTTGAAGAGAGCGGGAACAGATCCTCGAAAAGCAATTGGTCGGCGTTTTCTAACTGCCTGTCAATAAAAGCGATTTTGTCTTCAACAGTGATCGTTTCTTCTTCAACCGTTTCGTATACTTCTTCGAGATCCATCTCTGCGACCCGGTCATTCACGTTCTTGAAGGCGGAGAGTAAATCAAACAGGGTCGCTTTAATTTCAAACTCACGCGTCCCATCTAAATCCGCATGTAACTCCGGGCTTCTGCTATAGAGCAGTGCGCGTCGTTCGGCGTAAACATCCAGTGCCTGTGCAGCTTCTTTGAAACGCTTATATTCTAAGAGTTGCCGGACAAGTTCCGCTTGGTCCCCAAGTATGTGTTCACCCTCTGGGGTGAGATGCGGCAGGATACTCTGCGATTTGATGTGCAGAAGCGTTGCTGCCATCACCAAAAATTCCGAAGCCACGTCCAGATCCAACTGCTCCATTAAATTGATGTATTCCAGATACCGATCCGTGATTTGTGATATCTGAATATCGTAAATATCCATCTCTTCTTTTTCAATGAGATGGAGTAGTAGGTCTAACGGTCCCTCAAATCCCTCTAATTTGACGGCGTACATCGAATTTGTAGATACAGTATCGGAATCTTGGGTCTCAGGGTTTTGGATTGTTTCGATTAACATGTATGTTGCTTTCGGAGTTGTGCAGATAACTCACAGATTTCCCAATAGAAACGGGCAAACTGAAATTTGGTATAAAAAAGCCTGTTCTTTATCGTAAGCCAACAATTTGCGCTATGAAATTAAATGTCGCATAACTGACCTCGCTCAAGAATCCGAATACATAGTTAGGTACACGGAAAAGACTCGGCAAAAAGATAATGCACATCAAAATTGGCATGCCGTATGGGCTCAGTTTTTCAAATTGACGTGCCGCATTTTCCGGGAGCAAGCCTCTAACAACGCTAAATCCGTCCAACGGATAAAGCGGAAGCATATTAAATGCTGCAAGAAACACACTGATAAGTCCCATACGGACGACTTGCCTGTTTATTTCAGCGTGAAGTAGAGATTGTCGCGGATTGAAGTCTGTCCATTCCAATACTATCCTGAGTCCCCCCAAAATTACAAGCGTGAGAACAATGTTCATGAAAGGACCCGCTGCTGCAATCAACATGAGGTCTCGCCTCGGATTCTTGAGGTTGAACGGATTGACTGGCACCGGTTTTGCCCAACCAAAAAAAGCGCCGCCAAAAAGCGTGCCGAGAAGAGGCAGTATCACTGTGCCGATAATGTCAATGTGAACTCCCGGATTCAGCGACATCCGTCCCTGATGGCGGGCTGTCGGATCGCCCAACATATCCGCTGACTTCGCGTGTCCCCATTCGTGAAAGGTTAACAGGATAATGAACTGTGTAACCACAAGAATCGCTGAAAAAGGATCGAAATTAGCCATTATGCATTTGATACCGCTTGTTAACGCCGAAAGCCGAAGCCATCCCATAGCGAATAGCGTATGGGGCCAAGCCTGCTATACAAAAGTCCGTAAGCGGGAATATGCCTCCTCTTTTTTTCTAATTTTTCCGTCTAATTGTGCGGCGAATAGTTCCCAAAGTTGCGTTTCAAATTCACTGCTCGGCTTTTTCCCTGATTGAATCAAATCTTCCCCTGTAATGAAGGGTTCAACCTTACGAAGGACAAGAAGGTAATCTCTTATTTTTTCACGTTTCCATGTCGCTATGCTTCTATCTACAGATGTCAGGACCAACGCCGCAATCGGATAGGGTTTTAGCAATCGGTAAATTTCACTCGGCTTTGTGGCTTCCGGTAATGGTGTGAGTTCCTGTTTTAACTGTCTATAAGCAGTAAGTGGTGTTTCTATGCGATAAAGATTTCCTTCACCACATACGTAGGTCGTTCCTTCGCCTGTTGGAGAATCCGCATCCACGATGCACCATTTTCCATTATGATGTTCAATTGAAGCGTTCTGTGAAAGCGGAAAACCAAGTTTCTCAAAGACAGCATGTGTCACCTTCTCAAGCGAAACAGAGTGTTGCGAGGCTTGTGCTCGGCTTACCAATCTACGAAGTTGATGCGTCAATACAAGCCTGAAACTCAGTGCCTCAATTTGATATATTGGTGTCCGAGTGCTAAAAAACGACATCCAACGGACGGGTTCAGACTGGAATTTTTCATCAACAAGATGTTCTGATGCCCAAGCGATTGCGTTTTGTGCCGTTTGAAAATCGGACGCGAAACTTGGCGAGATCTGCCATCCAGGGAAAATAGAATCGTATACGCCGAATTCTGTCAGTTGTCCCATGATTCGCGGGGCATTCTCTTCCAAGAGCACTCTGTCAATTTCGTTCCGAATACGTTCGCCGCTTAGTTCTACCAATACAGGAAGTGCCTCCTGAATCAAAACTGAATCGCTGTCAGCAATCCGAAACCCGTACCGCCCAGCATACCGACAAGCACGAAAAATACGCGTCGGATCGTCCACAAAACTCCGTTTGTGCAGCACCCGAATGGTCCCGCGCTCAAGATCTTTGATCCCACCCGTTTTATCAACAATCGTACCAAAAGCTTTTGTATCCAACCGCATCGCCAAGGCGTTAATCGAAAAATCTCGTCGGCATAAGTCGTCCGTAATAGTCCCGTATGTTACAATAGGTAACGCTCCGGGGCTTTCATACGTTTCACGGCGTGCTGTGACGAAGTCTATTTTGGGCAGGTGTTGGTTCGCTGGAGTGACTGTCGCAGTGCCGAATTGTGGATGCACATGCACTGTTCCGTTCCACCGATTCCGCATCGCTTCTGCAACTCGAATTGCCTCACCTTCCACAACGATGTCGATGTCGAGGCTTGGTCGCTTGAGAAGCAGGTCCCGAACGAACCCGCCGACGAGGTAAGTTTCTTCACCTCCGACTTCGCCGATTTCCTGTAACAGGTTGAGGATCGGTTCAGGAATATTGGGTGTCATTTTTTGATGAACGGAATCTCAACAATCCCATCTGCAGGAGAGAGTCCTTTTAGGATACTTATACGAACGCAAACACGCGGGTCGGTGCCCCAGAACTCTGTGCTAATTTGAGCGGGGCAATTACCACATAGAAGTGCGTTGGCAATTGACTTAGGTTGCACAAGTCTTCAACATGTGGGACGCCAGCGCCGAGGAAAACAAGGTGTGCAGGCGGTAAACCATCATATAACGGGGGGTGTCCTGCCACAGAATCAATGCTACACGCATCTGTGCCTATCACCTTTATTCCTTTTTCGACGAGCAGTTCAGCAGCATCCTCGCTAAAACCGATCCACTCCCGGTTAAAGTTGTCCTGATAGACAAATCTGTCCATCCCCGTTCGCATAAAAACGATACTGTCTTCGGGTATTTCTCCATTTTCGGCTATCCACGCCTTTACGTCTTCGGCAGTCACAGCATCTTTCGGTTTTTTAATCGCGGAAAAGTCCATCAACACGGCGTGTCCAGTCAGTTTCTCTTTTGGAATTTCGGCGATGGTCGCTCCACCCGGGTACATGAGACACGGGGCATCCATGTGCGTGGAGTAATGTCCGGACATGTCAACGCGGCTTTCAAAGTAGCCATCTTTTTCTAACGTAGCCTGATCGTATATTTTCGCTGGATCGATCGGCAATTCACGTGGACTATCTTCATCAACCACATAAGACAGATCCAGCACATTTTTAAAGTCAAGGTGCATTTTATCTTTTTCCTTCCTACAAACCTGTTGCTTTTACAAAACTACGATAAGTAGTATAACACATCTCCACCAAATATTCAAGGAAATCAGAGATCGGATTAGGGCGTTCAATTCTTCTGTAGGAGGTAACTCCGATTCCCGACATAGCACCCGTTGTGGGTGGTCGCAAGCTTGTTTAAAATCAGACACTAAAGTAGTTCAGAACCGTGCTATGCAAAACTCCGTTTGTTGCTACGAGTGAAGCGGTTTCTTTTGTGACGGGTTGTCCTTGTATGTCCGTTACCTTCCCACCGGCTTCCCTCACGATAACGGTAATCGCGGCGATGTCCCAAATGCTTATTGCTGCTTCAATAACAGCGTCTGCTCTCGCAGAAGCAACGAGGTGATACATGTAGAAATCGCCAAATCCTCTCGAACGGGCAGTGTTATTTATAAGGTTGTAAATACCGGGGAAAGTGCCTTTTTCAGTAAACCAGTTCAGTCCACCGTGGCAGATCATTGCGTCTTTAGGTTGCGATACATCAGATACTTGGATAGGTTCACCATTTAAGAACGCACCGCCTCCTGCCTCCGCATAGAGGAGTTCATTCAACAGAGGCGCATTGGAAACACCGAGGATCAGTTCATCGCCTTTTATTAGTGCAATTTGCGTGCCGAAGATAGGAATTTTCCGAATATAATTCTTGGTGGCATCAATCGGGTCAATAATCCACATATACGGTGATGTCCCTTCCTGTGTTCCAAATTCTTCTCCTAAGAAGCCGTGGTCGGGAAACGCCCGACTAATAGTGTCACGGATGACTTTTTCCGCACCTCTGTCGGCAAGGGTAACCGGTGTCTCGTCGTCTTTTAGTTCAACTTTTATATCATCACTGTAGTAGGCAGTGATGACCTCTTCGGCGTTTTTGGCTGCTTCTAACGCAACCGTTAAAAATTGGCTGGGCATAAAGTCTCCTATTGGGAATAATATAAGTTTTATTACTCTTTAACGAAGTGAAATCGCAGGACAGTAGATTCTCTTCCATTCACGTTCCCACCACGTGCCTTCTGAGTGTTTTGTGGAAAGTTTAGTAAATCTGTAATCGTAGAGGGTCGCGCGAACGTAACGCGGCGGTTCATCAGGGAACGGGTTTTCTGCTAATAATTTTAGTACATCAGGATTCCCTCCCAACAGGTCTCCCATAAAATTGAGAAACCAATACGTCCGTTGGTAGTCTCCTTGGAGTGCAGCAAACCACATTTGCCAATCCAAACGAGGTTGATGTGGAGCAACCCATTTCGGTGCTTTTGTAAGGTCCCCCGGTTTCCAGCGAAATTCGTATGTTTTCCACAATATCCGATCGTTGCTACCTTCAACTATAATTTCCGGACGTGATTCCGTCATGTCCGCAAAGAGTCCGTAAGTGTTCACACTCCGAAACGGTGTGATCCATGCAACGTCTGGAAGCCTTGCCTCTCTGAAGAGTTGCCCACTGAATCGGATGCCGCTTAGTAGAAAAAGAAATATTGCTACGACTGCTATGCAGGCGTGCCGGTACCGGTGGACTGGCTGTACGAGCGAACGAATGGTCGGCATAAGCCGTTTGGGTAGCAACCATTTCCATGTCACATCGTCAATAAGGAGGAGACAGAGCGCAATCGTCAACAGGTTGAAAAAGCAGTAATTTCCTGTCAGGATAATTAGCACCTGTAGTCCGACTAATCCGATACATCCAGCAGTTCGCAAACGCCGAGGTGCAAAAATCAGAAACGGAACAGCCAGTTCAACGGCGAACATACCGATGACTGAGACTTTTTGAAACCACTCTGGCAATTGATGCACATACCACCCTATCGATGTCGGCAGCGGCTGCGTCTCATAGTGAAAATTAAGCGCAGTCAGGTTTCGCCATACCTCATCACTGGCGAGTTTCACAAAGCCGGAGGCGAACATCAGGCGGAACAGAAGCCAGCGTAAAAACCACAAAAACGGAACGGAAGGTGGGGACGCTAATGAGAGTGTATCGCGTATTTGGAGCGGTGCGAAAAAGATTGCCAGAAGCCCTACCTCTAATAGCAGGACATCCCACTGGAAACTGAGAAACACCTGTCCAACCGATACCAGTGACAGATAGAGTCCCCACAAACCTGCTAAAGCGAGGGGCGGGAAGAAGCCCGCGATTAAGACTAAAGATAAAACAACACCACCCGCACACAAGATATGAAGAAAAAGGTCTGAAGGGTACAGCCAAAACAGTGTTGGAACAAGATGATAACCTGCTATCCCAACTTGCTGACGGACAGCCGACAAATACTGATCTGCCGCTAAAATTCCATTGCTCCCGACAAGCCCGTGAATCTGCACCCACAAAGAGAGGAAAGCGATAAGATAGATACAACCAATGGCACGCAGAAACAACCAGCGCGAAAAGTGGAATGTGGTTCTTTCGGTGTGTGTGCCCCACAACCCGCGCGTCATCGCGGAGAAAAACGGACGGTGTTGGGCAATAAGGCGATAGGCTATCTCAGCCACCTTCGCGAACCCAGGCAGATAGTAGTAGCACCAGAGAAGCGAACCGCTGTTCAAGGCACGCAGGACAGCCTCTGCACCGCTGAAAACGGTTCTATCTTCCAAAATCAGCTGCACCGAACTTTCAAATGCCGACAATGGTATCTCAGGGAATTGTGATGCTACCTCTTGGTAAGGCGCATAGTCGATGCGATCGCCAGTGATGTGTTGCCATTGGGCGATCCAGTAACGGCAAAAATCGCAGGCATCATCGTAAACAAGGAGTGGTTTACTACTTTGTGATTGCATCAGAAGTCCCGACGAAATTTGCCCAATTCCTCATATCCTTCGTGCGAAGTACAGGTAGAAAATTACCCCCATGCCTGATGGATTTTGGCGACTGCCCCTACGATTTGATCCATATCTGACTCTGAACCGAGGAGAAGGTTTTGGAAAAGCCAGACGCTCTGTTCACAGACTGCCGCTGCGTGTGGACATGGCAATGAACGGATGAGATGTGGATATTTCTCAGCAACATGTGCCATTCCCGGTTCTTGAGAAAGTGGTGAACGGTAACCGATGGAACACGGAATGCCTTCAGCAGATAGCGCATCGACAAACTCCTGTCGGGACCTACCACCGAACCCTTCAGGATTATACCTCAAGCAGTAAAGATGGTAGCCGTGTTTGGTAACCCAAGGCGCATGTTTGGGTGGTGTAATGCCATCAATAGTCTCTAAAGCATTGGAGAGATAGGCAGCATTTCGATTGCGGTGATCGGTTTGTGCCTCTAAGAGTTCCAACCGCACCAGAAGTATCGCCGCGAGGTATTCTGATGGTCGATAGTTCCATCCGAGACGTGGATATTCCCATCGCGCACCGCCGGGGGCACGTCCAACGTTCATAAAGGCACACATCCGATCGTGGATGTCTTTGTCGTTTGTAGTGACCATTCCCCCTTCGCCGGAAGTGAGGTTTTTCGACGCTTGGAAACTAAACGCACCGACATCGCTGAGGGCACCGACCTTTTTCGTTTGGTATTCTGCCCCGTGTGCTTGTGCGGAGTCCTCAATAACTGCAAGCTGGTGGTGTCGGGCAATCTCTTGTAACGCACCCATATCTGCAGGATGACCACCAAGGTGAACCGGCAGAATCGCACGAGTTTCCGGACCAATCGCCGCTTCCACAGCCTCTGGATCAATCGTGAAGGTCTCTGGCGAAATATCTACAAACACTACAGTGCATCGGCGTTCCAACACCGCGCTTGCTGTTGCGACAAACGTATAGTTCGGTACAATAACCTCCCCACCATCACTGAACCCGTCAAGATCAAGGGCACCGGCTAAGGCAGCGCTAATAGAATCGGTGCCGTGTGGCATAAAGAGGGCGTAATTTGTCCCAGTATACTTTGCGTATTCTTCACCCAAACGCTCAATCATCCGACCACCGGAGCCTTCGTTCCCACTCAGATATACTTCTTTGAGCAACGGCTCGATTTTCGATTCCCACTCCTCGGTTGTGCTAAGGGGCCATGACGACCACGGATCAGTTTCTGTATTGCGGACGGGCGTACCGCCTGAAATTGCTAATTGGTTGGCCATAAAAATTTCCTAAAGAGATAGGTTGTACTTCTAATGTTTAACGTATCCTATCACTGGAAAAATAGCAAGAAAAAATTAGGCGTTTGACAATCGCGCAATCAGTGGATATAATTAAGTTAGGGTGGCACGTAATTATTTGGTGAGATATGACAATAATTGCTCGTAATCTCAATGAAGTGGTTATGATTCAATCTAAGACCTTCTGGTTTCCAGAAGGCTAACTATTATTATCCCTCTTAACATTTCGCAAAGCTTGTTTATAAGCCACCTTAATACTAAATTTTACATTCGCGAAAATAAGGAGTCAAAAATTGAGAAATTTTTTCTTTTTACTGCTTGTCGTAGGACTTGCAGCATTTTCCCTTACCGGCTGTGACAGGGCTATGAGAAAGCCGATGATGGAATCCATCACATCGACTGAGACACCCGCGCCAGATGATCCAGAGGCGTTTACAATTGCCTTCGTACAATCGGCGATTGATCTCTACAAAATAGAGGGACGTGAAGCCGCTGTAGCCTATTACAATAAGCCCGCAAGCGTTAGCGGGCAATGGCATGTATTCATCATTGATGACAATGACCTTATGGTTTCACACGCTACACTACCCGTATTGATTGGTAGAGATATAAAGGATATTGTCGGTATAGATGGTTCCGGGTTGGGAGTAAAAATAGCCAAATCGACAGAAGAGGGACATTGGGTTGATTATGTGGCACACAATTCGGAGGCTAACAAATTGCAACTGAAACGAACGTGGGCGATTCGGTACGATGGATACATCTTCGGTTCCGGGTATTACCAACCGTGGGGTCCGGATCCAGCGACACTCCCTACAGTCTCGAAAGATGATCCTGTGAGATTCACGATCGCTTTCGTACAAGAAGCGATTGCCCGTTATGAATTTGAAGGTGTTGAAGCCACGGCAGCCTACTACAATGATCCAGCAAATATTGATGGGCAGTGGTATATCCTCATGACCGACGAGAACGACATCTATGTTGCACATCCTCTAAGACCGGCCTTCATAGGAAAAGATATTAAGGATATTCCAGGTCTTGATGGAACGCCTATAGGGGCAGAAATCGCTATGGCGACGGGGGCGGGACTTTGGATTGCGTACAATTGGCCCAACCCTGAAAGCGGCGAAATAGAACGCAAACACACATGGGCGATTCGGCACGACGGTTACCTCTTCGGCTCTGGATACTATGAATCGGTAGTTGGAGATGCTACTCCAGAGGTGAATTAGATTGAACTGTGGTGAGGTCAAAACCTCAATAGCAGTTTAAAAACACAACGGCGAGGTCAAAAGACCTCGCCAATGTATTGCAGAACCAGGATATACTAACGATCAAACGATGGAAGCCGATAACGTTCTGATTTCTCAAGATGCTCGATTGCCTTCCTAAGTGCCTCCGCTGCATCCTTCTCGAGATCGAGGTGCTCAGTTGTCTTCCTAAGTGCCTCCGGCACATCGGCTTTGCCGAAATACACTATTTCCTTATCGTGATGGAATTTTCCAACCATCTGCTTCAAGTACGCTTCTTTATACGTTTCCCAATCGTCAGTCGGCGGAATACCAAACAATCCTGACGACCAAACCTCTGGCTGCTTCTCAAGTTCCACCAATGTATTTCGCTGCGAGAGATATGTCGAATACTCCTCAAAATTGTCGAGGCTGATACCTCTGTCGAGGAGCATCTGGAGCCATTCATCCCGCGGATATTTTGCATCCACTTCGCTCATTGGGAGCGGGAACTGATATGAAAAAACAGTAACGCCATCACGTGTATGGCTGACACTTCCTGAAGTTATAGCGTACCTTTCGTTGTACTTCTTATCGTAGGCATCTCGAAGTGCTTTGACAGTCTGGGGTGCTTTAAGCACATGCATCGAAAATTTCTTAGCAGCATAGGGGAGTTCCTTAAGTGTTTTTGGTAACTCTGCACTTTCCAGATCCTCGAGTGCTTTTTCAATCGCCCTTTCGATCTCCCAGTTTTTCTCTAACAGGCCGTGGTAATTTTCTGGCAGTCGATCAAAGATTGAGATGCGCCTATCCTTTTCTTCCAACCGTTTTTGAATCCGTTCAAGTTCATGATCTATATATGCGGATTCGTAGGTTTCCCAATCTTCTGTAGCGGGGATACCGAAAAGTTCTGAACTCCACACGTGCGGTTGTTTCTCAATGTGCATTAATCTATCCCGAAGAAATAGATATTCCGAATACGCCTCTGCGTTTTCTATAGTAATGCCTTTATCAAGGAGCATCTGAAGCCATGTGTCGCGCGGATATTTCGCGTCTACCTCAGCGAGTGGGATATACTCATCGTAAGCGAAGATTTCGGTGTCTCCAATTGTATACGATACACGTACACTGGTATCCTGATGTTTGCGATCGTAATCTTCATCGTAGGCATCTCGTAGTTCTCTGACCGTTTGCAGGATCACATAGTCTTCTGTTCGCGGTGGGGCGTCAATATCTTTTTTCAGTTCCGCAGCGAGTGCGGAGAACTTTGCCCGAATGCTGGCACGCATTTCAGCACGGTGCCTCTCGTCCATTTCTCCGGCGGATTTTAGGGCAGTGTCTGTCTGTTCATCTATCCAGGCTTCCCAGGGATCTTCCGTTACCTGTGCATCTGAGGACATTACAAAAAATCCAACCAGACTCAAGGCGATCAGGCAAGAGAGTGTGTGGACAATATGTTTGGCTTTCATCTTTTTCTCCTTCAGTGAAATTATCAGTAGTTTACACCAACATTTCGATTTTTCTAATTGACACACTGATTGAAAAAAGAAGTTCCATTGTCCGTTTGAATTAGTTGTCAGCCGTGAGCGAATGAATTGCGAGCGCTGCCGTCTCTGTATCTTGGAGCGGGGTAGGGGCCACACGCGAGGTCAGGGCATTGATAATGTTTTCTTTTAACTCATCAAACCTGCACCGACGCACAACAGCGTGTTCTTCCATATACCGATAAACTTCGTGCCGCTTCGGGAGTCTCGTTTTCTCTGCTGACAGCATGAGGACAGTAACCGGACGTCCACTGCTTGCTGCCTCACAGACCATTGAGAAGCTATCTGCTGTGACAATAAGCAGGTCACTTAAAGCGAGAATCGCTTGGTACGGGTCGGCGATTTTTGAAGGGGCATCGGGCAGAATAAATAGTGGACACCAGTCGGTATCCGCAAGTGTTGATGACAAACGCTCCACCACATCAACAGGGGTTCTGCGCGACGTTGTCACCAATATCTGGACGTTCATTTCCGCGGCGACTGCTTCACAGATTTCGCTAAGTTTCGTGGCATCCGTTGTAGTGATTGTCTCGTGTCGGTCTGCCCCACCGAGAAGTATGCCGATACGCTGGCAGTCCGACAGATTGAGTTGGCGTTTCAGACGTTCGCGTTCGGCATTCAGCACATCAGGCGAAATAGGGTTCGGTACGCCAACCGTTTTGCAGATATTGCTTT
Organism: Candidatus Poribacteria bacterium; assembly: GCA_022826805.1. Taxonomy (GTDB): domain Bacteria; phylum Poribacteria; class WGA-4E; order WGA-4E; family WGA-3G; genus WGA-3G. The sequence continues at coordinate 45,200 of JAJDUH010000058.1, forward strand.
TGCCTACCGCACTATGCCATGAAAGCATCGGGAGAATCGCCAGATCAAAATAACGTACCCCAATCGGCGAAGGTCTCCGGCACGTGATCGTCTTGGCACCGAGGGTTCTACCGAGAAGCAGGTTGATAGCTGCCACGGACGACCCAGTTGAGAGGATAAGGTCAGCGGTTTGAAGGCGGGCGAGGGCTTTATAGGTCTCAGGAACGAGACTCCACTGGAGGAGCGTCTGGATAAGCGAGGTAGAAAGCGACATTCCACCGAAAATACACATAAAGACCCGCAAAAGATTGTCGCGCCACTTGCGCCTGAAATGTATCTCAACCCATTCCGTTTGGCATTCAGGCAACTTTTGCACGATACCTAAGGATTGCTTATAGTGTCCCGGTCGATTGTCGCTTAAAATAACAACTTTCATTAGAAGTAGGGGGATCTTTAGAAGGTTTTCCACACGCGGAAACCTTCTCCCACTGTGTGCTGTAACCCTCTTAATCTTTCGCTGGTGCTAAAGAATACGCAATTAACACTGCACCTTTACTGTCTTCGTTTTCAGTTTTGACAATACCTACGTGCGGCGCAAACCATATCGTTTGACGATCCTGCCATGTTTCAGTTTCTAAAAAAAGTGTTTGCGTGATTTCCGTCTGATATTTGATCTGGTAGGTCTCCTCAAAATTTTCCGCAGGCGTCTCAAGCGGACCTTGGGCAACGACTTCCCCTGTAATACGCATAATCACCTCGAACGGGAACTGCAGCAGTGCAAGATTCTGCAAACTGATGCTTCCGCTAATCTTCAGGTTGAGTGCCTCCCATTGAGAATTAAGAATTAACGGAAACTGGAAGAAGGTAAGTTCAGGGTCCGAAATTGAATCTACTGCAACGCTTAATTGTAAACCCGCGAAATCATCTTGTACCGATGCGAGGAGTTCATTTTGAATGTAGCTGTCTATCTCTCCGCTGACAGCAAAAAAAACTTGATTCTCTGTAATCCGATAGTATACAGGCTTCAGAGGATCAAATTCAGTTTCCTGCGGTTGCGGCGTATCCTTGAGAATGCGATAGTGCTTTCCGTCAATGTTGGTCTCGCCATTAACTTCAACTGTCCCTTGGGTGCCGTCAGAATTTAGATAAGTCCATCGGCTTCCGACCGTATCAGGAAAATAGTTTGGTATCTGCTCTATCGGTTCAGGGGTTTCATCCGAACCGCAGCCGAATAGCAATAAAATACCACAGAAAATAAGGAAAGTCAATCGCATCTCTTTCCTTTGCGTAACCTCTTCTTTTTTCAGATTTGTTAGTTAGATAGTATTAGATAGGACTTTACCCTTGTCTGTCGAAGTATCATCAATCCTTAATGGATAGTATAACACATTGGGAACGAAATTGACTTCTTTTTTCGTTTGACAATCGCTCCAAAAGGGACTATACTTGAAGATAAGGTTCTTCTGACAATCATCACTGCGAAGGAATAAACATGTTAGGTGCGATTATAGGCGACATTGTCGGCTCCATCTATGAGTGGGAACCGATCAAAACCAAGGATTTTCCTTTCTTTGGGGATGACTGCCAGTTCACAGATGATTCGGTATGCACTGTGGCTGTCGCTGATATTCTTCTGCACGACCTTCCGCCCGCGGAGACGATGCAGGTGTGGTGTCAGCGTTATCCAGGGCGCGGCTACGGTGGGAATTTTGGGGCCTGGATTTATGCCGATCCGCCCGAACCCTACAACAGTTTCGGCAACGGTGCAGCGATGCGTGTCTCACCAGCAGCGTTCCTGAACCGAGACAATCTGGAAGCTGCACTCTCCGCCACCAATAAGGTAACCGAAATTACCCATAATCATCCAGAGGGCATAAAAGGTGCGCGGGCAACGACTTATGCCATCTGGCTCGCGTATCGAGGTGTGAAGCCAGAGACCATCCGCGAGATTATCATTGCCGACTGTCGCTATGACTTAACGCGAACAATTGACGAGATCCGTCGCGATTACTTTTTCGATATAACCTGCCAAGGAACGGTGCCCCAAGCGATAACATGTGCCTTAGAATCAGTGAGCTATAAAGACGCAATCCGTAATGCTATCTCTCTTGGTGGTGATGCCGACACCCTCGCCGCCATCGCCGGTCCCATCGCCGAGGCACTCCACGGCATCCCCGACGAACTCATAGCACAGACAAAAACCCGCTACCTCTCCGATGCCCCAGACATCCTCGAAATAATCCAAGAAATGTATCAGTCCCAATCATAAAATTCCCTGCCCCACCGGTTTTCTCTCAAAATTGGTAGGCGCGGTTTCTTAGAGGAAACACCCCAGCAAAAACACCTCGCCGGTCTTCCCTTCAAAATCCCTCCTTTGTAGGAGCGAGTTTTGCTCGCGACTTGTCTCTTGACAAACAGATTTAATGCGTTATACTTTTAATACATTGTTCAAACTATTGCGGTCCAAAAATCGTAGAAATTTAAGTGCTATCGGAGATTCGAATAAAAATGCCTATACCTACTACTGATGAAATGGTTCTACCTGTTCTTCAACATATCGCTGACGGTCAGGAATATCGCCGTCTAAGCATTCTCGATATGCTTACCGAACATTTTTCGCTTACTCAGGATGAGAGGGCGCGTCTAAGTAAAAGTGGACAGATGGAAAAGTATCTGAGTCGTAAGGGATATATAAATCAAGCCAGTAAATGGCATTATCATATAACGGCTCTCGGGCGTGAATTTTTAAATCTAAGCCTAGAAGAATCTTCTGCTCCTGATCTGCACACTGAAGCGGGGGTAAGTCCATCGGTTGTTAATTCTGCGGAGAACAATGGGCTTGCGGATGATAGCCGCCTCCCTGATAAGTCTATTGAGGAAAATTATCATACGATTCAAGAAAAATTGGCAGCAGACCTTTTAGAGAGAATCAAAAACAACACTCCTACTTTTTTCGAGAAACTCGTTATTGATCTTCTCGTCAAAATGGGATATGGTGGTTCACGAGAAGACGCAGGGCGAGCTGTAGGCCGCAGTGGCGATGGTGGCATTGACGGTATCATTAACGAAGATAGACTTGGACTTGATATGATTTACGTTCAAGCAAAACGATGGCAAAGCAGCGTGAGTGAACCGCCAGTTCGAGATTTTGTAGGGGCATTAGATGGAGAAGGCGTTCAAAAGGGAGTTTTCATTACTACCTCGAATTTTAATCCAGCAGCTAGGAATTTTGCAGAGAGAACTTCTAAAAGGATTATACTTATAGATGGGAAACAACTCACGCAGTTAATGATTGAACATAACGTCGGTGTTTCCGTAGAGAAAACTTACGAAATCAAACGCGTAGATTCCGATTATTTTTCTGAAAACACTGAAAATTCCTAAGCATATCCACGGTAAGAGGAAAAGATGAAGACTTTTGGAACTCAAGGTCCCGTAAATCCTAAAGAGAATTATGTTGTCTCCCGCACTACGGAGATCGCTGACTTCATTGACCGTGTGAAAAAAGGCAAATATATCGTCCTCTTCGCTCCCCGACAAACTGGCAAGACTACGCTCTTCCGCGCAGCTATAGACGCTCTTATAGACGAAATGTATTTCCCAATCCAACTGAATTTCGAGTTATACGTAGACTATCCTGCCTCCGATTTTTACTGCTCTTTCTATAAGAGGCTTTGCGAGGAAATTAAGGGCGTTTTTAAGAAACGTGGTACTACGCCTTCTAAAGTGTTAAACCAATTTTTGGAGGACACGGAAGTAAGGGATCAGGTTTCAATGATGGAATTCTTTAAGCAGTTAGTCGGCTTATTACCGCATCAAGGTAATTCCCAAAAAATCGTTCTCATCATTGACGAATTTGATGGTATTCCGCCTGAGGCTGTGCGTGGTTTCCTGCACGCACTCCGTTACATTTACCTCGAACAATCGGACTCCCGATGCCCCTATAGGGTCGGCATTGTTGGGGTCAAGAACATTACCCAACTCAATTATGACCGATCAATCTCGCCTTTCAATATCCAAGATGAATTCCATTTGCCCAATTTTACACTCGCACAAGTTCGAGAACTACTTGAGCAGTATACCGAAGAAGTCGGGCAAGCCTTTGCTTCTGAAGTCATCACCGCTATTTATGAACAGACTGCTGGACAACCCTTTCTCGTCAATCGGTGCGCGCAGATTCTCACTGAGGAAATGAACATACCCAAAAGCAAAACGATTACGATGTCTCACTTTTCTCAGGCACATAGACGGATCCTTCGTGAACGGAACACCCACATAGAGCATTTGCTTACCAATATCCGCAGAGATCGTCGATTTGAAAGTCTCCTCATGCGAATTGTCTCTTATGAGAGAGGTTTACTTTTCAGTTTAGACAATGACATCATGAATGAACTTACAATTTATGGCGTTATCGCAGAGGGGACAGACGGTATGTGTGAGATCGTCAATCCGATCTATCAACATCGCATTCTGCAGGCATTTAAACCGACGATTAATGGGTTGGAGAGTGATTATTTCGCTGAAGAAAACGGTGATGATTTTATTGATTATCTAATGCCTGGCGGAGTGATAGAGATGGGCGCACTCCTTGATAACTTTCAGGCGTTCATTGCACGAGTCGGTTTTCGTATCTTGCAAGTGCCAGATACGCCGCAGGAGTATGTCGGTCAGCACCTGCTTTATGCCTATTTGGATCACTTTGTCCACATTATCGGTGCCAATATGTTTCTGAAAGTCCAAACTGGACGAGGGAGGGTAGACCTCCTTATTGTCCACAACCAGCGCAAATACATAGTTGAAACAAAGATTTGGGAAGGAGATCGTTACTATCAGGCAGGAAAAAAACAACTCGCAACGTATCTCAAGTTAGAAGGGACACAAGAAGGCTACTATGTTGTATTTGACCATCGCAGCAATCCTACCTCACGCCTCGAAACCGAAACAATAGACGGTTTGAAAATCCGAAGTTACGTTATTCCTGTCCTGCAAGAACGACCTTCAGCGGTTTAGATTGAATGTGGGCTAATTTGCTATCTGCCCTCTGTTTCTTCAAACCACTTCCATCCAAACCCCCGGCACAAACCCCGGATACTCACCTTCACTAAACGCCGGATAATAGACATCCTCGCCACTGAATTCGTGAACCGTCTCACCACCGCTGCCATCAGGAATATGTACACGGCAAGTATAATCGCTCTCACGGAACAGCTGCTGCGGTGTCGGTGCAGATGGGTCAACACGATACTCCGCTAACGCCGCTTCATCCACCGTAATCCCCAACCCAGGCGATTCCGAAACAGCAATCGTCCCATCAACAACAGTCAACCGCGTCTCAAGCAGATCGGATTCCCACAATTCATGACACGTAATCGCAGGCAATTCTGCTTGTGATAACACCGCACCCAGATGCACTGAGTATGCCGTCGTAATCCCCGTGCCCACCATCTGGAGCCAGAACGGTTGCGAGAACGACGCACAGAGCGCATTCGTTCGCAGGAGCGCGTTCACGCCACCACCGACAACAAACCCACCACAACACCGCGCATGCAGACACGATTCGTTGAAATGCTCAACAATCCGTTTCTGCACATTCACTTGCAACCGTGCCGCACCCATTACATCTGTGCCGAGATAGTACGGACTCTCGTAGATAGCGACGTTTGGATGTTCATCTAACTGCTGCAGCACAGGAATCGCGTTATCTGCAGTCCGCAAGAACCCGTTGAAATCGATGTCGAGCCGATAATCTGCTGGCACTGCATCACCGACCGCCTCCGCCTGCGCGAAGATGTCCCGCCACGGACGCGCCTTCAACTTTGCCGACGTGTAACCCCGTTTTACCGATTCTTGGACTTCCGCCACCCAATCCTCCGGGGGCATATCGATATCCCACCACGAAATAGGGCACTGCTCGCGAACCTTCGGACCAATGAGTTGATAGACCGGCACATCAACGGATTTACCAATCGCGTCAAAAAGCGACATCTGAATGCCGAACCCGATGCTATCATCGTTCATACATGCAAACGCGTTCTGTCCGATCACCTGTTCAATATTTGCCGATTCATCTCCTAAATTTTCGCCATAACCGATAACGCCGTTGCTAAGTTCAACACGGTAAACGTGAACCCGTTCGCCGTGTGTTAAGGCACGGTGCATGTGTCGGCTAACCCGCTCGTGGTAGAACGGCACGTTCAAAGGAATCGCTTCGAGATGTTTGATGCTAAGCATGAGGTCTCTCCCAAGATTTTAAAAATACGCTTACGCCATTGTATCATATTTCTAAGTCACCGTGTAAAATATTCCCACATCGCTCCTTTTTCGCCTCCGCTGGCGAGGTTTCTAACCTCGCCATTTTGTAGACTGCAGGTTTTTGCAAGAAAACCTACACGGTTTACAACTAAAGAGGATAATTACACGTAGGTTGGGTTGAACGGAGTGAAACCCAACATTGTACCTTATAACGCATAACTGTTAACTCACAACGCTTTCTATTGACACCACCCCGTTTTGTTGCTATAATATCTATAACGAATACAACATTGAAATGCCCTTGTTTTCGCAAGTAAGGAGCACTATATGGCAAGCATTAAACCCTTTACTGTCTCGAATGAACTCTTGGATCAGCCTGGAAAACTCCAACAACAGGCACAGCAAGACGGGTACCTCTTTTTTCGTGGCTTAATTGACGCAGATTCCATCTACAACCTACGTCGAGATTTCTTGGAAATCTGCCATAGACACGGCTGGGCACAAGGTGGAGACGTCCTGATGGACGGCATCCGAACGGGTGGTCCGTACATGGAAGGCGATGACGGGTATTGGCCCGTTTTAGATGAATTCCAATCCATGGAATCCTTCCACGCTTTCGCACACCATCCAGCGATTTTAGATATGTTGGATAAGCTTTTTGGTGAAAAGACACTTGTGCATCCGCGGAATATTGGAAGAATTATGTTCCCCGAAAACACGAAGTACACAACGCCAGCACATCAGGATTATATCCACATCCGAGGCACAGAAGATACCTATACCGCATGGATACCGCTTGGACCCTGTCCAACGGAGTTAGGCGGCTTATCGATATTATCTGGATCGCATCGAAGTGGGATCTATCCAGTTAAACCCGCATTTGGTGCCGGAGGACTCGGTATTGATACAGAACCCTTGGAAGCAGACGGACTCTACTGGGTTTCTGGAGACTACGAGATCGGCGACGCCCTATTTTTTCATAGTCACGCCGTTCACAAGGCACTGCCCAATCAGACCTCCGATCGGATCCGGCTCTCAGTCGACTATCGTTATCAAGGATCATCGCAACCCGTCACAGAGAGTTCGCTATTGCCGCACTTCAACCGAATGGACTGGGACGAAATCTATTCCGGTTGGAACTCAACGCAGTACCAGTACTATTGGAACGCTTTCGATCTGAATAGAGTTTAAAAGTAGTAGAATCTTTAGAAGGTTTCCGACACGCGGCTTTCTCCCGCTGTGTGCCATCCACAGCGTATTAAACATCCCATGTGTTGCCCTCATTTTTCAAAGGAAACAGAAATCAATTGACTAAATTGCGACAATGGAAGTCTAATCCCCTCATTCGTTTGGTAACAGTGCTGCTCGGATGGGGTTGTCTGGCTGTTTTGCCAGCTTCAGCAGAGAATTACACCGGAGACTTTCTGACAAACGGTGTTGGCGGTCGTGCCCTCGGATTAGGGGGGGCGTACGTCAGTATCGCGGACGATGCCACTGCCACCTATTGGAATCCCGCCGGTATAGCAGGCGTTTCAGATAACTACCAATTCTGCCTCATGCATGCCGCACGACGTTCGGGGTTAGGCGCATTCAACTACGTCTCTGGTACAACGAAAATCCTGCCGAAGCTCAACCTCGGACTATCATGGCTCCGTGCCGGTATTGACGACATTCCTATCTATCCACTCGTTCCAGCATTTGATCCGAACATAAGTGCTGATGAACGGAAGAACCTCGCAAAAAATCGACCGAGATCCTCGGACTTTGAGCCATCTGGATACCTAAACGATAGCGAAAACGCCTATATTCTGACCCTCGCAACAGGCTGGACAGTCAGTCAATCGTGGTGGGATAACTTTGGAAGGGATTCTTTGCCGCCGTCGCTGATGATTGGTGCAAACGCCAAATGGATTTCACAGCGTCTCAGTGGTGGAGATCTCGATACCTACAATTATGGGAGTTGGGGTTACGGTTTTGACGTAGGTGTCCTCGCGCGTCTACCCGATCTCAATGCAATTTTCGGCTTGGAAAATGTAGGCAGCTTCTCGTTCGGTTTCAACCTTCAGGATGTCTCAAAGACGACCTTAACTTGGAACACCGAATCTGCTCCCAAAGAATCCATTCCAGCAAACTGGAATATCGGTGTGGCGTATACCAACCCCCACATTTTCGGTCGAGTACTAACCCTTTCTTACCAATGGCAGCAGCGTTATGAAGGGCAGACACATCTCGGTGCTGAATATTATATTAGCAAACCGTTGGCACTGCGCGTCGGTTACCGAGACGACCGCATTACAACCGGGATCGGCATCCAAGTCCGCCAGTTTCGACTCGATTACGCCCTCCTCTTAGGCGACCTCATCAGCACCCATTTTCTAAGCCTATTGTGGACTTTTTAAGCCTACCACCAGAATCCGACCTCTTCCTATAGGAGCGACCCCTGACTGCTGATAGCCTTCTACAAACTCGGCTTCGACAAATCCGGCTGATCGCGTAACAGAATCAGAAGCGGTGCCATCACTAACGGAATCATCACCAAACCGTCTAACACAATTGGCAAACCGAATTGATCTCCCAAGTTACCAACAAATTTATTCAATACCCCACCGACACCCCACGCTGCCCCCATCATAAAACTGGACGCTATACTTTCATGCCCGCGCAACATTATCTGCGCTAAGATAATATTAATCGTTATGGAGCTTGAGAGAATTACGTTGCCTACAAAGAGAAGTACAAGGAAGCTAAATCCGTTAGTGTGTAGCGATGCGTAAAGCAGCGGCGGCGATCCCAGAAGCGATACTAACAATAGAATGTAAGTGTTTATACGCGTCATAAGCCAACCGCTTGACATAATGCCCATTGATCCCGCGAAGATGAAAATAGCAATAACGAGGGAACGCGCCTGATCCGAGTAGTCCCGGTCGTCTAAATGGACAGATAAAAAGGTTTCTAAACCGGTGAGTGTGACGGTTCGAAATGCAGCGATGGTGAAAAGCACAATGAGCGGGAGCATGCGTGGGTAAGCAACCTTCCAGAAGGATTCTTGCGGTGCAGATGGATCACTTGGTATTCCACGGGTGGAAGCCGTCAGGTCGAGGTCCTTCTCAAATTTCAGCACTTTTGGTGCAAGCAGTGCCATAAGTAACCCCGGTATCATCTCCCAAGCCAGATAGTCCAAGCCGAAATGGTACGGAATGTACATCAGTGCCAGTGGACCGAGGGCGCGACCGATGTTGCCACCCGTTAGGAAAACGGATGTCCCCATGCCTCTCCCCTTCGCTAAGGCACCGGCGTAAGCTGTCGCCTGCGGGTGAAACGCAGCAATACCGATACCACCAATAGCCAACATAATATACACGATGTTAACGGTAGGTGCCACCCACAACAGACTTAAACCGAGAGCAGTGAACGCTACGCCAAACGTCACAAAATGCACCGTCCGCACCCGATCCGACAACCATCCGAAGAATATCTGTCCAAACGAGCTAAAGAGGCTGTAAATTGAGACGAAGTTACCCGCTAAACTGTTCCGTGTTGCAGCTGTGGCTAACTTTTCGAGTAAACGGGGTTGCAGATGTGAAAGGAGGGTTGCGTAGGAATCGAGGACGAGGTGCGATGCCGTCAGGAAGTAGAATTGTTTCCGAGGGGACGCATCTGATGGAGGCTTACTGTTTTTCATGAGGCGAAATGAGTACCGCGTTTCAATAAAGATTTAGATGGTGCATATTATAGAATACACACCGCTAAAAAGCAAACTGTTTTTTTGGGTTGTTGGTTATAAGTACTTGGTACTTGGTTAAGAGGCATGTTTCATGAGAAACCGAGTTAACTGCCACAAGGCTTAACTTATAACCTATAACCAACAACCAACAACTGTGGTGGATTTGAAAAATAAATAGGCATGTTGGTGCGGTTGGATGAAGTTTAAATAAATATTTCGGTAATTTTGGATAATATCCGGTGCGGGATGTAAAGCAAAGACATATTTTGCCTATAAAGGCAAAATTTGGAAACCGCACCTACCGGGCCTGGGGAAAATTAGAATTACCGAATTAAATTCTGAAACTTCATGAAACCGCACCTACCTTACGAGTGGTAGGGTTTTTGCTGGGGTGTTTCTTCAAGGTTTCCTAACCTCGCTGGTTTATAATGTCTAAGTCATTCTAATATTTACCATAATATACCCAGGGTCATTTAGTTTTCCAATAATTTGCATCCGGACGCCCGAACTTGTTCGGGAAAAGTGCGCTGTCCCGAACAAGTTCGGGCATCCATCGAGAGATCTCCTTCACATCAGTGAACTTATTCCTTAAAACTAAATAGTCCTACATAATATGCCCTTGACAATTAAAACATTCCCATATACCATGATACGCATTCTAAAAAAATATCTAAAATTCAATAATAGCGAGCGTGCCTTTGAACAGAAAGCAATTCCAGCGGGTTGCCAAAATCGGCGTACCTACAGTGCTGGCAGTCGTTATAGCTTACTTCCTCTTAAGACAGATCGACCTGCAACAGATACCGCAAACCCTTAGCCGGTTGTCGATAAAGGCACTCTTAATCGGGCTCGTATGCTATTGTCTGTTAGTGTTGGCGAAAACCCTCCGGTTCCGAGCACTGCTCAATCTTGAGAGTCGTATCCATCGAATTTTCCCAATCTTGGCGTTGCACACCTTTTGGGGCAATATTCTTCCGATGCGGACAGGAGATGTCTCTTATGTCTATCTCATGCAACGGCGACAGAAAGTGGACGCAACACAGGGAATCGCCTCGCTTCTGGTGGCAAGCCTCATTGACCTTGTGCTGCTAATGGGCTTGGTAATTGCCACAGCCTGGCTCCTGCGCACCGAGCTTCGCAACACATTCTCTGGCACGGTACTTTACCTCGTGCCTTTCCTAATAGGCGGTGGTTTAGTCGCAGTCGTGCTCTTTGTATACATTGCACCAAGCGTCTGCATGAAGTTCGCAGAGCGATGTACGGTGCCACTGTTGCGTCTTAAAAAGCGACCAATCACATGGGCGGTCAACAAAGGCTTGGAAGTACTCCGGCAGCTAACAGCGTTTCGGTCGAATCGCCGTTACTTGGAAGTCTGGTTATATTCCCTACTCTGCCTCGTCATCCGTTTCGGGTTTCAGTGCTACCTCGTCATCGAGATGGGGGTCGGTATTCCGATGCCCGAAGTGTTATTCGCACTCGCCTTTACGAACGTCTTTAACCTATTGCCTGTCCAGACAGTTGGTAACTTCGGAACGACCGAGTTTCCGTTCGTCTGGCTGCTACACCATTTCGGTACATCGGTAGAGATCGCCACTGTCACAGGATTCAGTTTACACATTCTAATCCTACTTTACTGTTTACCCTTAGGCGCATACGGATCTCTAACCAATGGCAAGTTTCTAAAAACTAACAACTTATAACCAACAACCAACAACCATATCGGAGCCATAATATGAGAATCATCGATCCACATGTTCACGTTTGGAAAAACGATCCACGATTTCCGTGGGCACCAGAGACAACAAATCCACCCGAAGATGATGCCACAGCAGAAACACTCTTAGAACTGATGGCAGCGAACGGCGTTGAAAAAACCGTCCTCGTTCAGGTCATCCATTATCGCTGGGATAACCGGTACGCAGCCGACGCAATGAAAAGATACCCCGATAAATTCATGGGCGTCTGCCGAATCAACCCCGAAGACCCGGAGGCACCCGACCATCTCAGCCGCTGGACCGAAGAGGACGGTTTCCACGGTGTGCGTCTGAGTCCGTCTACCGGACCTAACGGCGATTGGTTTGCCGGACCCTTGATGCCACCGATATTCCGCCGCGCCGAAACACTCGGCGTCCCGATGCTGATGCTCACAGGTGCCGATCGGTTAGTAGACCTCGTCCCACTTTTAGAACAACATCCCGACTTGGATGTTGTCATCGATCACATGGCGGGTTGTTCGCCTGATGCCCCTGAAAAGCATGAATTGCTGCTCGACTTAGCACGGTTTCCTCGGGTTTATGTCAAGATAAGTCACACATGGTCAATCTCAAAGACCGGTTTTCCATGGGCGGACACATACGAGCAGGTCAAGAAGGTATATCACGCGTTCGGCGGTTCTCGGATTATGTGGGGCACCGATTGGCCCGTCTGTCTCAAACAAGCCAGTTATGCAGAAACCTTAGCCGTTGTCCGTGACGAAATGGACTTCTTCACACCCGAAGATCGGGAATGGGTCTTGGGCAAAACAGCACTGCAACTCTGGCAATTCCCAACCTAACACTCCGACAATTACTTATACACTATAAAAAGGGAGCTACAATGAACATATCAGATCGCCCGAATATCCTTTGGATCTCTATAGAGGATACAACACCCCGTTTTGGTTGTTACGGGGACCCGATCGCACGTACACCCAATATTGACAGGCTCGCTGCTGGTGGATGTCGGTTTCCGAACGCGTTTTCGACTGCTGGGGTCTGTGCACCGAGTCGTTCCGCTATTATCACCGGTATGTATCAGACTTCCATCGGAACACATCACCATCGGACAACGCATACACACGAAAGTACACCGGACCTACCTACGCCGTATTCTGTCGTTCCGCCCCCTTATGTGAAAACATTCACCGAATATCTGAGAGGGGCAGGCTATTATTGCACCAACAATAGTAAAACAGACTATCAGTTCACACCGCCTATCACAGCGTGGGATGACAATAGCAATCAAGGACACTGGCGAAATCGTGCGGACGGGCAACCCTTCTTTTCCGTTTTTAACCCACTCGTTACACACGAAAGTGGTATGTGGGAAAAGGAAGATCGTCCACTGACCACGAATCCAGATGACGTGGAATTACCACCTTATTTACCAGATACACCTAAAGCCCGCGCCGCATTGGCTCGACAGTACGATAATCTCGCCACTGCCGATGCACGTGTCGGAGAGTTGTTGGATCAACTCGAGGAAGATGGACTTGCAGAGAATACCATTGTTTTTCTCTGGAGCGATCACGGTGAAGGACTCCCACGCGGTAAACGTTGGCCCTATGATGCGGGGATCCGAATTCCGTTGATTGTGCGTTGGCACGCAGCGCTTAATCCAGGGAGTGAGAGTGATCAATTGGTGAGTTTGATTGATCTCGGTCCCACTGTGCTTTCGTTATGTGGTGTTCAAGCACCGCAGCACCTACAAGGACAACCCTTCCTTGGACCCCAAAAAGTAGAACGTGAATATATTTTTGCAACGCGCGACCGCCTTGATTTATCGTATCAGATGTTGCGTGCTGTACGTGATAAAAGGTATAAATACATCCGAAATTATTATCCCGAAAAGCCATATCTCCTCTGGGATCCTTACCGCAATGACCATCCCGTGATGCAGGAGATGTGGCGACTTCATGCCGAAGGCAAATTAGAGGGCGATCAATTGGTCATGTTCCAATCACCCCGCCCCGCTGAAGAACTCTACGATGTGGAAAATGACAAGTATGAACTCAACAATTTAGCAGAAAATGCAGCACACGCACATGTACTTAAACGGATGCAAGAAACGTTGACAGCGTGGCAATCGGAATTCGGGGATATGGGGAATATATCTGAAGAAGAAATGGTGGCGAAGTGGTATCCTAATGGCATACAACCACAAACGGCATCACCACTTTTCATTCCAATTAACGCCTCTAACCCCGGCACGGAGCCTGCTCATGAAGATGGAGAATGGGACGCACCGCTGCTTCTGCAACTCTACTGTTCAACACAAGGTGCCTCAATTGCGTATACAACCGAAGAAGGTGAAGATGTCCGATGGCAGTTGTATACAGAACCTTTGCGTTTACCGATAGGTGAAACCGTTATAAGAGCAAAAGCAATTCGGATCGGTTACAAAGAGAGCGATGAAAAATCTCTAAAATTCACAAACTGAAAACCAAATCCTTCTTGACAAAATTATCCCAAATATGTTACCATAATCAGATTAGATATCAACGGCGACTCCCATTAACTGATAGCAACACGGCAAGATACCATACACTCCCAAACCCCCAAGGTTCTTTGTTGGTGAGGTTCCAACCTCTCCCCATTCACAAGGAGAAATACTATGCCGTTTTGTCCACAATGCAACGCTGAATATAAGCCGGAAGTATTGATGTGCTCGGATTGCAAGGTCCAACTCGTGCCTGAATTAGTGCAAACTGAGGTTACGGAATATGGGGATTGGTGCGTTGTTGAATCCGTACCAAATGAATTAGCGGGAAATATCCTCCAGAGCGTTTTACAGGAGGAAGGTATTCCTGTCTATTTACGCTGCCATGAAGTGCCTTATTATGGCGGTGTGAAAGGCAATATCAAACAATCTGAATGGGGCGATGTCCTCGTGCCAGTTAACTTACTTCCGCAGGCGCAGGCATCCCTCCAAGCTTATTTCGATTCACTACAGGAAGTTTAACACGCCCAGACAAGTTGCCATGAAGAAGGTAAAGCAACTCTACCTCTTTAAAGAAGTAGAATCTCACATGCGCATAACTGACAAAATTCACGTCCGAGCACACCAAAGGCGGGACGGTAGTTACGTCAGAGAATATTGGCGAAAACGACCTGCCAGAAGGAGTAGTACTCGCAAACTGGTAACATCAGAGGAACAGATGTCTTTCTTGGAAAGCGAAAAAGATTAAGAGGCTTACACGAGAAGACCTCAAAATCGTCAGAGGGCTTTGTAAGCCCGATGCAATACACTATGATCCATTTTTTCCAAAGCTTGCAGGTTCCCCGTGTTCCCATACGTTGCTTGCAAGCCTTTACCGTCTTACTGTTTTTCATCGCGAGCCCCGCACTTTTCAGTGATGTTTACCGCATCAAAATAGGTGACACCCTCCTGATTGCGGTGATTGGACAACCGGAGTATACGCATTCCGTCCAAGTCCGTGAAGACGGTAGGATCAATTACTTCGGCGGGGACTTTGATGTTGTTGGGCAGACGGTGACAGCAGTCAATCAGCTGATTCGCGAGTTTCTCGTCAAGGATAATCACGTTAGCAACCCCATTGTTATGGTCTCACCGGTCCTACAAGAGAATGGCGTCTTCGTTGGTGGCGCCGTAAAGGCACCCGGGCGTTATCCCATCTCACCGGAGACGGATATCGGTCTGTACCGTGCCATCACCCTTGCCGGTGGTATGGCTGAGAATGCCGATCGCCAAGGCGTGCAATTAATCCGCACTGATGCCACACAAAAGGTTGAAACCTACAACCTCTCAACCAACCGTCCATACAAAGATATCCGCGTCAATATAAACGATCTCGTGTTTGTTATGCCCCTCAGCACCGTCGTAGTGCAAGGGCAAGTCCAAACACCCGGAAAGCTCTTTATCCGCGATGAGATTGGCATTGAACAGGCACTCGCCCGCGCAGGCGGTCCCACCCCAGAGGCGGATCTCACAGCACTCATAAGAATCGGCAAGGACGGCACCCTTTCCGAATTTAACCGCTCTGAACAGTTCTGGAAATCCACAGAGGACAACACCCCGCTCTCTTCTCTATCGGACGGCGATGTCCTGTATGTCCCTAATGTATTCAAAGTTGAACCTATCTACGTAACGGGTTATGTCCGTAACCCAGGTGCCCAGCGCGTGCGTGGACCTTTGAGCATTACGCAAGCCGTTGCCCTCGGCGGCGGGTTTGACGTTGCAGCGAACCGCGAGGAGGTGCTTGTTCACCGCCGTGATGGCATGATTGAAGAGGTCTCGTTGATACCCGACCCCGTTGAAGGCGCACCATCGCAGCAGACGTTACTCTATCCGGGGGACATTTTAGAGGTAAAAAAGGAATTTCAGGTGAATTGGGGGCTCGTCAGTACATTCGCCTACATCCTCATCAGCGGCATCGGCATCATAATTCAGCTGACGAGGTAGATTGTTAAATGAGTTTGGTATAAGGCATTTTTTTTGTAGCATAAACTGTCAGTTTGTGCAATTTGGGATATGGCAGTATCAAAATGTTTGAACTTTGAAACGGGATGCTTTTCCTGTTCTTAGAAAATGGACACAGACCATTATATTGTTGTTTCTCACAAAAACATAATTTCTTGTAGGAGCGACCTCTGGTCGCGACATTCAAACTTAAAATTTAGACAGACAAAGCACTATCCTCAAATCACAAGAAATGGGAAAGTATAAATAACACCTCGAGTCCTTTATGGCTAAATAGATGGAGGAAAGGAGCATCCAGTTATGCTATGCGAACAATTTGAACACATTCATGAAATCCGCCAAACTTATCATGGTGATAGCGAATTGTCCAAGGCTAACCAAATGAGCATGATTAAAACTTTAGCGGAGGATCTTAACAAAACAAACGCTCACTTTATTTTCGAGTTGATTCAGAACGCTGAGGACAACACATACGAGACGCCTTTGCCCTATATTTCCTTCCAGTTAACAAAAACCGATCCTACCTGCACTAAAGGCTCTGATGGTGCATTGATCATCGAAAACAACGAAATTGGCTTTAATCGTAATGATGTGGCAACAATTTGTGCGGTGGGTCAAAGCAAAAAGAGAAAGAAGTTTGGAGACATCGGTGAAAAGGGAATTGGTTTTAAATCTGTCTTCCGCGTAACAGATAACCCTCATATCTTTTCCAAAGGTTACGAGTTTTGTTTGCCGGAGTTTGATGAAGAAACTGGACTTGGGTACATCGTACCAAGGTGGCTTGATATCCCACCGGAAGGTCTAAATCCTTCCATGACCTATATCGTCCTTCCATTAACAAAATCAGATTTTGGGTATGCTAAGATTGAGTCAATGCTGGAAGATATTCAGCCAGAGGTTATTCTTTTTCTTTCAACTCTTAAACAAATTCGGATTAAGACGGATACTGGGATAGATTTTACGATTTTCAAAGATAATGAGAGGCAGCCAGAAGTCACAATCGACGTTAAAGGCAATAAAGTTGGAAACTATAATGGGGGTGATTTCTTGGTATGTCCTAAAACCTTTGATAAGCCTGCCAATATTACTCACAAGAAACGAGAAGGCGTGGAAGATCGAGAAGTTTCAATTGCGTTTCCTTTGGATGAAAATTCTACCGCAATCGAGAAGGTTTTTGCGTATTTACCTGTCCAGGATGACACCGGTTTACCATTTTTAATTAACGCCGATTTCATACTAACTAGTTCGCGTGATGACATTCATGAGGATGTTCCTTGGAATCGTTGGTTGATGGAGTGCGTAGCGGATTTGGTTGTAAAGGAATTCTTGCCTCTTTTAAAGGAGCGAGAGCGTTTAAACGTTGACTTTCTTGAAGCACTCGCGAGCAAATTAAATAATCTTGCTGAGGATAAAAACAATCTGTTTTATCCTATCTTCGGCAAGGTCCGCGAGACACTTATGAATGAAGAATTTCTCCCAGCAAATGACAGGACGTATGTCTCAGCATCAAATGCTAAGCTCGCACGAGGGAATCCAATTAGAAACCTTCTTAACCACAAGCAGTTAAGTGACTTGTTTTATTCCATCAATACCACTAATGAAACCAAGTGGTTGTCCAATGAAATCACCCAAGATCTCACTCCTGAGCTCCGCACCTATCTTACTTTGAAACTGGACGTTAACGAAGTTGATCCTTCTATGTTCGCACGCCGGCTAACCCTGCTGTTCCTTTCCAAACAATGTGACGAATGGTTTATCAAATTCTATAGATTTTTATTTGGGCAGCCAACACTATGGCGTTCCCAATGGAGCATTCTCCGAGATAAGCCTATTTTGCGTCTTCAAGATGGGGCACACGTTAATCCATTCAAGGAAGATGAATCTCCGAATGCATACTTACCTATTGAACAGAATACTGACATCTCGTTCCCAATTGTGAAGATAGAATTAACTCAAGATGAAAAAGCAAGCGGGTTTCTGAGAGAGCTGGGGATTCCAAAATGGGACATTGTTGACGAAGTTATCAGCCATATTGTACCAAAATATGGACATGATTCCTCAACGGTTCCTCTTGCCAATCACAAGGGCGATTTTGCTAAAATTGAGTGTGCATGCGAAACAAATTCGAGAGATAAGCGAAATCGACTTTGGCAAGCTTTACAAGAAACCCCCTTTATTCTTATTGAGAGTTCGGACATAGGTAATGTAAGTTACTATAAACCAAATCAGATTTATTTTCCAAATAATGAGCTTCGCTTGTATTTTAAGGGAAATGGCACTTGTAAATTTGTGAATCTTGATGAGTATCCGCCTTCGGCGCACGGGTTATTTAAGAAATTGGGAGTTGAAGATTCCGTGCGGATTGAGCGAAAAGAAAAAGATGTTGGAGGACGCGTTATCATCTATAAGCGTCACGGTTCCCATAAGAGAGGGCTTAATGGCTTTGATCCTGATATAAAGATTGACGGGTTGGAATATGCTTTGAATAACCCAACTCCAGAAAAAAGTGCTTTTATATGGAATGAAATTGCTCGGTCTAACGTTGATTGCATTCGCGGAACTACAGAAACATCAAGCCATCGGAACTATACATATAGTGATCCACCAGTGGAAGAGAGATCCAGTGGGTTTGGTTGTTTATTGATTGCCAAAAAGTGGCTCCCGGATTCAGATGGAAATATGCACAAACCAAGTGAACTCACCCTTAAGGAATTACCCGAAGGATTTGTTCGTGATGAACAATTGGCATACCAACTCCGTATGAAAAAGGATGTAGTGGCTGAGCTTGCAGAAGAAAGTGGTGTTCCAATAAAATTTATTGAAGCATTCCGCCAAAACCCCGAGAAATGCGAGGAATTTCTTAGGGAGTTGGAGGCTGGGAAAAAAACTCTTGAGGAAAAAGAACAAGAGATTCCAGAACAATCTATTCAGGAAAAGAATGGCCCTTATGATAGAACCCCAACTGATGCCGGTTCAACACTCCTTGAGTCTTCGCCCAATATTGATGGAGAAAACAATAGTTCAACGACGAAGGAGAACAAAGTGCCAGAAACGGGCAACGTACACACTGATTCAGTAAGCAATGAATCTGTCTACACTTCTCCGCAGCCAAGTGTGAGTCGCCCAAGTTCGCAAGATAGTTCTCAGGGAAATACATCTCGTAGAGACAGCGGTGGGCATGGAGGTGGTGGCGGAGGTCCTGGCAAAACACATGAGGATTTAAAGGATGACCTGGCGAATAACCCTTCTCAGCTTGGGGAAGGATTGAGATTGATTAAAAAGGAGTATACATTCAAATCAGGTGATGGTAGAGTGGATGTCTTGTTGATGGATAATTCTGGAAAACCTGTGCCTGTGGAGGTGAAGCCATATATCTCACCCGAAAGCGATTCTGAAATCTTGCAGGCCTTGAAGTATAAACATCTTGCTGCTAGTGACTATGATATACTATGTAAGGAGGTCCGCTGCATTCTTGTAGCACCGGAAATTCCTGATGATGTTAAGAAAAAATGCAAGCAATTGGGAATTGAGCCTTTTATACCAGCGACGGATAAGTGATATACCAGATGGTGTCAACAAGAGGCACTTCCGTGTAATCCGCGATTCAGACAACCGGAAATGTGATGAGTCGCCGCTAAAATTGTTCTTTTCACGTGGGTTCGATTTAGAGGTTGAAATCGCTTGAATCGGTTATACTTACAAGGCACAAACTAACAGTTTATGCTACAAAAGAGCCGCGTTTTTGTGTCAGACGCGTCATCAATCACGAGTAACCATAATCCTGAAAATCCGCGAATCCTGTAAATTCTGATTCAGACAGGCACTGACAACTCAAAATTATGCGCCATCTTAATATTAGACCCACACACAAACCCATCAAACAATACTACGCCGAACTGAAAGAATACGAACAACTCGGCGAACAAAACGAAGGCACCGTCCGCACCGCATTCCAAAGCCTCCTCCAACACTACGCGCGGCAAGCAGACCTCACACTCCTCTGCGAAAAGACACATACTCTCCCCCCTGATAAGGGGGGTAAGGGGGGTTATAGACGAATCCGACCCGATGGCGAAGTCGTCGATACCTTTAATCTACCATTCGGACACTGGGAAGCAAAAGACACACAAGACGACCTCTATGTCGAAGCAGACAAGAAATTCGCCGCAGGCTACCCCTCAAAAAACATCGTCGTCCAATCCCCGACCCACGCACTCCTCTACCAACACGGTCAGCTCCAACTCGACTTAGACATCTCCGAACCCAGAAACCTCGTCCACGTCCTCCAAACCTTCTTCGCCTATCAGGAAGAGAACATCGCCGCGTGGCACACCGCTGTCGCTGAATTCAGGGAGACCGTGCCAGAACTCGGCGAAAAATTGACGGCTTTAATCGAAACCGAACGCCAAACCAACACACGATTCCAGGAAGCATTTGCCAATTTTCACCAACAGTGCCAAGCGTTAATCAACCCGAACCTCTCCATCGCCGCCGTTGAGGAGATGCTCATCCAACACCTACTCACAGAACGCATCTTCCGCACAGTCTTCAACAACGCCGACTTCACGCGCCGCAACATCATCGCCCGCGAAATAGAGAACGTCATCGACGCACTCACCTCTCAAACCTTTGACCGCAACGAATTCCTCCGAGGCTTAGACCCGTTCTACGTCGCCATTGAGCAAACCGCCGCCACCATTACCGACTTCTCACAAAAACAGGGGTTCCTCAACACCGTCTACGAGCAGTTCTTTCAAGGCTTCTCCGTCAAAGTCGCAGACACGCACGGCATCGTCTACACACCGCAACCCATCGTCGATTTCATGGTCAAAAGCGGCGAACACATCCTCAACACCGAGTTCAACCGTTCCTTCTCCGATACCGGTGTAAACATCATTGATCCATTCGTCGGCACCGGCAACTTCATCGTCCGCATCATGCAGGAACTTGATCCCATCTCCTTAGAGCGCAAATACACCGCTGACCCACCCGAACTCCAGTGTAACGAGGTGATGCTCCTACCCTACTACATCGCCAGTTTGAACATAGAGCACGAGTTCTACAATACAACCAACCGCTATGTCCCCTACGAAGGATTGTGTCTCGTCGATACCTTCGAGTTAGCAGAGGAAAAAGAGCAGCTCCAACTCTTCACACCCGACAATACCGCACGCGTCGAAAAGCAGAAAGAATCCGAGATGTTCGTTGTCATCGGCAACCCACCGTACAATGTAGGACAAGTCAATGCAAACGACAACAACAAAAACCGGAAATATGAGACGATGGACAAGTTGGTTGCAGAGACGTACGCCAAAGATTCTAAAGCAACACTCAGAAATAAACTCTCTGATCCGTATGTCAAAGCAATTCGATGGGCATCGGACAGGATTGGTGAGGAAGGGGTTGTCGCTTTTGTGACAAATAGCGGCTTTCTTGAGGGTGTGGCGTTCGATGGCATGCGAAAACATCTTGCAGAAGATTTTGACGCTATCTACATTTTGGATTTGGGTGGAAATGTCCGCAAGAATCCAAAACTTTCAGGGACAACACACAATGTATTTGGGATTCAGGTTGGGGTGAGCATTAATTTTTTCGTGAAAAAAACTGGTAACGCAAATTCACAAACGCAAATCTTCTATGCTTGGGTTGACGAATTTTGGCGAAAAGAGGAAAAGTACCAATATCTTGACTCGAAGCAACATTATCAAAACATTGAATGGAAGGAGATCATTCCTGATAAGCGAGATACATGGCTCAGCGAGGGGCTTCATCCTGAATTTGAAACCTTTATCCCAATGGGAACTAAGGAAGCGCGGGGAACTCAAGAAGATGCAGTGGGTGTAATTTTCAAGACTTATGGTCTAGGGGTCAGTACAAACCGTGATGCATGGGTTTACAATTTCAACAGAAGCACACTCTCCGAAAATATGAGTCGGATAATTGAAACTTACAAGGCAGAAGTCAACCGCTGGATGCAACGGACGAACCGAGATGTTGACCTTGATGATTTTGTGGTTTCTGATGATGGAATAATTAAGTGGAGTTCAACTTTAAAACGGAAGTTGCAGAGTGGTCAAACTGCGACATTTACAAATGAAAAAATGCGACACTCCACTTACCGTCCGTTTACAAAATTGAACCTCTACTTTGATCGAATAATGAATGATAGAGTGCTTCTGTTTCCTTCTATTTTTCCCGCGCCAGAAACTGAAAAGGAAAATCGGGTGATTTGTGTTAGTGGTATTAGCAGTAGTAAACCTTTTCAGAGCTTGATGGTAGAACAAATTCCCTCCCTTGATATACTCGAAAAAACGCAATGTTTTCCCTTCTACATCTACGACGAGGACGGCACAAACCGTCGCGAAAACATCACCGATTGGGCACTCACTAAATTCCGCACCCACTACCAAGACGACACCATCACCAAGTGGGACATCTTCCACTACAACTACGGACTCTTGCATCACCCGGGCTACCGAGAAAAGTACGAGGCGAACCTCAAACGCGATCTGCCACACATTCCAACCCCCCTCGCCCCCCTTGACAGGGGGGTTGCAGCGGATTTCTGGGGATTCGCAAAAGCAGGAGAACGCTTAGCAGACCTCCACGTCAACTACGAATCCCAACCTGGATACAGCGATCTCCAGTTCATCCAAAACCCGGAGGTCCCACTCGACTGGCACGTCGAGAAAATGAAACTCTCCAAAGACAAAACCCAAATCGTCTACAACACCTTCCTCACAATCGACAGGGTGCCCCCGGAAGTTTTCGACTACCGCCTCGGTACCCGTTCCGCATTGGAGTGGGTCATAGATCAGTATCGTGTGAAGACAGATAAACGGAGCGGCATTGTCAACAACCCAAACCGCACCGACGATCCCCAATACATCGTCAACCTAATCGGCAAGGTAATCACCGTCAGTTTGAAAACCGTAGATATTGTAAAGAACCTACCCGAATTAGATCTCTAAACTCCTCCATCCCAACCTTACCTCTTTCTGTAGGAGCGAGTGTTTTTGCGAATCAACACAGAATGCGCGTGTGGCATTCATCGGGGTGTTTCTTCATGCTCGCGACGCTTCCCTTGAGTCCCAGAGGGACGCTATGTGTATAGAAAAATTTGCCCGAGAAACATAAGCCCCAGCGGGGCAACAGGTGTATCAGTATTTTCCTTGTATCGGTAAGGATGCATTGATAATCCTGCAAATCTTCTAATCTTGCAAATCCTGATTCAGACAAACTCATAACTTATAGCTCACAACACAACAACCATGTTTGACTTCCACGCGACGGTGTGGTATACTATAGTAGATTTTGCAATTACCGGTCATTATGACTTGGCGAGGTTAGGGGGAAACACCCCAGCAAAAACACCTCGCCGACCGAGGGAAAGGCGTTTTTACCAACAGGAAGAAAAAATGCGACGTTTCGGAACCCAGGGGCGTGTGTACCCAGACAGACATTATGTTGTCCCTCGTACCGAGGAGATTGCCGATTTCATTCAACGCGTCAAAGAGGGACGCTACATCGTCCTTTTCGCACCACGACAAACCGGCAAGACCACCTTTTTTCGCTTAGCACTTGAGACGCTCACTACCCAAGATACCACTTACTTCCCAATACAACTGAATTTTGAGGAATATGAAGAATACGCCGCTGCCGATTTTTATGCCTCCCTCTATAGAGAGATTAAAAAAGAAATTGAAAGAGTTTTTCGGAAACACAGAAAAGTACCTGCTGATGCATTAGTGCGCTTCTTGGAAAACACGACGATAACCGATCATGTTTCAATGCATGAGTTCTTTCGGAAATTTGGGGAGCGTCTCGTTTATCATCATAATAATTGGCAGCGGGTTATCCTTTTCATTGATACATTTCACGGTATCCCTCTGGCACTTGAGAACAGTTTTTTGGCTTCACTTCGTTCCATCTACCTCACTGATAGACCGTATTGCCCTCACAGTGTCTGTTTCGTGAGTGTCAAGAGCATCATCCAACGCGACATGGTCAATGCTGTATCTCCGTTCAATATCCAGGATGCATTCCATTTACCCAACTTCACATTTGAACAGGTGCGTGAACTTCTCACACAGTACGCTGATGAAGTAGGGCAGGGCTTCGGACCAGAGGTTGTCGAAGCACTCTACAAACAGACTGTCGGTCAACCGTTCCTTGTTAATCGTCTGGCGGAGATCCTTACTGAGGAGATGGATATTTTGAAAACCGAACTGATTACAATGAGACATTTTTCAGGGGCGTACGCGCGGATACTTCAAGAACATAATACCAACTTTGAGCATCTACTTACTCATATCCGCCGAGACCTTCGATTTGAAGACATTCTAATGAGAATCGTATCTCATTCTATTAGGGGTGTATTCTTCGACCGTCATAATGAATGCATTGATGAACTTACCACTAACGGCGTAACCTCTAAAGGTAATGATGGAACTTGTCAAATTGCCAATCCGATTTATTTCGATTATATCAGGCAGATATTTGGTACACAGCTTAAAGAAATTGAGCAGGAGTCCTTATCTTGAAAACACCAGTGCGAACTTTGTTGAGAAATCAGTAGAGAACACCTTGCCAACTTACGTTGTACTGTGCGGAGAAACTTTATGAACCAACGCTTTATATACATCTTCATCGCAATCTTTATTCTTACATCCCAACCCGCAGCAGCGGATAGCTCAGACATCCACGAAAACGCTGGCACCCGTGCCATGACGTTCCTCAAAATCGGCGTCGGTGCCGAGGCGATGAGCATGGGCGAATCCCAAGTCGCCGTCACCGATGACCTCTACGCATCCTACTGGAATCCCGCAGGTCTCACAAGACTCCAAAAGCCGCAAATCGCCCTCATGCATAACGAATGGTTCGCCGGCATCAACCACGAATTTGTCGGCTTCGCAGTACCGCTTGAAGACATCGGGACCGTCGGCGTGAGTTCAAGTTACCTCTCTTTTGGTGAATTACAGGGGCGTGACCGAGATGGGAATGAAACGACTATCTTCCGTCCCTACGATCTGGCACTGATTCTCTCGTATGCCCGCAGCTTCGGAAGCGCGCTCGCCTTCGGCACGAACGCAAAATTCTTGCGTGAACAGATTGCTGACGAAACTGGCAGCGGCATCGCCTTCGATTTCGGTGCGCTATATAACTTTGCTAAGACGCCGCTCTCCTTGGGATTTAACGCACAACACCTCGGACCGAGGGTGAAGTTCATTGAGGAGGCTTTTGGACTACCCGTCACTTTTAGGATCGGTGTCGCCTACAAGCTCTGGAATGATGCACTCACGTTAGCAACGGACATCATTCGTCCGTCTGACAACGACATCGCTATCGGTGCCGGTGCAGGCTACACGATCGGCAATATCTTACATCTCCGAACCGGTTATAAGTACAAAATCGGAGGCAACGATTTAGGCGCAATCTCTGGACTCACGGGAGGTTTCGGATTAACGCTCCGCCAGTTCCAACTCGACTACGCACTCGTCCCCTTCGGCATCCTCGGATTAACCCACCGCTTCTCCTTAGTCGCCAATTTTTAGAAATCCTTCATTTTCGCCATGGATTCGCTGTAAGACGTAGGTTGGGTTGAACGAAGTGAAACCCAACATCAACCTGACAACAGATGCTCCAAAATCCGCGTCCTCTGCGTAATCCGCGATTCAGATTTTAGGAAGTATATATTGCAAGTCTCCCTGATAAGGGGGATTTAGGGGGTTTCTCGGCGGAAATACTGAGCGAAACCCAATGCCTTTCTAACCGCAAAAGGTTTTAGGAACAAACCCTAATAAACGCCTCAAATAATTTACGTCTGTGTTCCCGAAATTCAGGCGTCTCAAGCATCCGTTCAGGATGATACTGCACACCCAACACAAACCGTTTCGACCTATCTTCCATAGCCTCGACAATACCATCTGCCGACCGCGCAGTAATCACAAATTCCCCGCCAATTTCACCCACGGCTTGATGATGCGATGAGTTAACTTCGTCTGCCGTTTTACCTACGAGTTCACTGAGTAGACTATCGGATTCAATTTGTATATTATGTCGAGCATCCCCTACCTCTATCTTATGTGGTAGTGCCTCTCGTGAATATTCCGATGGTATATCTTGGTACAGGTTTCCACCCATCGCGACACTCATAATCTGGATACCTCGGCAGATGCCAAAGGTGGGCAGATCGGCTTCCAATGCCTGTTGACATAGCGGTATTTCCAAGCCATCGCGATCTTCATCAACAGATTTTAATGTTGGGTGCCATTCTTCACCGAAATTATCTGGGTGAATGTCACCCCCACCTGTGAGTAAAAGCCCATCTAACTCGGCAAAATTAAAATCTGGTACACCCGGATACACAGGATAAGGGATACCCCCATGATCTCTAACAGCGCGAATGTAGTTATTCGTACAGTCATCTCCAACATCGTGTCCGTATGTAACGCCAATAACAGGTGCCATATATAAATACCTCTGAACAAATGTTACAATCGCTGCTTGATTTTTCCCCAAGTGGTCGCGAGTTTGTCTGAGGCGGAAACCGCTTGAGGTTTGCCAGCCGTTTCGCCTTCACCGTCTCCCATTTCAATGTCATCAATATAAGCAGTCACATCAGTGGGATGGTCCCAACCGAAGAAGATCCAGCTTAGACTCGGATTCACGCCGCCTTTGCCGCCTTCGCCTCTAAAACCGTAAGCATCAACAACTTGTTCGTCATCGACGTAAAAGTCATAAGTTTTATCCTTAAAGTCAAGCACTATGCGGAAATGCTGCCATTCACCCAGTTTTCCCGGCATGACCACTTGTCCTGTATTGCCATCGAGCGCATTGATAGTGCCATCCCCAGAAATATTAAACACGGCAGCCCCACCCCATTTGATGGCATCTCCACCGATGTAAAACAGCATTGTGCCTGCACCCTTTTCCCGCTGCGTGAATAATGAAGCGTACTGAATGCCATCATGCTTGCCATCGAAACTTCTGACGACCATTGTGTTTTCTGTGATTAGAATGCTTTTGCCTGTGTCACCACGCTTTACCTCGCTTCCAATTTGACAAGTTTTTTGGTTCATTACTGTTTTCCAGTCATCTTGCCCAGCGATGTCACCATCTTTGAAGTTGTCAAAATTTTCACTGTACCACGCGTTGCCAAGCGCATTGACCCCCAAAAACAGTATCCCGAAACTGAATGCCAAACTTCGCATTAACATCATCATAATAAACCCTCTGAAAGTTTTGCTGTCATATCCTATCATGCCACCAATTGCCGCTTCTATGTCGAGAAATTTAGTGCCTATTATACCAGAATTTCTGACCGAAGTCAACGTTTTTTAAAGTGTGCAAGGCTATTTATGGTAGATTTAGAGTTGCCTATCAAATCCCGATTCTTAACTGATAACTAAATACCCTTGCATTATCTCAGGACACATGGTATAATTTAGATATAAAATTTATGTTACACCGCGAAGTTACCGAAAAAGAAATATCCATCACAGAAGACGGCGCACCGATACTCACATGCTGTTATGGTGATCTTGAACGTCCGTCCTACTGCCATCCGCTCTACGTCCCCAATGGACAGGTCGTAACGGAAGGCGCGGAAACCCGAGCGCAGTATCCCCCAGGGGTCTGTTTCGCACTCGGAACCGCCAACGGCGAAAGGCTTGATCAGCAACCACTAACACGCCAACGGATACCTTCTGTTGGAGAGACTTCGGGAGCATTCACGATCGTCACAACGTGGCGCGCCCAAGAGCCGCTACTGATAGAGACGCTTACGGTGCAAGTGCAACCCCGTCAAACCGAGGCACAGGTGCTGGACATAGAAATCTCACTACACGCACCTACCACTTCGCTTGAATTTGCCGGGAACACAGGCATCGGCTATTACGCCGTTGAGATGGAATATCGGAGGGCAATGAACGCCGACGGACGAATCGGCGAGTCAGAAGTCAACGGGGGTGTATCGGTATGGGGGACACTCTGCGGCATCACGGCGGCTGAGCAAGAAGGCGTCGGGGTCGCTATCTTTCCGCATCCTGAAAACGGAGAAACAACCTTCTCCGCCGAGGACGCATCGTTCGGATTTCTCTTCGCACAGGCAACACCCTTCAGTGTCGAAGCCGGTGAAACGCACATTTTGAAATACCGTGTACTCGCTTACATCGGCGATCTCTTTACCGTGGATGTCTGGCAGTTCCATCAAAATTACATCGGTTGAGTTCCCGTAGGAGGGATTTCCAAATCCCGACTGATAACTGAAAACTAACAACTCTTAGAAACTGACGACTGAAAACTGACGACTGAAAACTATCCATGAATAACCAAACGCTTTTCCCACTCTATGGCAAAGACAAGCAAGCAGACGCACCGCAAGCATCGCAGGTAGAAACACCTACACATGCCCGCCGTGTCTACATCGAGACCTACGGATGTCAGATGAACGTCAGCGACAGCGAACTCATGGCAGGCATCTTGATGCAGAGCGGACACCAAACCGTCTCGGTTCTTGACGATGCGGATGTCGTCCTTGTCAATACCTGCGCCATACGGGAAAACGCTGAAACCAAAGTCATTAATCGTCTCACGCAGCTCAACCATCACAAACGCCGCCACCCCGACCTGATTATCGGAGTTTGCGGCTGTATGGCACAGCATCTTCGGGACAAGCTCATAGATGCCGCACCTTATGTTGATCTCGTTATGGGACCCGATGCATATCGCGATCTACCCATCGCACTCGACTCTTTGGCACGTGGTGTGGAATCGCACGTCTCTATGACAGACCGAGATCCGTTTGTCGGATTACGATTGGATAAAAGTGAGGATTACGCCGACATCGCTCCTATCCGAAAAGAGGGAATCCGGGCGTGGCTTACGATTCAACGCGGGTGCGATAAGATGTGTACCTTCTGCATCGTCCCCTTCGTCCGCGGCAGAGAGCGGAGCCTTCCGCTGAAACTCCTCGTTGAAGATGTCGAAAAACTCGTCGATCAAGGGTTCAAAGAGGTCGTCCTGCTCGGTCAGACCGTGAACTCCTATCACGACAACGATGCCGATTTTGGAGATCTCCTCTACGCCATTGGAGACGTTGACGGGTTAGAACGCGTACGGTTCACTTCCCCGCACCCCGCCGACGCAACGGACAGCATGATTGATGCGATGGCAAATTCGCCAAGCGTTTGTAAACACTTGCATCTTCCATTACAATCGGGTTCAACTGAAGTCCTTGAACGGATGCGCCGCACCTATACAGCAGCGGAATACCGGGACCTCGTCTCGAAACTCCGCGAACGCGTCCCTGATATCGCCATCACAACCGATGTGATTGTCGGTTTCTGCGGTGAGACGGATGCAGAGTTTCAACAGACGTATGAGATGATGGCAGACATCCGCTACGATTCGGCGTTCATGTTCAAGTATTCCGAGCGTGAGGGAACCCTCGCACACAAAGCCTTACCCGATGATGTTCCGGAAACAGTCAAGGGGGAACGCCTTAAACAGATTATAGGACTCCAAGAAAAAATCTCCGCAGAAATCAATACAGCAACCGTTGGTGATACTGTAACCGTGCTGGTAGAGGGCGAATCCCGTCGGGATGCGGATAAATACCACGGGAAGTCAGACGGTTTCAAAACCGCGGTATTCCCGAAAGCCGACAGCAAAATTGGCGATGTCGTCAACGTTCGCGTCGAGCGTACAACAGCGCATACCTTAATCGGACAGATTGTTTAATGAACGCACACCAATATTTGTAGGAGGAAATTTTGCCCACACGCGGCAAAATTTGTCTTAGCCTTATATTTTTTGTCCCGGTGAATGCCCTACGGCATTCATACCGTTGATTTACGCGGCAAAATTTGTCTTAGCCTTATATTTTTGGTTTCCCACACGCGGAGACCAAATTTGTCTTAGCCTTACATTTCCCGACTTATAACTCATAACTTATAACCCACAACCATATATGGACAAACTCAGAATCAAAAGCAAAGTCGAAATCGAAAAAATGAAACGGAGCGGTCAGGCTGCTGCAACTGTGCTCAAACGCGTTGGGGAGGCAATTGCACCGGGTGTATCCACTGCCGAATTAGAACGCATCTCACGTGAGACAATCGCCGAAGTTAATTCCATATCCTCCTTCTTAGGCTACCAACTCCCAGATCACGAACCCTATCCCGCGACGATATGCCTCTCCATCAACGACGTTGTTATCCACGGAATCCCGAACGAAAATCAGGTGCTGAAAGACGGGGACATCATCGGGATTGATACTGCTGTCAGTATTGACGGCTATCACGGCGATAACGCATACACTTTTCCTGTTGGAGACATCTCACCCTCAGCCGCCCGCCTGCTTAAAGTGACACGCAGTTCTCTCTACGATGCGATTGCCGAGGCGAAACCCGGAAACCGTATCGGGGACATCTCTTCTCAATTGCAAGAGGGCGCGGAATCTAATGGGTTCTCTGTACTCCAGAACTTTTCGGGGCACGGCATCGGACGCAGCCTCCATGAAGCACCAGAGGTCCCCTGCATGGGCGTTGCAGGGCGCGGTTTACGTCTCAGACCGGGGATGGTGCTCGCGATTGAGACGATGGTCAACGTCGGACTCCCCGACGTCCAAATACTCGCAGACGGATGGACGGTCGCAACAGTAGATGGAAGCCTCTCTGCCCTCTTTGAGCATACAGTAGCAATTCTCTCAGACGGACCCGAAATCTTAACAGGAAGCACACTCTGGGATATTTAAAAATAACTATCATAGGACTTATGGATTTCCTCTTAAAGTTCCCCTGATAAAACAGTCGAACCTCATGGTAGTTGAGTTTATCTTGAATGCCACAAAAGACGCTTAACTGAAAACTGAAAGTATTTCGTAGAAATCCGTACTGACAACTGGCAACTATAAACCATGAAAATCATAGCCAGCATCACCGCACTCCTCATCTTCGTCTCTCTCTACCTCATTTTCGGGTATGCCCGAATCGAAGGCACGATGCTTGAGGTCCAGAAAATCTTCTACTACCACGTCTCTGCCGCATTGACCGTGTTTGTAGCGTTCGGTGTCAACTGCGTCTTCAGTATCAAGTACCTCATCCAGCGGAAACCCAACGACGATCTGCTGGCAGTTGCTGCTGCTGAACTCGGCATTGTCTTTTGCACAATCGCGCTCCTCTCAGGACCCATCTGGGCGCGATACGCGTGGAACACATGGTGGAATTGGGAGGCGCGCCTTACCAGCACACTTGTCCTTTGGCTCATGTACATCGGCTATTTTATTCTCCGATCGGCGCTGGAAGGCGACAAACGTCGGATCTATTCTGCTGTTCTCGGCATTATCGCTTATCTTGATGTACCGATTGTCTATTACGCAGTCGATATTTGGCAGGGGGGATTGCATCCCGACCGCGGAACGAAGTGGAGTCTTGAAGCAACGATGCGACAAACATGGATGGTCGCACTCGTCGCACTGATTATGCTGTTTACGTTGCTACTCATCGTGCGGTATCGTATGAAAAAAGCGCAGACGCGTTATGAGATCATCCGACAGAAACAGCTCGGGGAGGTATCTTGATGAAAATAGCAGTTTTAGTCAGTTTTTTAGCAGTGTTGATAGTGTTCTTTTTCGTGGCACAAATTCCAATCACCTTAACTTCCGATGAAGTTGACAAGGCCGTCTCGGAGGCTACCGCTGCGTCTGGAGGGATGGTGGATGAAGCGTTACTGACACAGGCAGTTCAGTTGTCTGTTGAGAAACTCGAAAAGGGACAACGCACGCGCCTGAAATACCTCGCATCCGCCTATCTCGTCATCTGGTTGGTGTTTGTTCTCTATGTGTTGCAACTCGATCGACAACAACAAGCACTCGACAAACGCCTCGCTCAGCTCGAACAAGAATCCGACGACACGTAGCCGTATCCCAAAATCTATCCTAAAATTATCATCCTATCGTAAACCATCAAAATATACAGACGTTCATAGACTGTAGACAGACTTCTCCTTTTTAAAATACCCGAACACTCCGAAATATCAGCGAAACCCAACGCTGCAACTCCACAATTACGGAGGCTCAAAATGAAAACCTTCCTTTTCAACACACAACAAACGCTTGAGCAGCCACTTGAGAAAGTCTTTGCATTCTTTTCTAATGCACATAACCTTGCTGAGATTACACCGCCATGGCTCCGCTTTGAAGTCCTAACGCCTGCCTCAATTGAGATGTCACCCGGGACACTTATCGATTATCGCTTGAAACTCCGTGGGATCCCAATCCGTTGGCAGAGCGAGATTACCGAGTGGAACCCACCACACGCTTTTGTTGATATCCAACGCCGCGGCCCCTATCGGCTCTGGCGGCACACGCATACCTTTAGCGAGACAAAAGATGGCGTCGTCGTAGGTGATTCAGTCGAATATGCTGTCTGGGGTAATGCATTGGTTAACAAACTTCTTGTACGTCCCGATATAGAGAAAATCTTTGCCTACCGCACAGCGCAGCTGAGCGAGATCTTCCGTCAAGGTTGACTCTTTAGTCGTAGGTTGGGTTGAGCGGTCAATCCACAAGAACGATCTTCTTTACCCAAGGAATTCTGTTTTTTGATCGTCTATTTTTATGATAGATGTAGCAAAACCCAACGAATCATAAATATGGAGGAAACCCAAACTGTGGCACCCGGAATCATGTTGGTTTTAATGGGACTTGCATCATCCCAAATTATTAACAACAACAGAATAGAAAGTATTGAAGTAACCCCCAAAATCGAAATCGTAGACATCCCAAGCGAATTTTCTGTTTTCAGACAGATGGGCTGTAATAGATATATCAGCGTTTTCGGGGTGCATATCTTCGCAACCCCAACGACACCTGAGGAAAAACTCTCACACGCCGCAGGCGTTTTGGCACAATACCTCGATAACGACGAGGATGGTGTGCCTGACAACACGTCAGTCCTCAGTCAACTGGTCAGCCGAAACGTCTTCATCATTATGCCCGGAACAGATGCGGAGATGGAGGAGTTGGAAATGGAGTTGGTAGAAGAGGCAGGCTATCGATTTGGTCAAGACCTGTATGGCGAAGAAACCAAACCGGATTTTCTTGTTGACGGCAAAATCAATGCCCCGGATGGCGGATACTACGACGGCGCATTGGAAGAAATTCTGCACCCTATTACACATTACGGTTATGCCAACGCCTATCCCGAAGTGTTCGGAACGAGACGAGGAACCACCTTGGCGAAGTGCATGGATGCCGCCCGTGGTGGATATTTTGAACGAGTGCCACAAGGGGGACCCAAAAGCGGGTATCCGGCGGAAGCTTGGTATCACTATACCGACGAGACTTGTGACTATGGTTGCATGATTACGGAGTATATCTACTGGGCGCTAACATCAATATTAGGAACACAGGACTTTCCAGGGCGACAGGAGAATCTCGAAGTCGAATGGGAATTGAATACCAGAGAACGGGTTAGAACTGGGGATGCCGCAGTATATGAACTTCTAACAGATCCTCAGTACAGATTCCCGACCAAGGCACCAGATGGAAACTACCAACCATCGGCATTTCCCGTTACAGTTGTTCCTATCATCACTATCAAGGATGAAGATTCCTCACAATAAGTAGGCGAGGTTTCTAACCTCGCCTGACGCGCTATGTTTTGCGAGGATGGCTTCGGCTTGAACGCTATAACAAAAACAGAAATCCTCCGTACAACTGGATTCTATCGTAATAATGCATAACCCGCTCTACGAAATATAGCGTCTTGTCGGATCCCTCAAAATAACCGTGAGGAGGTTTCCCGCTTTCCCACACTTTTCTGTGTATATCCGCATGCGTCCTCGTCAGTTGGCTCAGTGCTATACTCACTGGACGCCACAGTGTTGGGTTTGCCATTTTACTATAGCGAATGAGTGCTTGTGCATCGCGCACCCGTCCGAGTCCACCGTTATAGCTCGCCAACACCAACCGATGCCGATCCTCGTCCGGACTATCTGGAAAGGCGTTGTATAATATGTTTAGGTAACGCGTCGCACCTGCGACGCTCTGTTCAGCATCAAAAGGGTCTTCCACCCCCAGCTCCTTTGCCGTGTTGGGCATCAGTTGTGTCAATCCTAGGGCACCTACCGGACTTTCTGCCTTTTCGTTAAATCCAGATTCCTGAGTAATCAACGCGCAGATAAGCCGAGCGTCCAAGTCTTCTTTGGCAGCGTATTTCTGGATTAATCCCCTATATTGGAGTATCTTCGGTGTAAGCGCGAGCAACCGCACATCCGGCGGGAAGCCGTTGATAAGACCGCTGATTAGAAAAATCAAGACAACCGTCGTAATAATAATGAGAACAGTGTGTTTACGAATCATTTTTCTCTTTGGATCATAGGTTATGAGTTATGGGTTGTGAGTTGTGGGTTATGAGTACTGTAGGTTGGGTTGAGCGGAACATGAAAAATTGGCACATTTCATGCAAGAGTCGCCGCATTTTCAAAGGACTCGAACACTCCCAAATCTCAGTGAAACCCAACACTTTGCTAAAATACATACCCTACATGAAACACAACCCGATGCGTCTGACGACTTTTTCCCAGACGGTGTTCACTGTTCTGCGTGTGCTCCCACGCATAAAACAGCGAAGCATTCCAGGCATCCAATGGACGATAAGACAACTGCCCACCGATTTCCGTCACGCGAGCAACAATACCTGTAGGAAATGGAAGCGACTCGTAATCCTCACCATAAAACCTATCAGCAATTGTCCCTTCACCGTGTCGGGTCAAGACGGCACGCATTTCTGCTACCGTGGAGACAGTAAACTGATAAGAGGCTGACAACCTCACCGTATCAGTGTCAGTACCAATCGGGTGTCCAATCGCATAGCCGAAATGCGTGAACTGATTATCGGGCACAAGGTGTGTGTATGCCCATCGATTAACGCGCGCATATTCGCTATGGATGCCGAGCTGACGTTTTAACCACCGCGGATACCATGTCAATCCCAAGACCCATGCAACCGCATGTGGATCGTTTGAAGTCGGTACATACTGAATATCGTCGATGACCCACTCACCGTAAAGACGCACACCCTCAATCGGTCGGATAGCAACATCAAACGCAAACATCATATTATCATCCGCTTTAGCGTTGTATTGGAGCGCGTAATAAAAGGTAACCGGATTTGCGTATTTCCAATTCAGCGTCTGTGCATCACCGCCGTAAAGCACCCACTCAGCGACGCCGATTTCCACACGGTCGTTGAACTGATAATCGAGGCGATGCCCACTCATATAGCGTTTCGCCAGATAGCGTTTTTTCCCGTCATCGTACCATGTTGAATCCAGTTGTGTCGTGAAGGCGGTCGCTTTAAGTTTCTTGCCGAGTTTACCTGTCAACCGAACTTGGTCAAACGGCGGTGAATTGTCCGAGATACCAACAGTTTTGTACGGACTCGCACCCCAGAAAAGCCAATCTCTACCCACGACTAAGTTCAGGTGCGTGCTGTTTACTTGTAGGTAGCTTCGCTTGAAGTCTATGATATACTCGCGGGCGCGGTGCCACGGTTCATAACGTTGCTCTGCGGTTTTCCCATCAAGCGGACGGCTTTCAAAATTCTGTGCCTCAAATTCAGAGTAGAGCGTTAAGCGTGGCGCAGTGCCTTTTTCAAGGTCTCCAAGTGTGTACTGGAACGCACTTTCAACCGCTGGCGCTATTTTTTTTTCTGTTGCCCGGAGTTGTGGGAACGCTTCTATCGCTAATCCGTGCTCGCCCGCAATTTCCGATCTAAATTCCCGTTTCAGTTTCTCAAGCAGTTTCCTATCTATCGCCGATATAACAACCTGACCCTTCCGAATTCGCCGTTCTGCCTGTTGTATAATCTCTGCTATTTCTACACGTGAGAGGGGTGCCGTTTGCCGATGAAAACCGCCCGTGATACCGTCAGTCTCTAACCTCGCAAGTGCCTCGGTAATCCATCCATCAAAGTTCAACGGCACATCGGGGGCGCCGTACACAGAATTCAATATGAACACGAAGGCAAGGAGAACGTAGAATAATCGTTGTCGGTTATCCGTCATCGGTTTCCAGTTTTTTTACGTATGCATCAATGTGGCGAAACTGCCATGTCCATCGTGTGTTGTAAAGGAACTGACGGAGATCGAAGCGGTTATCGTCTGGAGAATAAGATTCAGCGTGATAAGATGGCGTCAATGTCGTCATTTTGTGGCGATTGATGGAATAGTATCTAAAGAACCGTTTTACCTTTTCAGCGACCTCCCTCGGCGGCAAATCGGCCCACTCCTGCACTAATTTCTCGAACATGCTGAACGGACCGCACTGCTCCATTTTTCGGAGTTGTCCGAATCGGCTCAATTCGGCGTAGGTCATTCCCATATCATCTTCATCTGTTTGCGTGTAGGTTTCGGTTATCGGTTCGAGTTCCGCCGTCGGTGGGGCATCAACAATTTCAGCAAGCGCAGAATAGCCGAGCTCATCTTTTGCCCAAATCAGAAACCGACGCAGATCGTGTTTGCTAATACCACCGATGGGGTTAATGTCTCCGCTACTGCAGTCGTACTTTGTAAGGTATCCGCGTAGTGCCTCGTCAACGTTCCCTGTTCCTAAAACAAGAAGCGTCCCTTGACGTTTTCGCGTCCACGGCATCATCTGTGCAAAGAGATAACTAATCACCATCCGCAACCGTGCCTGTATGTTTTGGAGTGCTTGGTTCTCTATGTACGTGCCACCTTCGACCTTGAACCGCGGCGTCTTCTGCGTGATACGCGTAAACAGTGATTGCAGAGCCCTAACGAGGCCATCCATGTTAATGTTCAGATGGTATGCCCCTATCTGTTCAGCGAGGAGTTTCGCACGTTTCTGTGTCTCACGCGAACTGTTTTCTGTCCCGATATAGCATGTATACAGCAAGCGATTGGCGAGAACACACGGGTCTGTAAAAACATCGGGCGTTTCACCCTTTTCCAACCATCGCGCAACGTCCCTGATAACCATCGCGTTCTTTTCACGGACGGCTTCAGCAACGAGTTGACACATCGAACCCACAAGCGTCGCAACCGCGCCGCTATCGGCGCCACCAGAGAGTGGAATAAAATATCCCGCTGCCTCAGATCTACGCAGATAGTCCCAAAGCCAACACGCCGGACCGAGAGCTATCTCCTCTTCTGGCTTGTGAAAGTGTAGAGGTGTTTTTGGACTCGCTCTTAATACATTTTCCGAATATGAGAGGTCAAGTTCAAAATCAATCTCAATCTGTGGAAGTGGTTCTGTTTTGCTCGCTTGAATAGCCCGACTCGCCTTCGCACCCCGATAAGCACGAACATCGTTAAGGTTCACCGTCGCCGTGATAACCTCTACATCTTTCAGTGAGAATTGAGAACTCCAGTTTAAAATTTCGCCATTTTGAGCGATCAGGGCAGAACCATCAAAATACAGTCTACCCCCGTCACACCCTTGTTGATTCGCGTAAAGATAGACGCCACCGTTTTTCTCGCTCGCGTTTCGGATAAGGGCGATGCGCGTATCCAATTTCCGCAGTTCGTGATGTGAGCCTGACCCGTTCGCGATAATCTCAACACCCGCATTGCCAAGGTGGATATGCGGACTCATCGGCACAAACAGTTCTTCGCAAGTCTCGGATGCCAAGAGTGTGTCACCAGTAGCAATCGCAGCAATACCGATAGGAACCTTCTCTTGCCCTGTCAGTTCGCGAATCTCACGCGGAAGCGTATAAGGTTCAGTTGTCCAGCCGTGTTCCCATGCCGTGAACCACCGATGCTCCCGATAGTTCCCGTCGCTTGCCAGTACCATCTTCGGGCGAATCAACAACAACTTACCATCCAACACAAAAACCCGGCAGTTATACCTCACATTTTTGTGCATGACCGGCATGCCGATGTCACATAGGATACCATCTGTGTACTTCCCTTTCAGGATATATGCCAGCGATTCCCAACTGTGTCGCAGCGTGTCCAATTCCAGAAAATGGTCTTCGCAGGAATATCCCGTGATCTCCAATTCCGGTCCCAGTCGATACCGCGCACCCTGCGCTTTCGCTATCTCGATTGATTCAATAATACGCGCCGTATTCCCTTCAAAATCGAGACTCCACTGGTTCAGATTGCACGTCGCAACAACAGCTTTCATGGTTGAATAGTGGTCGGTTGTCAGTTGTCGGTTAAGAGGCTCTTTTGTTAATCAGACGTTTCTTTAACCGACAACCCAAGACTGGTAACCGACAACCTCCTCCTGTGTCTTTTGTGGTTTTATGCGCCGATGGGAACAAGATGCTCCGTCTCCGTAGGCGAGGTGTTTTTGCTGGGGTGTTTCCCCCTAACCTCGCCGCTTTCT
Organism: Candidatus Poribacteria bacterium; assembly: GCA_022826805.1. Taxonomy (GTDB): domain Bacteria; phylum Poribacteria; class WGA-4E; order WGA-4E; family WGA-3G; genus WGA-3G. Next base: position 83,716 of record JAJDUH010000058.1, read on the forward strand.
TACAACTTATAGCCCCTCACGTTTTCTGCGGTTTCTTACGGGCAGCTGGGAACAAAATATTGTTCAGGATGAGTCTATATCCAGGTGAATGTTTGTGCAAATCAAGATTCGTCGGGATTTTACCCTCGCCGACGAGGTGACGATAGTCCTCTGGATCGTGTCCACCAAGGAACGTAAAAGTTCCTTTCCCTAATTTGCCGTGGATATATTTCGCGTAATTACTGCCTTCCACCTCTCCCAAAATCGTGACAGAACCACGAATCTTGTCCATGTTAAACGAGGTCGTCTGTCCGAGGTAGCCCGGTATAACACTCACATGGTTTTGCGTCAGCATCGTCGGTATCGGGTCGTGCTTCGCCGCAAACTCAAAAAGCTTGAAATCCTCAACCCCGCTCTGTGCATCCCTGTCAGGATTTGGATTGTCTATATCCGAGAACTCGTATCGGAACGGGTTGGTGTAGAGTTTGAAATTCTCAAACGCCAAGGTCCGCTGAAAATCGAGGTGGGTCTCCGCATCTGGCGCAATCGGTGTCCCATCCAATTCAGGGGCAACAATGTCAATCGCACCGCCAAGTGTCGCCAATGCGATATCCAATGTTTCTGGCGCGGAGCACATCGCGAACACAAAGCCACCATTGGCGATATAGTCGGCGATCGTCTGTGCTGTCTCCCCTTTGTGCGATGCCACCCGTCGAAATCCAGATTCTGCGGCAGCCTGTTCAAACATCAGCATCCGTTGCTGATACCACACCTGCGTGGAAAACGAGGCGTGGAACTTACCGTGCTGACCCGTGAAGTCCTCATGATGCAGGTGTAACCAGTCGTAACTTCCTGTCTCTAAGACACCGCTTTGGACCTCTTTATCCCAGATTTCGTCGTACGGAATCTGAGCATAGTCCAACGCGATTTTCACCGCATCGTCCCACGGATCTCGATAGGGTGACGCTTCCGACGGCGCATATACCGCAATTTTCGGTGCCTTTTCTAATAGTATCTCGTCCATGTTGCTACCTTGCAGAATGGATTCTTTGATGTTGCTATACGTCGCATTATCCATCGGCTCAAAACGAACACCCATGAGTGCAGCACGCATTCGGACATCTGGTGAATCTGGCAGTACAAACGCACCACCTCGGTAATTCAGCCACCAATAGCAACGATACTCACGCGGTACCTCTAATGCCCAGTAGGTCAAACCATACGCTTTCAGATGATTGGTCTGTCCACCTAAATCCATCGGTATCAAAAGCCATTGCGCAGCGGCACTGTTTACGCCAATAAGGAGCAATATAAGGATACCGAGCGAGACACAGAGAACTCTCTTTACGATATGGATGGGTTTGATTTGAAACATCTTCATTAATTTCTCCCCTGAATATCTGCTTGAGGGTTACCTGATGCAGCTGCCGGTTCACCCCCGAATACGACCTGTCCGTTGTGCATCAGTACGGTCTCAGTGGTTGCTGGACTCATCGTATCTATTTTCCAGAGTTGTCCACTGTTTTCATAGATGATCCACCTACCTTCTGGCGGCACCCAAACCGGATGAGATCCGCCTTTTCGGGTCAACTGCTGTTCCGTGGGAACGCCTTCATTTGAATAGGTAGTGAGCCAGATCTGTTCGTAATCGCCAACCCTGCGCGTAAATGCCAGTTGATTCGGGTTCGCAGGGGACCAAGTCGGTTCTGTATCGTCTGTTTCCAAAGACACCACAATCGGCTCCACACTCTTTGCCACTTGGTCGAACGCATAGATATTTCGTAGCTGTCCACCCGTATCTGCAATCACAGAATCTGGATTCTCGATCGTTCCGGCTGTAACGTAAGCCAGCATCGTGCCATCGCTGTTCCAAGCAGGCGTGAAACTTTGCATCGCTGTTGACGGCACAACGAACTCCGATTCACTCGAAATATGCTGTATAACGACACGACTTCGATCCCCGAACTCCGGACGTATATAGGCAACATATTGTGCATCGCTTGAGATTGCCACATCATCTGCCATCTTCCGTCTATCAAGAAGCAAATCACCATTCGGCATATCGCTGTTCCAGACAATAACGTTTCCATCTCTATCTTGGTAAACGAGCGTCCCGTCATTGGCGACTGTCGGATTGTGTCCGACGCCTAAAGGCGTACTATTACCATCGGGCGAAATGCCCCAAATTACATCGTCGTATACAAAGTAGATGAACGCTGATAGCTGCCCCTCGGTTTCCATTGCGGACTTAGCGGCGTCTTCACTATTTCCAAGCCCGGGCATCTGTGTTTCATTTTTACCTATCAGATGCGTGTCAATCCCTTTTTTCGTGGTGAACTCTTCCATGTCTCTTAATTCCCAACCTGCGCCTTTTTCTACCCAGAGAAAACCGAGACCTTTTGTCCAGTATTTCCACTCCTCGTTTAAAAGTCCATTGCGGGTAATGCGAAAAATATCTTCGGGTTCCCCATAACGCTTCCTCATTTCCCAACGACCACCATCCTCAATTTCTGCCATATTTCCATCATCGTCAATATAAATTGCGAGAATATCAATGTCAATATGTGCTGTCGTTTCTCCCGGAAACACATTAATGGGTGTAGGTTCGCCGCGGACAGGATGCCGTGTACCATATATCCCAACGCCGTCGGCTATACCTGTCGTCTGATCGTTGTTTGCGTCCATGATTGCCATGACATAATAACTCCCCGGTAGGACATCGACCTGATAATGTCCACCGTCAGAGATAGAAATCGGCATCGCAATCGGCGCACTGAAGTCAGGTGTATAGGAGAGCGTCAAAATCCCATGTGCAATAGCCTGTCCGTTCCAAATGATGCGACCGGCAATATGTCCCTGTTCAATGTGTGTTTCGATACCCGGTCGAGCGGCGTGAAGTAGTCCGTTGGCATCGTAGCGAGCACTTATCACGAGTTCAATGTTTCGGGTATCACCTTTTGCCAAGGCTAATGCAGCTGGAGGTTGGGTTGTGATGTCCACTGTACCATAACCCCCTAAACCGTCGCCTTCACTATATCTGCCGTCTTGGTCAGCATCCAGATTGGCGATGACATAGTATTCATCGGGCGGGAGCAAGAAGCGAAATTTACCGTCAGCGTCCGTTTCAGCACTCACAACAGGCGCGACTAAGGCAGCGTCCGAATATACTTCAATCCGTGCCTTCGCATCTCCCGAAATCGGAGATACGATGCCTGCCAGTGTGCTGGTGGCTTCTTTTTCTGTCTTTTTGCGATTCTGATAGGTAGCGGTAATTGTTATTTCTATATTTTCGGTGAATCGGTTCGGGGAAATCAAAACAGGCTGTGGAAAGCTGCCGCGCTTCCGCATATCTTCAACCCCGTAAAATCCGAAGTCGTCGTCGCTATCCAGTTTATTTGTCCTGTTGTTATCAACAATCGCCATCAGGTAATACTTCCCCGGCGGAAGATTGAGCATCCAGTTGCCAGTGTCCGTCACTCTGGTAATACCCGCACGATATTTCCAAGATAAATCTGTATACGCAAGGATTAACGCTTGTGAATTATCTCGGCGGGATCTCGGAATTTCTGGTGCCTGACGAAAAAAATTGAGTCTACCACTACAACCAGATGTGGCTTTGCGCAGCTCCGTCTGAAATTGCTGGAATTGGCTCGGTTCATACTCAGATATTGAAACGACTCCGGGTTTGCCATCGGTATAGGTCGCTCGTGCTGTTATCGGGATCTCTAAACCTCGGATCTTTTCCCTGTCCTTGACTTCGATTGCCTGTTTCCGCTGCTCCTTATCATTCCAGTCGGTAAGTCCGAACATACCCAGACCGTCCCCCACATCAAAGCTACCAGATTTGTCGACATCAACGTAGGCAACGAGATAGTACCGTCCCGGTTCTACGCGAAGTGTAAAGCGTCCATCACCGAGTTGTGGGATGCCACTGATATAAACCAGTCGCAGTTCTTCATCCCGATAGACCGACACACTTGTATGGGACAGATCTTGTCCCTCCCAGATGACTTGTCCTGACAAGGTCGCTGTCATCCGTTTCGCCGTAGCATCTTCCTGACAGAAAGCCCCATTTACAAGCCCAATATTGATGGTAAATAGCAGTAGCATCAACCGTTTCATCTCTATTCCTTCGTGCTTTGTTATATTGTGTTTTGATGGTTATAATACTACCACATACAACGATCTTTTGCAAATACAGATTCTTTTCGCTTAGACTTGGTAGATGCGGTTTCCCTTATTTGTAGGTACGGTTGAAAACCGCACCGTGGGGTCAATTTTAGATAGCAACTTAATCGTATTATTTGTCAGGTTTACCATAAATTTGACTTTTGCCTTTAAGATATGGTATAATATTTAGACTTTACCTACACGAGTAGGACGTAGTATGTTTTCCATCCTTGGGGGCGAATCCGCCCCGATGAACGCAAAGAGGAGGCACGTAGACATGAAAATGAAAGGTTATTACATCTGTGCAGTCCTGCTGATGCTGTGTATGTCGATGCCAGCATTCGCACAAGATGCACAAGCAGACGAGCTGCTCGGCTGGTGGCTATTTGATAGTGAAAAGGACGAGATAGGCAACTGGGACGATATAGAACTTCACGGTGCTGAGCTCAAAGACGGTCAGCTCATTGTTGAGACCGGAAAATGGGCACACGCTCTTGAGTATTCCGGACCCGATATCGAAGAGAAGACTTTGATGACCTGGGTTGCTTTGGACAGCCTCGCCGCAACGAAAGGCTCCGCGCTCACACTCGATAAAGCCACTGAAGACCAATTCAACGCCATCGTCTATGCCGAACGCCAACCGAGTCAATGGATGTCCGGGAGCAGTTGGTTCCACCGCACTGAAGACTTCCCAAAAGCGCACAATGAAAAGAAAGAAGGCGAAATGGTTTATTTAGCCTTCACTTATGAAGATAAGGGTGGAACTTACAAGATTACTGGATACCGTAACGGAGAAAGTCTCGGTAGTTATGAAAAAGGCGAGATCAAAACCTGGCCCACAGGCGACGCAGAGGCTATCTGGGGAAAACGCCATACTAATGGTCTCGGCGGTCCCGGAGACCTCAACGCACACATTGAGGAATCCCGTATCTATGCCGTCGCATTGACTGAAGACGAAGTTAACGAAATGGAAATCGGCACGCTTTCCGTTGATCCACAAGGCAAACTCGCCACCAGATGGGCGAAACTTAAAGCGAAGTAATTCCTTAATTATAGGGCAAGGTCCTTCGACCTTCGCCCTATTTTAGTTTTCTGTATGCCAACACTTCCTTCCAGGGAATTTGACTTTTGTCCGATATATGTAGCGTAATATTCATGATTTATCTCATCGGGTTGAAGCATAAGGGTTCCCTTACTTGGCGGAATCTACCGGTGTAAACACAAAAAGGATCAATGAAGATGAAGCGTTATAGTATTTGTACTGTTTTACTGATGCTGTGTTTATCAATGCCCGCGTTCGCACAGGGCGCGCAAGAAGATAAACTGGTCGGCTGGTGGCTATTTGATAACCTCAAAGATGAAACCGGGAATTGGGATGATCTAACGCTCCGAGGTGCCAAACTCAAAGATGGGCAGCTGGTTGTGGATAGAGGACTCTGGGCACACTCCCTTGAATACTCTGGACCTAATATCGAAGTGAAGACGTTAATGTCCTGGGTCAGCTTGGACGACCTCACATCACCACATGGATCCGCGCTTACGCTGGATAAGGTGACGGAGGACCAGTTTAATGGAATCGTCTATGCCGAGCGTCAACCCAACCAGTGGATGTCAGGAAGCAGCTGGTTCCACCGCACTGAGGACTTCCCGAAAGCCCACGATGAAAAGAAGGAAGGCGAAATGGTTTACTTAGCCTTCACTTATGCAGATGAGGGTGGAAAGTACAAGATTACTGGATATCGCAACGGTAAGAGCCTCGGTAGTTATGAAAAAGGGGACATCAAAACTTGGCCCACAGGTGATGCAGAAGCGATCTGGGGAAAACGCCATACAGAAGGGCCTGATGGCGAGGGCAATCTGGTCGCGCACATTGAGGAATCCCGAATTTATTCCGTCGCATTGACTGAAGACGAAGTTAACGAGATGGAAATCGGCACGCTTTCCGTTGATCCACAGGGCAAACTCGCCACCAGATGGGCGAAACTTAAAGCGAAGTAATTTCTTAATTGTAGGGCAAGGTCCTCTGACCTTACCCTACTTTGGTTTTTATTTGCGTGTGATAGATACCCATAAAAATATGAAAAACCTAATCTTCCTTTTTTTGGTATGTATCGGTTTTTTTCTCTCCGCCGTCGTGAGTGCCGATGAAATGACTTGGACATTCGACGACAATGCCGACGATTGGATGCCCGCAAACGGCGACTGGGAAGTACAAGATGGTGTCTATAAACAGACACTGCGCTGGGGTAAGGCACAGAAGACATTAGCTGACACAGTGGAATGGACAGACCACACAATTGAAGCGAAGGTCCGCGTTGAGTCAGGACACTGGGCTGGTATCGTTTTCCGCGCACAAAATGAATTTGAGTACTACGTCTATCTCATCTGCCCTAAAGAAAACAAGTCAGAATTGTGGCGACACCGGCGCAGCACCGCCTTTAAAGATGGGTTTGAGGGACGTGATGAGATTGAGCACGATATCAAACCTGTTGGGCTTACGCTAACCAAAAACGAATGGTTTACGCTGAGCGCAACCGTTGAGGGAAGTCGAATCGCACTCGCCATCAACGGTATAGAACAAGCGGTGTTTGTTGACGATACATATCCTCGCGGTAAAATCGGCGTCTGGACATGGGACACCCGAGCCAGTTTTGATGATGTCAGAGTCAATAGCACTACTACAACTTCTCTCACGGCAGTCGAACCCCAGGGAAAACTCGCGACATCCTGGGCAACCTTAAAGAGAAAATAAGCTTACGCAAACCTAAACCAAATAAACTTATTCTTAACACGCTTTTCATGCGTACATAGGAGACTTTTTATGGCAAATGTAGGAAGTGCTGCACCAGATTTCACGCTAACGGGTGCAGTCAACCAAGATGATGTTGAAGTTTCTTTGAGCGATTATGCAGGTAAGAATTTAGTCGTTCTCTTCTATCCACTCGCTTTTTCCCCAGTCTGCGCTGAGCAGGTCCCGGATTTCAACGAAAAGTTGGGCGCAATTCAGGCAAAAAATGCTGAAGTTATCGCTATCAATCGGGATTCAACCTTCGCACATAAAGCCTGGAGCAAAGAACTCGGCGGGGTCGATTTTCCACTGCTTGCTGATATGAATCTTGGAGTGTCCAAAGAGTTCGGTATGGCACTCGAAGAAGTCGGTATTAGCACGCGCGGCGTGTTTATCATTGATGGAGCAGGAAACATCGCTTTCAAACACGTCGAAGCCGCGCCACCAGAGAATACGCTGACTGCTGATCAGGTTTTGGGCGAATTAGACAAACTGTAATAGATGCAGGCGAAGCCTATTTCGTATAGATGGGAAAGCGGGTATCTGGCAAAACTGACAAGCCATTGTTGTACATCATGCCGACACCCGCTTTTTACTTTCAATATTTTGAAATTTTGAAAATGTCGAAGGAGTGTGCTATAATAATTAAAGCGGGGGCGACTCGTAATATTATATAGCGTCGTAACAGGCTAATAGAGCATTTATCCATAAAGACTCTGACTATCAACGATTAGCCTACTTACAGTCATCTTATTGATTGCTGAAACAAATGCGGGTGTAGCTCAGCGGTAGAGCGTCAGCTTCCCAAGCTGAGGGTCGCGGGTTCAATTCCCGTCACCCGCTTGAATATTCTATCCAATCGCGTAAATCTGAGGGAAAAAATGGCACGAAACCAACGGTTAACAAAAGAAGAAATACAAGAAGATAAATTTATTGAGGGTGTGCTGAAAGTGTACGCCTTCCTGCAGGAAAATCTGCGAACCATCGTCATTATTGTAGGCGTCATCCTTGTTGTTGTCGTGGGCTACGCAGCGTACTATCAAAATCAAGAAAACGTCCGCACTGAAGCAGCTGTCGCGCTCCGACAAGCAAGCGAAGCCTACCAGACCGCAGAAGACAGTCTCTTTGACACAGAGAAATTAGCAGAAAGTGAAGAATCACTCAAAACCGCACAGACGCAACTCCAAGAGGTCTTTGAGAAATATCCGAATACATCTTTTGGTGACAAGGCACGGTACCAATACGCGAAAACACTCTATTATCAGCAAAACTACCCTGAAGCCCGTTCACAATTTCAACAGGTAATCGACCAACACCAACCCGAAAATCAAATCTATACCCTATATGCACAAAAGGCAATAGGTAGTACTTACGAACAGGAAGGCGACTACGAAAAAGCCATTGCCGCCTATCAAGCGAAAGCATTTCCACCCACCCCGGAACTCTCTCCAGAAATTCGGAAATTCGTGCTTGCCAGTGCTAAGTTTAATCAGGCACTCGCTCATGAAAAATCTGGGAACCCAGATGCTGCACGTGCTGCATATAAAGAAATTATGGACGAATTCCGAACTACTCTTGAGGCAGGGCTTGCAGAGAAAAGTCGTGAGTTGATTGAAGACGCAAAAATTGTTATCGCAGCTATTGGCGAGACGTTAGATATATCGAATGCTCAAAAACTCGAAGACGAAAAGCGTTCCTACGAAGCTTACGTCGCCTACACAGATGCCATCCGCAACTATAAAGTGAGCAAAGACATTGCAGGTGGACTCTCCTCAGAACTCCGAAAACAAATTGGCAATTTTGAGAAACAGGCTATGGAGGTAATCACCAGCATTCAAAATGCCCGTCGCGCCGATGATCAAGAAAGAGAAAGTTCAGCACTGTATAGTTACGATCTTGTTGTTGAGTTTGAAAAACTTGGATTAAGTCGTCGCCTCTATGAAAATGCCCTTCTCCATTACAAGCGGCTTGAATCTGTCCAATAATTGTGGATTATCTTACTACGTAAGGAGCGGCAATGACACATAAATATGACCTGATACCTTTTTATACTTCCAAGTGCATTAAACTCACACTTTTGAGTGTATTCTGTCTAAGCCTTATTTCTTTTACCTCACAAAGTGAAGCCGAACCTTCTGGACAATTGGCTTATGCGGTCAACGGGTTTGACGAGAATTTAGGGCGTTTTGATTGGAATCTCTATGCTACTGCACTCAGGGGTACGAAAGATTTCACAGCCATTCCCTTGAATCACAAAGGTATGTACCCGTCTTGGGGGCTCAATGGAGATTTACTCTATTTCGTCCAACGCAATAAGGGACAATCTGATATCTATTCCATTAATCCTGAAAACCCGAAGAACAAAAAACGAATTACACCCATCTCTGGCACGTATCGCTTTCTTTCTGTCTCTCCCAACGGCAAAAAACTCGCCTTCAACGGTTATACGATAGACCAAATTCCACAAGAGAACCAGATTTGGCTACTTGATGTCGAAACCGGTGAAATGGAGGTGATGACCCAAGTCCCACACCTCGGATGGCCCTATTCATTTCGGGGGATTTCATGGTCACCTAATGGAAAACGACTCGCCTTTTCGCTCTCCAGACCCGGATGGTTGGAACACCTCTATCTTTTAGACGTTGAAACGAAAGAGATAGAAGTCTTGACGGAACTCAATAAAGATTTTTATCCCGTCTGGAATCCCAAGGGAGACCGTATCCTCTTCCTTCGGTGGAACTGGGAATTTGATACGTTTTGCACAATTGATGTTGAAACCAAAGAAATTGAACCTCTGTTTGATGTCGATAAAGCCACTGGTTATTGGTCTGACTGGTCACCTGAGGGAGATTACATTGCCTATTCCCGGTGGGGATCCGTTTATCTTTATGACTTCGCTACCGGTGAAACGCAAGAGATCGTCGAGGTTGATGGGAGTATTTTCATCGTTGCATGGTTACGGGACATAAAAATATTACCCGTCGAGCCGCAGGAAAAATTGGTCACAACCTGGAGCAGTATTAAACGCAGAGCAACGGAAAAATAACATTTCCCAGACGCTATTTGTAGGCGCACAACTCCGTTGGTGAGGTTTTGCGACGTACTCGCCCCCGGTAATGCCCTCACGGGCATTATACCGTTGATTGAATGCCATTAAGGCATTCATACCCGGTTCATGCCCCGGTGAAGTCCATACGGACTTCACACCGTTGATTCGAATGCCATAAGGCATGAATACCGTTGATTCAAGGCATGAATACCCGGGGAAGTGCATAAGCACTTCATACCGTTGATTCAGATTCTGATTCATGCGATGTGCATTCTAACCTCGCCTGTTTGAGGACATACCAATACAATCTCGTTGGTGAGGTTTCTAACCTCGCCTGTTTGAGGACAAACCCGTGTTAGCCAATGTTGACAAGGCATTAGAATACGATAAAATCCGTGAGCTTTTAAAAAAATACACCGCTTCTCGACTCGGAACAGCGCGTGTTGAGGCACTCACGCCGTCCTATGACGTTGACACGGTTCGCTACCTACAGGCGTTGTGCAGTGAAGCTAAATTCTTTCATCAGCTCTACGGTGGGATTCCTTTAGGCGGCTTGGCAGATGTTCGCGAATCGCTAACCCACGCTGCCAAAATCGGCGCAATCTTGGATCCTGAGGAACTTCTTAAAATCCAAAAGGTCGCGCGAATTCCAACAGACATCCACAAGGCGTTTGAAAAGCGCGACCGAGAGGAATTTCCTAATCTCTTTGCCATCGTTGACGCACTCCCCGTCTTTTCAGAGTTGGTCGAAGCGATCGTTTACTGCATTAACCCTGAAGGTATCATATTGGATCGCGCAAGCTCCGAATTACGCACAATCCGCCGTAAATTGTCGCGCCTCCGTGAAAAAGTCCATCAAAAACTCGAAGCCACACTCCGCTCTCCAGAACACCAAAAAGCAATTCAAGAACCTGTCATTACTTCCCGAAATAATCGATATGTTATCCCGATAAAGCAAGAGGCACGCGCATTTTTCAAGGGGGTCGTCCAAGGACAATCCACAAGCGGTGCAACCTTTTTTATGGAACCGCTCGATATCGTTCAGATGAATAATGAGTTGCACGAAGTCGCTGAGGCTGAACACCAGGAAATTCGGCGTATTCTCCTTGACCTGACAGATCGTGTGCGCGACAATCTACACGAATTGGGACTCTCGCTTGACCTCTTAGCAGAACTTGATTTTGTAAACGCCAAGGCACGTTTCAGTCTCGCCTTGAACGCTGTTGAACCGAAAGTCAATACCCGTGGGGTTGTTAAGTTAATTGAAGCGCGACACCCAGTCCTTGAATCCCATATCCAGAACGCCAATGCATCTGATGCCGATGGAAACGAGGAGCTTCCAGAGCGCGTCGTGCCAACGAACGTCCATATTGGAAAGACGTTTAGCACGCTAATTATCACCGGTCCAAATACCGGCGGTAAGACGATTGTTCTCAAAACGGTCGGCTTGCTCACACTCATGGCGCAATCCGGGTTACATATCCCTGCGGAACACGGGAGCGAAATCGCTATCTTTGATATGATTTTTGCCGACATCGGCGACGATCAAGGGATAGAGCAAAGTCTGAGTACCTTCTCCTCCCATATTACTAAAATCGCAGACATGCTCAAGAAAATCGATCACGCCGAGTATTCGCTCGTGTTGTTAGACGAAATCGGGGCTGGTACAGACCCCAGCGAAGGCACCGCCCTCGGTATGGCGCTCCTTGATTGGCTCGGAAAAAGACAAGTGAATACCATCGTCACAACACACTATGGTGCCCTTAAAGCTTACGCACACACACAAGAGAACATGGAAAACGCTTCCATGGAGTTTGATTGGACAACGCTCCGCCCCACATATCGGCTCCAGGTCGGTATTCCCGGAAGTAGCAATGCCGTAAAAATTGCAGCACGGCTTGGAATCCCGCCCGAAATTCTTGACGAAGCAGAGAACCATTTAGGGAATAACACCGTTGCCGTTGAAGACCTACTCGTCCGTTTGCAAGAAACACAGAATGCGTTGGAGACGGATCGGGAACTCCTACAGCGTAAACTTCGAGATGCCGAAACCACACATCAAAAACACACACACATCCTTCAAACCCTCCAAGAAGAGCGACAGAAGTTGAAAGACGAAGCGGAAAGCGAAGCCCGCCATATTGTTGCTGGTGCACGACGCACCATTGAGAACCTCGTCGCCAATATCCGTAGAGAACAAGCCTCTAAAGTTAGTATCCAAGACGCTTTCTCAAAAATAGAAACTACCAAAAAGTCGATACAACAAAAACAGCCGAAAAAACAACACCCCAAGCAACCAAAACTCAAGGTCTCTGTTGGTGATAAAGTCCGTGTCAAAAGACTTGGCAAATTCGGAGAGGTCACTGCTATAAAACCGCGTGGGAAAATGCCCTTGCAGATCCTGGTGGGGAATATGCAAATGCAAGCCGCGTACCACGAAATTGACTCCGTTCAACCCAAGCAAGAGACTTCGCACTTATCGACTTCCGTACTTGATATTCAGTACAGCAAAGCCAACACAGTTAGCAGTGAACTTAATATCCGAGGACTACTTGTAAAAGAGGCTTTGGATGTCACCGATAAATACCTTGATGACGCTTATCTCGCAGGTATCCCAACAGTCCGAATCCTGCACGGTAAGGGAACGGGAGCACTACGGAATGCCGTTCACACAGAGTTGCGTGAGAATCCGCATGTAACTAAATTCCAATTCGCGCCCAATAGTCAAGGCGGCGAAGGTGTAACCATTGTCACGTTTAAGGAGTAACATATTAGGGCGGTTTAGTTTTTGTTTTTCAAAACATTTCTGATTTCTGGCAACTTATAACTGAGGCTAACGCATCGTGAACACAGCTCGAACAAGGAACTACATACCACGCGAAACAATTGATGAAATTCGGACTCGTACGAATATCGTCGAAGTCGTCTCCGAGTGTGGTGTCGCGCTGCGTCCCGCTGGGCGTGATTACAAAGGGCTTTGTCCGTTTCATGAGGAGAAAACGCCCTCTTTTACCGTCTCAGTCCAAAAACAGATTTTCTACTGTTTCGGTTGTCAAACTGGTGGCAATGTCATCTCTTTTGTTCAAAAACATGAAGGTAAATCCTTCATAGAGACGATGGAATGGTTAGCCGGACGCCTGAATATTTCTCTACCAAGTCAAGATGTCCGTGAAACTGCGAATCGAAAACGGATTACATCTTTGGAGGATCTCAATCGCTTTGCGGTGGAATACTACCATCGGCAACTGCTTACCGACGGAATTGGCACTTCAGCCAAGCAGTATCTCAAACACCGTGGTGTCCAGCCAAAAACTGTCCGAGACTTCCAATTGGGATACGCGAAATCTGGTCGGCGAGATCTCGTAAAGGTTGCCACAGACGAAGGGTTTACTATTCAGCAGTTGGTCGATGCCGGGTTAATTAAGGACGAGGACCGGGGCCCTCAAGATAGGTTTTGGAATAGAATCCTTTTCCCAATTTGCAATGAACGTGGCGTGCCAGTCGCCTTTGGTGGTCGCTCACTTTCTGAAGAACACCAGCCGAAGTACTTAAATTCGCCAGCAACTGTATTGTACGACAAAAGTAACCTCCTTTACAACCTCGACAAAGCCCGCCAATCGATTTACAAACAACAGCACGTGCTTCTTGTCGAGGGTTACATGGATGCCTTGATGCTTTATCAATCTGGAATTGAAAATGTAGTGGCATCCTCCGGCACTTCACTGAGTGAAAACCATGCAGGTCTGTTAAAACGCTTTGCCCCCGAAGTCATTATCGTATATGACGGAGACGCCTCGGGTTTCCGAGCAGCGCATCGTGGACTCGACCGGATACTCGCTGAAGGATTGCGCGTCCGAATCGCACTGCTCCCCACTGGAGAGGATCCGGATTCATTTACACGCCAACACGGTCCCGCCGCCTTCAGGGAACTCACTGATAAAGCCATAAACCTCATCGAATTCCAGATTCAAGCCGCAATTCAACGACAGGATATACACCGAGTTGATGTGAAAGCGCAGGTCGTCCGGGAGATTACCGAGACGCTCCTGAATCTTAAGAATCGGGTGGAGCGAAGTGAATACGTCAAATACGCCGCAAGGGAACTCCACGTTGATGAGCGTATGATTTGGCAGGAGTTGCAAGATGCCGGGCTTAAAGCGGAACAGACCCCTCAACGTACGCAACGCGCAAAGCGCGTCCCTGAAAAGTTATCCCCGCGTGCAAAAATCGAGATTCAACTGCTTGAAGCATTAATCCAAAATCCGAAATTGATTCCGGACGTCAAAGCCCAATTCCATTATCAGGATTTCACGGATCCACGTTTCTCCAAGATTGCGCAATTGTTGTGGGAGGCGTGCAAAGACAATGAAGACGTTGATATCCAGGTACTCATCAGTGAATGTCCTGATGAAAGCCTAAGAGCACTCATCTCAAACGCCCTGCTCCGTAGAACGCCACCATCGAATTTGCTACAAGCAAGGATTGATGGATGCCTCAGGAAACTTCGGAATTTTCTCTTACAAGACTTAGAACAGCGCGTGCGTTCGCATGCTCTTGCTGAAGGGGCAGACGAGATAGAAACCCTCAAGGAGCTAATGGAACTTTCAAACCAAAGACACGCCTTAACCGCGCATCCATCCGAAGAGTTGGATGCATGATAACAGGTTTCGGTTACCCTTTATCTATAGCGGCGGTAACCTGAATCGCATCTATCTTCGGAAACATTCGCGTCCCAATATGAAACGCGATTGAGATGCTATACCGAATTGCAGCAAGAAAGAATTTAAAGCAAGGAGCAAATTAATCATGGATTTTAAAGACTATTCTACCGTCGATTATCTGGATGCTGAAAGCGGCGATGAGCTCGAATATGACGAGGAAATGGCAGAGTTGGCCGCACTTGGCGGCAGCTACACAGATGATTCGGTGAAAGTCTATATGCGTGAAATGGGAAGATTCCAATTGCTTGATCGTACCCAAGAGGTCGAACTCGCAAAACGGATTGAGGCGGGACACCGCGCCGCGCTTGAAGCAACTTTCGGGACCACACTCGCAATTACAGAAATTCGGAAGATGCTCTATAAAGTCGTCACCGCCAAAAAACGCGCCTCCGATATCATTGATATGCCTGTTAAGAGCACTTCAACACAGGATAAGGAACGAAAACTCCGTGAACAGGTGAAAAAAGCACTTGATGCCCTTGAGAAATTGGAGACGGAACGTCTCGAGGCTGCCGATGCGGCATCTAAAGGCAACGGAACTGCGTCCGCAGAGAAATCGAAAATGCGTAAAAAAGTGATTAAAACGCTCGAACGACTGAAAATTGACCGCGAAGAGATTAGCAAAATCTCTGACCTCGTCAAGCAGGCAGAATATCAGATTAGCATGTGGGAGAACCAAATTCAGCAGCTTCAACATGTACACGATATTCCCCGCGAATGGTTCAATGCCACTAATGGCGCCAAAAAGGAGTTCGACACCGGTGAAGCTAAAAACGCCTACGTGGAGATTGTCCGTTGTGAGCGCAGTATCCGACAACACATGAATGAAATTGGTGTTTCACGGGACCGACTCAAATCGCTTACACAGCAGATTGACAAAGGCGAATCGGAGGCGCAAGGCGCAAAGATGGCAATCGTCGAAGCAAATCTCCGCCTCGTTGTCAGTATTGCCAAAAAGCATAGGCACCGTTCATCGGGGCTTGAGTTCCTCGACTTGATTCAAGAGGGAAACATCGGTTTGATGCGAGCCGTTGACAAATTCGATTACCAGCGCGGCTATAAGTTTAGCACCTATGCTACATGGTGGATTCGACAAGGTATCACGCGTGCCATTGCTGACCAAGGACGGACTATCCGTATTCCCGTTCACATGCACGAACGAATTAACAAGATACGACGCGTTCAACGTTCCCTGCTTCAAGAGTTAGGGAGTGAACCGACAGCCGAACAAATCGCACAAGACCTGAGAATTTCAACCAGCAAAGTCAATGAAGCTTTAGCGGTTGCCCCAGAAACCTCCTCCTTAGACACACCCATCGGCGAAGAAGACGATAATCCTCTCGGTGCGTTCATTGTTGATGTTGACTCTCCGTCTCCGGTCCAAGAGGCAGAATTGAATATACTCAAAGAACAGATCCAAGATGTTCTTGCCGACCTGAACGAACGCGAAAGACGGGTTATTTCTCTCCGCTTCGGGATTGAAGACGGTTATCCGAGAACGCTCGAAGAAGTCGGGAGCATCTTCAACGTGACACGGGAACGTATCCGGCAGATTGAAGCGAAAGCGCTCCGTAAATTGCGACACCCGCGTCGAAGTCGAAAACTCCGCGATTTTATCCACTAATCCAAAAACGCACGCCTCTGGGTAGGCGAGGTTTCCCTTAGAATAGGTAGGTGCGGTGTTTTTGCTGGGGTGTTTCCCTTAACCGCACCGGTTTCCTTCACACTCCCCGATTTTGCTGATCCCATTGACTACTGACCGCTGATAGCCAATAATCACCATTAAAAATTTGATTTTTAATACAAAATATTGTATAATTTTTATACCAACATGCTAAAAAGCGCGGGCCCATAGCTCAGTGGTCAGAGCCGTCGGCTCATAACCGACTGGTCCTAGGTTCGAGTCCTAGTGGGCCCATATCCCTACGTGGGGCGTTAGCTCAGGGGTACGAGCGCTACCTTCACACGGTAGAAGTCACTGGTTCAAATCCAGTACGCCCCATCGGTTGCAAATCAAGGGTCATTAATTCTTTTGTAGGAGGCGGGCTATGCCATCAGGCATAGATACCGTTGATTTCTCCGAATCCCGACCCTAAATAGCACTATCTCAAATCAAGGAGAGGTAGATGGAAAGTAAAGATGCCCCGCATTTTGTCCAGGCTGGCATCCAAGCTATCGACTGCGACATACATAACGAAGTCCCAAACATACAGGCACTTTTCCCGTACATGTCTGAATTCTGGTCTGACTATTGTAGCACCTCCGGTTTTAGAGGTCCCGATGCAAACGATTATCCGCGCGAAGCACCACTAACATCGCATGCCGACGCCCCCACCCCGTGGGACGTTGATCTCGAACATGTTCGCGAAAATCTACTTGATGGTTGGAATCTCGAATACGGGATCCTCAACTGTGCATTTCGCGTGCAAAGCGTCCATAATCCAGACCTCGCCGCTGCTATCGCACAGGCGGTAAACGATTGGCAAATAGAACACTGGCTCGATCCTGAACCTCGACTCCGTGCCTCCCTTGTTATTCCAAGCCAGCTTCCAGACCTCGCCGCAAAGGAAATCGAGAGAGTCGGCGGGCATCCAGGCTTCGTCCAAGTGGTAATGCCTGTTCGTTCACGTACCCCTTACGGCAATCGTATTCACTATCCGATTTACGAGGCAGCCGTCAAACATAATCTTGCTATCGGTATTAATTACGGCGGTGCCCCCGGCAATCAGCCCTCTCCGACTGGGTGGCCCTCGACCTTTTTAGAAGAATATAGTGGAATGACCCAGGTCTTTCAAGCACAGGTCATTAGCCTCGTTGCAGAAGGCGTTTTCAACCAATTCCCAGAACTACGCGTCGTCCTAATTGAAAGCGGCTTTACATGGCTTCCTGCCGTTATGTGGCGGATTGATAAAGAGTGGCGGGGCCTCCGAAGCAACACACCGTGGCTAAAACGTCCACCTTCTGAATACATGCGAAAACACATTCGGTTCACCTTACAACCTGTCGATGCACCACCGACACCCAAGCAGCTCCTTCAGATTATCGGGCAATTGGAATCTGATGAGATGTTGATGTTTTCAACCGATTATCCGCATTGGCAGTTCAATACCCCCAACGACGCGCTACCGGCAGAATTGCCGGGTTCACTCGCTCGTAAAATTTTACACGAGAACGCACGTGCCTTCTATCAACTGGTTGAGTAGCTGTTAGTATGGGTTGCTACGCATCCCTTTTAACCGATAACCAATAGGAGATAACGCAATGGAAAAAAAGACGAAACGTTCTAAATTCCCAGTTATTGATTGCGACATCCACAACTCCGTCCCACCGGGAGGCTTGTCCCCTTACCTATCTGAGCGGTGGCAAGAGCACTACAAGACTTTCGGGCTCCGAAGCGGCGGTATCGGCGGTTATTATCCGCGTGCGCTGATGCATGCCGCACGACGGGACGCATGGCCCCCCTCAGGACTTTCACCGGGCGCTGATTTAGAATTCATGCAGGAACAACTCCTTGACGCATACGACATGGAGTACGGTGTACTTAATCCGCTCATGCCTGTGGGTGAGCAGCTGAATCTTGAATTCGGTGCAGCCATGGCGAGTGCCGTCAACGATTGGCAGGTCGCCGATTGGGTTGAACCTGAACCACGTCTCCGCGCATCTATCGTCGTTCCTTACGAGGATGGAGACCTCGCTGCTGAGGAGATCCACCGATGTGGTCCCAATCCAGCGTTCGTCCAGATATTACTCATCGCTCGCACAAAGGACCCGCTTGGCAACCGTAAATATTGGAAAATTTACGAAGCAGCCAGTGAGTATAATCTGCCTATCGGTATCCACTTCGGTGGAGTCGCCGGTCCTATCACGGGTGCCGGATGGCCCTCTTACTACATTGAAGACCACGGCGGCATGCCCCAAGCCTTCCACACAAACGTCATCAGCTACGCCATCGAAGGTGTGTTTGACCGTTTCCCGAACCTCAAGATTGTCTTGATTGAAGGTGGATTCGCGTGGATGCCACCGCTTATTTGGCGACTTGATGCGACATGGGAGAAGCTAAAAGTAGAGGTGCCAGACCTGAAACGGAAACCCTCTGAATACATCCGGGATCATTTTTGGCTCAGCACGCAACCTATGGAAGAGCCACCCAAACGCGAGTATTTCGAGCAGATGCTTGAGCAGATGGACATGAACGACAAACTCATGTTTGCCACAGACTACCCGCATTGGGACTTTGATTCGCCTGAACGGGCACTGCCCAGTTACCTGAAACCGGAACTGCGTCGGATGATTTTGGGAGAAAACGCCCGTAAGCTTTACGACTTCGACAAACTGTAGCTTTAAAATAGATAGGCGAGGTTTTGCGGCGTACACGCCCAAATGCGACGTGCATTCTTAACCTCGCCAGTTTTGAATCGTAGGTTGGGTTGAGCGTAGTTTTTCTTTTTTTAGCAAAGGCCGTCACCCTGTGCCATGTCTTACTCGTAGGTTGGGTTGAGCGTAGCGAAACCCAACACTATTAACTAACAACTATTAACCAACAACTAAATGCCTAAATACGTAGTAGCAACAGCAGACGAAATTGCCCCCGGTGAACGCAAAATCATCGAGATCGGTGGACGCTCCATCGGTGTCTTTAATATTGACGGCGAATATTTTGCCATCCGTAACAGCTGCCCACACCAAGGTGGACCCTTATGCAGCGGTCTCGTCACAGGCTTCTTAGAATCCGCCGCACCCGGCGATTATCACTACACCCGCCACGGCGAGATTCTCCGATGCCCATGGCACAGTTGGGAATTCGACATCAAGACAGGACAATCTTGGTGGAGTCCCGCACAGCGACGCGTCAGAAAATACGAAGTCCACGTCGAGAGCGGTGAGGAAATCGAGACATCCGATTCTGATCGCCAAAAAGGCCCCTACGTCGCCGATACCTTCCCAGTCACCGTCGAACAGAAGTACGTCGTCATTGACATCGATTAGCGCATACTTTCTTCTGTAGGAGCGAGTGTTTTTGCTGGGGTGTTTCTTCATACTCGCGACCTTGCTGCCGGCTGATTGCTGACCGCTAACTATCCTCATCTAATCCGCTGATTAATTTCTCCTGATCTCCCGGAGAATAGAAATACGAACCCGGTTTCCATTCACCGATATCTCCGATTAACCGACGCTGACGCGGTGTGCATCGCTCCATAAGTTCGGGCGACGCCTTTTCGTAGTCAAACGCCCGGAAACAGTGATGACTGTAACAATAAATTAGCGTTTTACGAGCTTGTTCCGATCGGTTTGCGGCAACACCGTGCCATAAAGCATGTGGAAAAACAGCAGCATCACCCGCCTTCACGCACAACTGCACGGCTTCAGGAATGTAGGGACCGTCTTTGACTCCCGTTTCTGGAAAAGTGCGATTATGGCTCCCGGGCACAACGGTAAAGTTCCCACTGTCTCGACTCTCAAGATCCGTTAAGAAATAGTGGATTTTGACCTGCAGTGGTGAACTCGATCTGCTGACTCGAATCGTTCGCATAGCCTGCCCACCGTCCGTATGCAAATAGCCTGGATCTTTCGGATTCGGAGGACGGACGATAACCTCAGACATACTCAGCTGAATAAAGTCGCCCATCAACTCACGCACAATCGGAAACGTACCCGGATGATCCATCAGATCTACGAAGATGTCGTTATCTTCCATCACATTCCGTTTGTCGAAAACAGAATCGGCAGTGACATTCTCACCTTTTCGAAACTCCGCATCCATCGCATCCACCGTTGCCAACAGTGCTTGTACTTCTTCAGGCGTGAGTGCCTTTTTCAGCACGAAGTAACCGTCTGTCTTCCATTGCTTACGCTGATCCTTCGTTAAAATTCCCATCTACTTATGACCTCCATCGTCCAGTTTTACGACCTCGTCTACTTACTCATTCTGTTAACTGACCACTGACAACCGATAACCAATAACCCCTAAAATAGATGACAAATCAATTCATGTCAAGCAAAATAACCGCTCTCACTCCACTGGCGAGGTATTCCTTTAACCAAACCCTTCCACTCCACTTAAACGCCAGCCGAGAAGGGTATACCTCCGACGATTTTTTGAAAAGAATTTGACATTTCCTTTGGATTCTGTGTATACTTAAAAACCAAGCGCGATTCGTCAGAGAAGGTAAACAGATGACATCTACCACAAACCCGAAAACCGATACCGATCTTGTACGAGAACCCAAAAATGACCCGACCTATTGTCAGAGCGTCTCAATTCTTGATCCCGTCCTTCAGGAAACCTACACCGTCCATCTCAGAAAAGAGACGCTTGGATGGCGCGGCTGGATTCCCCAACTTCCCGAAGTCGACTGTAAGGCGAAAACCAAAAAAGAACTTCTGAATATGCTGGCAATCAGACTCCGTGAAACCCTTCAGGCGCGCGAGGATGCTTGGGATAAGCAGCTTGAAGCGGATGTAGCGGCAGGAGAATTGAAGCATCTACGATCAGATGCGCGCCGCGCGAAAAACGCTGAAACGCTCATTGATCTATAAAACAACGCCTGAATTTTGGGGTATTGTCAGAAACTCCCACAAGATATTCAAATTCGTGCTGACAAACAATTCCAACTGCTAAAGAAAAATCCGAACCATCCGTCACTCGTGCTAAAAAAGTGCGATGGGCGAATTATTGGGCTGCCAGAATTAACGACGACTACCGCGCCCTGGCACTTCAAGACGGACGGATAGAAGTCCCCGCTGTCGGGGACGTAACGTCCGATCCGAAAGTAATGGTAATTTAATATGCGCCTTCCTGAACTTACACTGGATCAGATTCAAGACCGCTGCACCGCACAGAGTTTCGCGCGCGGTGAAGACTACTTCAACATGGAGATGATCGGCAATCCGATACTTCACGGATGCACATTGGCATCGACATGCGAAGGGACAGAAGAAGAGCCGTATCGTGTCTCTGTGGAACTGACACCTACAGGGATTGCTGACACAAAGTGTTCCTGTCCGTACGATTGGGGAGGCGATTGTAAACACGTTGTCGCACTGCTGCTCACTTATATGTATGAACTGGAGACAATCTCTTCCCTGGATGCCTTGCTGATCGTGCTCGCCGAAAAACCCAAGGAGACCCTGTTACGCGTGATTTCGGAATTGCTCACACGATCGCCGGAGTTGGTGGATATCGCGCGGTTCCATGCTGACATACCCGAGGCACCGGAGGAAGAAATAGAACCGATCCCACCCGAACTCAGCGTTTACGTAACAGTCGTAGACAAGGAGATGGAAGAGTTTGAAGAGTTTGAAGACACGGAACTCGAAGATCTCGGAGAGATGGAAGAGCTCGCAGATCCCCAAAATCCCGCTATCCCGCTATATCACAGCCTTATTGAACAAAAAGTGCTTTCCGGAAATCGTAAAGCTTACGAGGAAGTTTTGGAGTGTTTGATCGTGCTAAGAGAAATCCACGAGGACCTTGATCTGGAAGATGAGTGGACGCTTTATCTGGAAAACTTCCGAAAACGACACGCTCGCAAGCGGGTGTTGCTACAAATGATGGATGCGCAACACCTTTAGCACAACCTACCAATTTCCTCAACCCACCCTTTTGCGAAGATCCTCAAACCACTTGAGCAGGTCAGACTCTGTCGCAATACCGAACCTCGCCCGATCCCGAAAAAAGGTGAAAACTCCCAAGCAAATTCTTAAAACTATGATGGATCCGAAAAATAAGTAAACATTCCAATAAACTGCGGATACACTCGCGGCCTTGATTCGGTAGGGTTTTTGCTGGGGTGTTTTTCAAGGTTTCCCAACCTCACCGATCCTTGGTGCCCAATTAATTATAGGTTTTACCATAAATGATCCTAAATTTTCATGAAAAATTTGACGTTTTTTCTAATTTTGTGTATAGTCAATAAAAACAAACGCGATTCACCGATCGCGTGCAGATGAATCATAAATTGCCCAAGAATCCAGATGGCACTTGACCTTAGAGTCCATTTTGATAAAAAATCGCGTTGGGTCCAATGGTTACGTGGGTTTGTCGGAATTTTGGGTTGAATTTTTGCGTTAAAGAAACCCTCGCTCAGTTCGCGTTTGGTTTTGGGTCTACGGAGCCACATCTGGGCTGGGCTGAAATTGGGGGCAGTCCGAAAGGATTTTCCCGTTTGAAGGGAATTGAAACTATATAGCTGTTTCTATTAGAAGAAGATCTTCTTCAGTCTTAAAAGACTTTCCCGTTTGAAGGGAATTGAAACCTAAGCGTAGTGAGGCCGTGTGTTTTCAATGCTAATTGTCTTAAAAGACTTTCCCGTTTGAAGGGAATTGAAACTTTGGCTGTATAAGATTCCCACTTTAAGTTTAGTGTCTTAAAAGACTTTCCCGTTTGAAGGGAATTGAAACTTATAGAAATAACTAACTACAAATGCCTCCGTTGACTTGTCTTAAAAGACTTTCCCGTTTGAAGGGAATTGAAACACAGCTTCCAGTTTGTCCAATGTGAAAGCGAGAATTTTCAGACGTTCCGAAATCTTCAAAATCAAACTCGGATCGTCAGAATTGTACGGAATCTCCGCACGACAATCCTCCAGTTCCGTCCGAGCATAACCAATAACCAGATTCCACATAGTAGGATCAGGCTTGTCGGTAGTAGTATTATTGCTATTCTGATTCGCTATTAGTAGTTTTTTTAGGAGGGATTATGTTGTTTAGAAAATTGAGTTTAGTTTTGGTTCTGTTGTTTTGTGTTAATTTAGGATATGCGAAGTTAGAGATTATTGTGAAGGACTCACCGGATTGGGGAGATGTTTTGGATGAAGATGTTGAGTATTTATGTCAAGAGATTGTTGATCAGTTTGAGAAACATTTACACCCGGCGAATGAGATCCATGCGTCGGTCAATGTGTCTCGGACAACTGTTGGATATAGTTTTCTAAATCTTGATTTAAAGGATCCTCATGTAAAATACAAGATAAGTGTCCAGATGGGAGAAAATATAGATCTTAGATCTATGGGGCATTTGTGGGATTTTATTATTAGATTTGGACATGAAATTACGCATATATTGCAAGTTGAACAGAAAGGATTATCGTATAGAGCAACTGATAATGTCAATTTGTGGTTTCAAGAGGCTATTGCTCAAATGGGATGTGTCTGGGTAATGAAAAGTATGGCAGATGCTTGGAAAGATGGTTCACGTTTTGGAAAAGGTATATCAGAACCGGGAGGGTTCGCTGAATTTAGCGAAAATTTTGATTTCTATGCGGATTGGTATATGGGTATTAATCCTTACTATGGCACTGCTAAAGAATGGCTTGAGAGATATGAAGATCAGATGAGAGTTGACTATCGGCAAGAGATTGCTGAACAATTAGGCTATAAGCTTTTGTCTATTTTTGAGGATAATCCCGAAGCTTGGAACGCGGTTAGAAAAATGCCTCTTGCCAATACAGAAAAAATGTCTAAATATATGCAGATTTGGTATGATGCAGTGGATGTTCAGGATAGGCAGTATGTAGAAGCAATGGCTGATATAATGGGGGTTGAGGTGAAATCCATTGTTGTTGCCAGTAGAAAATCAGGTATACAGATAGACGCAGACATAGACAATAACGGGTTTGTTGATTTATCAGATGTTCTGCTTGTCCGAAGTGCTATGCAAAATCTAATAGCTTATGATACTGATGTTAATAATGATGGGGTTACGAATGAAATTGATCTCTTACTTGTAAAGCAAGTTGCAACTGCAGCAATAGTAGCAGCTGCACCGAGTCTTAAAAGACGAAAAATTGTAGCTACTACATGGGGATCGTTGAAACAACGATAGAATTTTTAGAGGAGTCCACAATGTTTAAAATTTTCAATAATATTACGAGTATCTCGTCTTAAAAGACTTTCCCGTTTGAAGGGTTGTAGTGCATACGCTTATTTAGGCCACAATTTCGCAAAGTTAAGATAAGGTTTGTCGTTGAAATTCGATAGGTGTCAAATACCCTAACGCCGAATGTGGGCGTTTCTGATGATACACCTGTGTGATAAAATGACTGATGCGATCTCTCACCTCGGTGATGTCTTGATAGTCATTGATGTCAACTTCTTCTTCTTTGAGCGTGCGGATGAGTCTTTCAGCATATCCGTTCTCCCAAGGGCGTCCGCGCGCTGCGACGGAAATCTCAATGTGATGTGCTTGGAGTGTGGCGATATAAGCTTTTGAAAGATACTGCACACCTTGATCGGAATGATGAATCTCACAGACGCTGTGGCAGAATGCCGCTTTGAGCGGTTTGAGCGTCAGAGATTGGTTCAAGTGCTGACTGAGCTGCCACGCTCTGATCATACGCGTGAAGACATCCATGAGCAGGCAGACATAGATAAAACGTCCCTTGAGACGCACATAGGTAATATCAGACACCCAGACCTGATCCTGACGAGAGACCTCAAGGTTTACGAGCCGGTTGCGCCAAGGTTTTTCACCTTGAAGCGATTTTGTTGTTTGACAGGCACGCTTGACGGCAATCAACAGATTATTGGCTTTCATCAAGCGTGCGACGCCTCGGGTTCCAACAGTGTATCCCTGACGCAGTAGCAACTGCGTGATACGCCTATACCCGTATCTCGGATACCGTCCAGCGAGTTTCTCTATTTCAGTTCGCAGGACGGAAACCTCGGACGGATCCTCTCTGGGGTGATAATAAAAACTACTGCGGTTGAAACCGAGTGTTTGACAAATCTCTCGCACGGAATACTCTGGGTGCAATGCCGAAATGAGATTTCGCTTTTCGGATAAGCTCATTTCAACCAATCCAAGGAAACCTTTTTTTGGATGTCTAAGGCAACAGTTAATCTCCCAACGAGCTGCTCAAGGTGAGCGATACGCTCCTCGGCATCACTCGACTGCTTATGAGAAGACTCAAACAGGGATGCCGCATTTTCAAGGAGCTGTCGTTTCCACTGTGAGAGTTGATTTTCGTTGAGATTATGACGCCGACATAGTTCTGCTTGTGAAGTCGCACGACTGAGGACTTCGAGAACAACTTCGGCTTTAAACTCGGGGGTGAACTTTCTTCGTTTTGCCATTGGAGACTCCTTTCAATGAGATTGTTATTGTAGCACAATCTTCCTTTAGGGAGTGGTCTAAAAAACCGTAGGCAGTACAGGAATTGAAACGAAACAAAATGATAAAGGTTCGGATTTTATCTATTCTTTATTTAGTCTGAAAGAACTTTCCCGTTTGAAGGGAATTGAAACGAAAAGCAACTTGATTAATGTTCGCCTTTCTGATATACTATTCAAACCAGTTTGGGTGACGCTGCAATGAATGGAATCCTTTTCCGTTTCTGCCACCCTCCCACCATCGCACTTACTGTTACCCATAAGTATAGCGGGTGAGATAAGGTTCGTTGAGTTTTTCTTGTGTAGGGTTGTCTCCTGTGTTATGTTTAAAAGATCTTCTGAGTTTGGTCGTCCAAAGTATCTATTTCTTATAGAGGAGCTAAGAATGTCTTCACATCCACACGGGTCTACGCCGTCTTGGAGTCGTCAGGAGTTTGCGGATCTTGATTTGGGAG
>JAJDUH010000049.1 GCA_022826805.1 Candidatus Poribacteria bacterium
GTTTATATATTTACTTTATATATATGGATGTTTTTCGTGTTTTTTTACCCTTCCAACTCGGTAAGCGAGATTTCCTAACCTCGCTGGCTTGAAAAAAAGGGTGTAAAACCCGATAATTTCTTAAAACTAAATGACCCTAAAGACAATTCCTGATTGTCTTGACAAATTGGGTTGACTCTGCTAACATAAAAACAAAATTCCTAATAAAGACGCACACAATTACCGAATAGGTACAACACCTGCTAAAGCAGGATTTAGGGTTTCAGTACAGAGGAAGCAATCATGAAACTGACAGAACATCAAGTAAACTTTTTCAATACTTTCGGTTATCTGGCAATACCGAACCTGTTTTCTCCGAGCGAGATAGAATGGGTTACCGAAGAATTCGAGATGACGATTCAGGAATTCGGTGGTGGCAAAAACCACGACGGAACACGTCGCACAATGTTTGGCGGTCCGATTGAGCATCGTCCTCGGCTCTGCACACTGCTCGATGATGAACGTATCAAGGGACTGATCGGCGGTGTAATCGGTGAGGACTTCAACTATGCTGGCGGTGACGGGAACTATTATGCCGGAGACACGGGTTGGCATCCAGACGGAAATTGGGGACAACTCTTTGCCTGTAAGGTAACGTTCTATCTGGATCCGCTGACGCAAGACACAGGATGTTTGCGCGTTATTCCGGGGAGCCAAAACCCATCTCACTTCGTCAGGGTAGGAAAGATTGATCCGAATCAATCGGAGGCATTGTACGGTATTCCACCGCGCGATTTTCCAACGAGCGTCGCATTGGAAAACACACCAGGAGATGTGGTGATTTTCAACCACGACACCTATCACGCATCGTTCGGAGGTGGTACTCGACGGCGGATGTTCACGATGAACTGTACGCGCCATTGTACAACTGAGCCAGATTTAGAAACCCTGCATCAGTATCTGAGCGTCCATTCGGCAGGTGGGTATCAAATTGACACAGGTGCCGGTATGTTCTTTCCAACGATGGTTGATACTGCAGATGCCACTCGGCAAATTCACCTGCAACAATGCAGTGACATCCACGACGAACTGTTCCCACAATATGCCCGGCATCCTTAGAAAAGGACAGTAATTTTACAATTACTGATACACTACGAGTTAGTGATGTTAAGAAACGCCTCCCTTTCGACTAACAGGTCGGGTCTCTTACTGGAGGAAGATACCTTTCCACGCCTGCCGTTTGCTGAACTGTTCGCATATTTTGATAATTTATCATAAATTCCCCTAAGAGTCATGGCATTTTTGTTGCAATCTTTGCTTTTTTGTAGTATCTTAATAAGATATACTATATGTACATCATATATTTTATATTACGAGCTGCGTCTCTTAAATTTATATTGAAGTTCATTCTATGGTTCCCCCTCTATTATTTAGCAACTGCTTACGGTATATTGGTAAAACTATCATCTCAGCGGCACTGATTTACGGTATTGGTACGCTTTCTGCCACTGCGTCACCAAAGGCACGTACGCACCTACCTTCCAGTTCTATTGCCGTCAGCGACGACGCCTTAGCCACCTTTTTCAACCCATCCGGACTCAGCACAGGGCGCGGTTTAAATCTATACTACCTCCGAACATATCAGAGCGATTGGGCAGGCGATGA
Source organism: Candidatus Poribacteria bacterium (assembly GCA_022826805.1). Classification (GTDB taxonomy): domain Bacteria; phylum Poribacteria; class WGA-4E; order WGA-4E; family WGA-3G; genus WGA-3G. The sequence continues at coordinate 1,645 of JAJDUH010000049.1, forward strand.
CGCTTTCTTCCTCGCTGTGCCCAATGGTGGATTTGGTGTTGAATTCGCCACTGCTAATGCCAATACGACCTTCACACGCTATACACTCTCCGGTGGACATCATTTAGGACATGCGCTCTATTTGGGTACAAGCTACAGTTGGATAAATTCAGACGATAAAACCTACGACGCATTCCATTCCCTGTCCTTCGGCTTAATGTACCGACGCCGCTATCTCTCAATCGGTGCAATGGCGCGCGATCTCAATCAACCTAAATTACTCGGTGAGAAACTCGGACGCACTTATGACTTGGGGTTGGCAATTCGTCCAGGAACATGGCGAACGACCCTCTCAATTGACATGCAGAAAATACAAGGTGTAGAGGGTGTAGATCTGCGCTATGCCTTGGAAGTCCGCCCAATCCGCGAACTTATGCTCCGTGGAACACTCAATAGCGATTTGAGTTTTGATGTCCGTTTTGGTATCAATATCGGCAATTGGGGAATCGGGACAGGTAACACTTTCAACGAAAACCGGGAAGCACAGACCGGTGTCGGTTATTTTTATTTTTCTAATATTCCCACAACTAAGCAGCTCCCGCGCCGCCGCATCTTTCTTGACTTACAGATGCGCTCCCTCAAAGAGATACTGCCCATCGCGAAATTCGATAAAGATATTGCTGGTATTCTCGTCCGTATCAACGGAAGTAGCTACGGCATGGCAGCACTTCAGGAAATGGCGGATGCCATCTTGGATTTCAGGGAATCTGGGCGCGTTGTCCTCTGCTATCTTACTAACTGCTCGACAGGAGATTATATTGTCGCATCCACCTGCGACGGTATCCTGATACATCCGTCGGCGGAGGTCCGGTTGATTGGGTTACGTACGGAACGTTCCTTCTATAAGGGTGCCTTAGACATGCTCGGTATCAGAGCCAATCTCGAACGTATTGGTAAATATAAATCTGCGTCTGAGGCACTCACAAGGAAGGAGATGTCCGAAGCCCAACGCGAAATCCAGAACGCTATTTTGGACGATCTCTATGAACAACTCATAGATATTATCGCAGATGGACGGGGATGGACGCCTGAAGAGGTGAAAAAACACATTGACGCGGGACCTTATACAGCGCGGCAAGCTTTCGCCGCTGAACTTGTTGATAGGCTCGTCTACGAAGATGAACTGACAGAGGTCGTAACCGAACTCACCGATGGCCGGACAGACTTGATATCCGCCAGTGAATACGCAGAAAGCAGCATACACACGCAGGATTGGCAGGTGCCGCAGCCGAAAATTGCAATTATTGAGGCGAAAGGGCTGATGGTAACCGGGGACAGCTTTATCGACCCGTTTACAGGTACACAAGTAATGGGAGCTGATACGATCGTGAGCGCAATCCAAGAAGCGAAAGACGATGACTCCATAAAAGCAGTTGTCTTGCGAATTGACAGTGGCGGCGGTCTCGTTGTAGCCGCTGACATTATATGGCGTGCATTGGTCCAGCTGACAGCGGTTAAACCATTGGTGGTGTCAATGGGTGATGTAGCAGCATCAGGGGGCTACTACATTGCAGCACCCGCAAACATGATCGTCGCTGAACCGGGAACAATTACTGGTTCCATCGGTGTTATTAGTGGTAAGTACAGCCTGAAAGGCCTCTACGAAAAACTCGGCATCCAAAAGGAAATTCTTAAACGAGGCGAACATGCTGATTTTTATACAGATTACGGCGATTATCCACCTTCAGAACAGAAAATCATTCAGAAACAGATTAAGGAAATCTATGACGACTTCATTACAAAGGTAGCACTTGGACGAAGCGAGTTAACAACGGCAGAAGTAGACAAGCTCGGACGTGGACGGATCTGGTCGGGTAGACAGGCAAAAGAAAACGGATTAGTAGATGAGCTCGGTGGTTTAAACCTCGCGCTCGCCATTGCGCAAGAATACGCCGGACTGCAAGAAAAAACGATTGAGATAACCCGCTTCCCTAAACAGGCATGGGTATCCCAACTTTTCGGCAATCTTCAGGTTTTAGCTGCGCCGCTCTATCAGGTTGGATCCAAGGGCACCGATGGAGAAAACAAGCTGGCAAGATTGCCACTTACCACGCGGTATGGAGGTTTCAGGGACACTATAAAACTTATAAACGCTATTATGCAACAGAGGCTTTTCCTTCTTATGCCTTATCAGATAGCCATGGGTAAATAGAATCAGATCGTCTCAGAAGTCGCCGACCAATATTTTGAATGATTTAAACACCACACAGTATGATGTTTTGGAGCCAAAATTAAAATGCTATTTGCCAAAAACTATACGATTTTACGCAAGAAAATGGTTCGAGATCAAATCGAAGCACGTGGTATCCGTAGCCCACAGATACTTACTGTCATGCGAAAGATAGAGCGCCACCTGTTTGTAAGACCGGAATATCTCAATAGGGCGTATCAGGACGGTCCACTGCCAATTAATTGCCAGCAAACAGTTTCACAACCCTATATTGTTGCTTTAATGACGGACCTACTGAACCTTACCCCGGCTTCAAAAGTGCTCGAGATTGGAACTGGATGTGGTTATCAAACAGCTGTATTAGCAGAGTTGGCATCAACCGTTTACTCAATTGAAATTTTACCGGCGCTTGCTAAAAGTGCGAAAACCCGATTGCAGCGCCTCAACTACCAGAATATTCATTTCAAAGAAGGCAACGGGCATTATGGTTGGCAAGAACACGCACCTTACGACGCGGTGCTTGTAGCAGCTGCACCTAAGGTCGTCCCGGAGCAACTGGTTCAGCAACTCAGCGAAGGCGGAAGGATGGTCATTCCAGTCGGTGATAGCGAACAAAGTCTGCTTTTAATTCAGAAGAAAATCCCAACTGAGGATGGTATTAAACCCGCCGTAGAAACCACAGAGGTTACGGGGGTCAGTTTCGTGCCAATGGTAGGTTCGGTGAATTGAGTTTTTAATGAAGATTCACAAATATACAGGCAACTTACTCACAAAATACACTTACCGAGCCGGAGACGCATCAATCCGAAAAAATAGACATTGCAAAAGGAAACAATAGATTGAAACACATACTCCATATAATTCTATGCATTGCCCTGTTCCTTCCAGTCACCGCTTCTGCAACGTTCAATGACATCGGTGTTGGGGCAAGACCGCTGGGTTTAGGTGGTGCCTTCGTCGCGCTCGCTGATGATAGCAACGCGGCAAGTTACAACGCTGCAGGATTAGGTTATATTGATGCCATCCAGGTTGGTATAACACACGCACAACGCTTCAATGGACTCATCACCTATAATAATATTAGCGGTATCATCCCGTTCAGAAGAGCAGGTTCGCTCGGTGCGAGCCTCGGTATCTTGGGAGAAGATTCCGAAATCTATCAAGAACGGGTGGTGCGTATCTCCTACGGGAACGCGCTTTTCAAACAATTGGCGATCGGGGCAAATTTGAAACTCTTCGGGACCTCCTTCGACGCATCAAACGAATTCGTTGCGGAGAACCCGTATTTCGTCCAAACCTCCAGCTCAGCCACTTCATTTGATCTTGGTGTGATAGTCAGACCGTTCCAGAGCCTGAGCATTGGTGCATCCGTGGAGAATTTGCTCCCCGCAAATATGAGCATCTCCGAAACGCACACAGACTCGGTGCCGTTGAACATCCGCGCCGGTTTGGTATATAAACTTGAATCTATAGCAGAGATGAGTGCCCAAGGTGAAGCAGTCAGTAATTTGTTGAAATCAAGTTTAGGAACAGTGGAGATTGCCTCCCGCAACGGTGAAATTTATATCCGTACAGGCATAGAAATCTGGTTGAACAGAGCCATCGCTATTCGCGGCGGATACAGTGCGAAAAATGGAGGCAACTCTGCAACAACGTTGAATTTCGGGGGAAGCGCCAAACTCCCAATTAGCAGCACTAACTTTCAACTCGACTATGGACTTCAAATACTGACTGGGGCCTTCCAAGACAATATAACACAGCGGTTCTCCGCCAATTTGCTGCTTTAGAAAAAAGGATTATCCAATGAAAAAGACTTTCATCGCTTTGATAATTATCGGTAGTCTGCTTGCCGCCAGCAACAGTAATGGTGCGGTTACCTCGGTTGGAGAAATCAACGTCGCAGGCGAAACTAAAGGGGTTGTTCCCGCCAGTTCAACGGTACCGCTGGTCGTGACACTTGTTGTTGACCGGTCATTGGCAGAACCGGGTGAAGAAATTAAGACGATTGAAATCGTAATGCCGTCCGGATTCGTGACCCAATCCTCTTTTTTCAAAGGCATTTCGCGGGACGGAAACCCAATTGTAGCCAGAGCAGTAGTGTCCGGTGGAACCACTTTGCGTGTTGAGTTAGCGGACGCCATCGTCGATTTCCAAAATTCGATATATGAAATCATATTCGATACCCGAACACCAAACACCGTTATACTCGACGCTGTGTTTAGAGTGCGTCTCCGCAATCTCCGCGATGGTCCCATCGGTGAATTTATCCGACCTGGACAGGCAGATGGAAAACTCAACAACGATGACTTTACTTTAGAAGTAATTCCCAATGTACCACCTGATCCAGTCATAGGTTTCATCGCTGAAGCCGACGGAACCGGTGAAAACGATGTGACGCTGCGTTGGGAAAAATCAGAAGACCTGGATGTCAATGGCTACTTCATTTACAGGGATAAAGAAGAACCCATTGATATTAAAAACCGTTCGTCAACAACATTTCGCGATGTAAACGTGATTCCAGGCAGTCATACATATCAGATAACTGCTTATAAGACGCGTTTTTTGCAATCGGAACGCTCTCCAATGGAAATAGTAGAGGTATCGCCCGACACTGCTGCGCCAAAATCTCCGATGATGCTCAGCATTGTTACCTCAAGCGATGGGGTTGAAATTCTCTGGAAACCGAGCGACAGTCGTGACGTAATAACATATCGAATTTTTGAAGGATCTACCCAACTCGGCGAAATAAGCGAGTCAAAACCTGAATATAAATTCATTGATAACCGCCCTTTGTCCATAGGCAGCTTCACTTACGCGGTTATTGCTATTGACGAGGCAAACAATGAATCCGAACCGATAGAGAAAAAACTTCGCATATTTGATAAACCCTACCCAAATCCGTTTACTCCGCTTTCTCCAAACGAAGATTTTAATCAGATTGTGTTTCCCGCTCGTGCGCTTGAAGACGCTTCAGGCGAATTCACCGTGTTTATCTACGACATTGATGGCATGCTCGTCAAAACTTTAGCTGCATTGCCAGGTGAAACAGAGTTGACTTGGGACGGGCGCGATGACGCCGGTGAGGTTGTAGAAAGTGGTGTTTATGTCTATCAGCTTCAGGTAGGAGAGAGTTTCAATACTGGCACTTTAATTGTTGCCAAATAGTTTGTTATGTTAGGTGAAGTATTACGGGTATTGCGCATATTACAAAAACTACTTCAGCACTATAGAAAAGCAAAACACAACAGACTTCACAGGAAAAAATGTGTTGACATAATTTTTAATTGAAAGTTATACTATAAAAGTGACATTTGCCGATGTAATATACCTTTACAATAGGTGTTCAGATGCTGATCTCCGAAGAGATCAAAGTTATATTTGACTCACTTTTTCATATCCTAAGGTGCCCGTCGGCAGAGCAACGTTTTCGGTGTGCCCCACGAACCGAAAATTTGCTATAGAAATTAGAATAAAGGAGAAACGATCAAGATGAATAGATTGAGGTCATACGGACAATGTAAAGCACAGACAAATTCTGCCCATAAATCAACGTCAGAATGCGCGTGTGGCATTCTGCGGGACAAAATTTGGTCTGGGCAGAAAAGTTTAAAACGCACATTGCACTTAGCGATTCTCATAACCGTGGCAACTGTTTATTCCGTTTTTGTCCCTTTACCGACTGCGGAAGGGTGGACAGTCCTACAAGAACGCGATCCAGACTTTCGGGATTATATGTCCATCACTTTTACGAGCAAGAGTACCGGCTGGGTAGTTGGTGCTGCATCGTTTGAGGATTTTGAAAATCCTGGTTTTATTGGTTATACGACAGACGGTGGAGCTTCATGGCAAAAATCAGAAATCAAAATTTCTGCTGATTTAGCCGAGGTCTACTTCTTAGATGAGAAACACGGCTGGGCAGTCGGTGCAGACGGCACAATTGTAACAACCAGTAACGGACAAGATTGGGAACCACAGACAAGCAAAGTCGGCAATGGACTTAAAGGTATCTACTTCGTTAATGAAGAGGTTGGGTATGCCGCAGGAGAGAGTGATACTATTCTCTCCACGAAGAACGGAGGACGTTCCTGGAAAGTGCTCCAAGGTGGGCAACTCGGTGCCGTAGGCGATGACGATGCCAATATGTACAACGCAGTCCAATTCCTTGATGAAGAAACCGGATGGCTTGCTGGCGTACGCGTTAGCCCCAGCACACAAGGACAAAGTGCCTTAATTCAGAAAACCACAGACGGTGGACAGAGCTGGGTTACCAAAGAAACTGGCGGCAAAGAAGATATTCTCGAAGACATTTTCTTCCTCAACGCCACAATGGGTTGGGCAGTCGGTGAAAACGGCATAATTCTTCATACTGACAACGGTGGGGAGAGTTGGACAGAACAAACCAGCGGTACACCAGAAACACTACGAAGTGTCGGTTTTGCAGATGAGAATAATGGCTGGGCTGCAGGTGGCGACTTCGGTGTCGGTGCCATTCTACGTACAACTGATGGTGGCAAAACTTGGGAGCTTGAAGATTCTAAGGAGAAATTGGTTAAAGTTTTTGTGCTTGACGAAAAAAACGTGTGGTTAGCAAGTTCCACAGGTGCCATCATGCGGGCAAAATAAAATGAGACATTAGGGAGTAGAAGCATTTTCCAATTCCACTACTCCCTAAGTCTACATCTTAGACGAATACTTAATTGTATGGTAAAGGGTTAGTGCCCAGCCATGCGAACTGAATGAATTATTTTTTGTGGAATCGGAGGTATAATTTTGGAAACATCCACGTTCGCGACGCGAATGGATCGATTAGGAACAGAATCTGCTTTTGAAGTGCTTGCCAAAGCCAAACAATTAGAGGCACAAGGCAGAGACATCATCCACTTAGAGATAGGACAGCCGGATTTCCCGACGCCGATTAACATCATTGAGGCAGCGTATAAAGCCATGAAGGACGGGCATACGGGTTACTGCCCATCGGCGGGCGTGCCGGAGTTTCGTGAGATTGTCGCGCAACACATAACGGAGACACGCGAGGTCAGCATACACCCAGACGAGGTGACGGTAACACCGGGAGCTAAGCCGATTATCTTTTTTACCATTCTGGCTTTAATCGATGATGGCGATGAAGTGATTTATCCAGAACCAGGTTTTCCGGTCTATGAATCAGTTATCGACTTCATCGGCGGTAAAGCCGTTCCACTGCCCCTTCGCGAGGAGGTAGGTTTCCGATTCCGACTTGAAGACCTCGCGGATGCAATCTCCGATCGAACAAAGCTGCTGATCCTTAACTCACCACAGAACCCCACAGGCGGCACCCTAACCCCAGAAGACCTCATAGCGATCGCTGAATTGGCACAGAAACACAACTTTTATGTGCTGACAGATGAAGTGTACTCCCGCATCCTATACGAAGGCAAACACCACAGTGTCATCAACCTTCCCGGTATGAAAGAAAGAACAATTCTCATTGAAGGACATTCCAAAACCTACGCAATGACAGGATGGCGATTGGGGTACGGCATCGCTCCGCAAGAAATCGCGGATAAGATTACACAGTTAACAATCAATTCCAATTCTTGTACTGCAACTTTTACGCAAATTGCCGGAATAGAAGCATTGACAGGACCTCAAACGTCTGTTACAGAGATGGTAGAAGAGTTCCAGAAACGACGTGATGCGATTGTGGGCGGGCTGAACGCCATTGAGGGAGTGAGCTGTATCAAACCGCTTGGCGCGTTCTATGTATTCCCCAATGTTACACAACTCCCTCTTTCGTGCGAAGCTCTCGCTGATTACCTGATGAATGAGGCAGATGTCGCGTTACTACCCGGCACCTCCTTCGGCAAATACGGCGACGGTTACCTCCGTCTTTCCTATGCCAATTCATTGGAAAATATCCAAGAGGCATTAGGCAGAATGGAAGCTGCGATTATGAAATTGTAGCAGCGTTGATAGTTATTGGTTGGTAGTCTTCAGTTAAGAGTTTTCGTTGAGAGAAAATTTCGTGTGACTGACAACTCAATACCGACAATTAACAATAGGAATTTCTTGTATGCCTCAAACCTCCAATAGCGAACTAAGGAAAAAAGTTATTGCCCGTATTCCTGCCAGCACGACGAATTTGGGTCCTGGCTTTGATGTGCTGGGACTCGCCCTACAACTCTATAGCACAGTCACATTAGAACCATCCGAAACCGACACTGAAGTCATTGTGAACGGCGTAGATGCTGATAAAATACCGAGTACATCGGAACACGTCGCGTTTCAAGCAGTAGAATTAGTTTTCAAACGAAGCGGTACAAAACCTCCTAAGGGCTTCAAATTACACATAGATAATGGAATACCCGCAATTCGTGGGTTAGGCGGCAGTGGTACAGCCATTCTTGGTGGCTTGCTAACAGCAAATGTCCTGTGTGGCACGCCATTCTCTGATGCAGAACTTCTTAATTTCGCGACAGAAATAGAAGGACATCCGGACAATGTGGCGGCTTCTTTATACGGTGGTATCGTCGTTTCAGCACAGGAGAACGGGCATGTGCACACTGTTCAGTTGGCGTGTCCGCCTGAACTTTCAATCGTGCTTGCTATCCCGGATTTTCCGCTCTCAACGAAACAGGCACGAGAGGTTCTACCAAAATCAGTGGACTTCGCGGATGCTATCTACAATACGAGCCGCAGCACTCTACTAATTGCCAGCATCGCTACGGGTCAATTTGAAATGTTGAGAGTAGCCATGAAGGACAGGCTCCATCAGCCATACCGTACTTCACTAATTCCAGGATTTAACGATGTTGCTGAAGCGGCTATCTCTGCTGGTGCGCTCAGCGTCGCGCTGAGTGGTGCGGGACCTACTGTAGCGGCTTATTGTATAGAACATGACGAACAGATCGCTAAACAGATGCAGACTGTTTTCAATATGCATCAAATAGTATCCGATATTAAGATTCTGAAGTCAGATGCCGATGGAGCGAATGTGCAAATTTTTCGTCCAGTGCATAGGTGATGGGAGTTTTCCGAGTTTTTAACACTTTGTGTTCATAAAAAAACGATGTCAAATTTTCATGCGGAAAACATTGCCTCCATATTGAATAGATTCAACTCCAACATGGATCAGGGGTTGAGCGCGGATGCCGTCCAGAAAGCAGAAACGCAATACGGTAAGAATGAACTGGATCCAACGGAAACACTTTTTTCCTTTAAGGCGTTCTTTCAACCATTCCTCACATGGCGCATCCTTGTCTTGACGCTAACCACGCTTATTTTACTCATCTCCTTCGTTAATGGGGCAAGCGGAATTAATCTCTACACAATCGGGGTTGTTGGGATTGTTCTGATTATGCATATTGGCTGGGCATATGTGACAGATTACCGCAGTCGCATTCGCGATGACAACATACGTCAACTGATGGTACATAGTATCAAGGTTATCCGACAAGGGAAAATTGACAAATGCACACCACGAGACATCGTGCCGGGCGATTTACTCATTTTCAACGCAGGCGACTATGTTCCAGCTGATGCTCGAATCATCCAATCCGAGGGTCTAACGATCGATGAATCAGCACTCTTTGGGACTGAGGAACCAGTTTCAAAGACAAGTGTCGATCTTTCAGACCCTGCTGTACCGCCACAAAGACAAAAAAACATGGCATTTGCTGGAACGTATGTTACAGCAGGACACGGCTTTGCGATTGTCGTCCAGACAGGAAAAGATTTAGAAATGTGGAAGCAACGTCGCGATCTGCGCCCACCTCCCATTCCGTACACCTTAGCGGAAAACGAGACACAAAGCCTGCACACCGTTATGAAAGTAGCAGGAGTGGTAATTGCTGGCGTAACCGTGGGAGTTGCATGGTGGTTTGAATATCAAAATCAGGCAACCGATTGGTATGCGCTAACACACCTCGGTCTACTGTTTATCCTTGCATCTGCTTCACATGATGTTATTTCCCTACTTCGGTTATCTTTCTCCCAACATACCCAAAAATTGTTGGAAAAAGGCATCATACTACGAAACTCACATAGTATTGAAAAATTGAGTCGTATTACTGCCTTTTGTGCCAATGAAAACGGTCTCTCTACCACACGCTCTCTGACGATTTCTAATCTCTTTGTAGATGAACAACTAATTGACGGTACTACGTGGCAAACATGGTTAGATTCCTTGCAACACTCCACGCCTACAGAGCGACAAGAAACAATTGCTGCAATGCCGTCTGGAGGGAAAATCCCACAAGGTGCCTCCCATTTAGTGTTCACAGCTGCCCTCGGCACCTCTGGTGGACAACAGACGGATAATTCTGAGTTCTTTAATATGGAAGAAAACTGGGAAATGGAGCAGCTCGAGGGAGCCCATTCACCACAAGCAGTAATCCATAAGGCGATGGAAAAACTCGGCTACCAACCAGATACCCTAAGCACCAAACTTCCCTTGGTAAATTCATATCCCTCCACGCGTAATTACGGGTACCACATGCAAGTGTTCGAGTCAGGTCCAGAAAACTATCTCAATGTCATCTTTGGCGAAGGACAAACAGTGCTTGACACTTGTGCGCATGTGCTCATTGACGGCGAACTTGAACCCATGTTAGATAATCGCCATGAAAGGTACTACGAGGTCATTGACTACCTACTCACTACCAGAGCCCATATTTATGGGGTTGCCTTCCACTCCTCCGATGTTATTTTGAAACCACAGGAGATGGAAGACAATGCAATTTTTTTAGGATTTATCGCGCTCTCTGTCAGTAATGGTGAACAGACAAAAGCGGTCCTGAAATCCAGCCTTGATACCGGACTTAAAGTCATTCTCATGGCGGAAGATAAAAAACAAGAGACGATTGATTTCGCGAAAGACCTTGGGTTGATTCACAACCGAAAAGCAGTTGTATCAAGCCAAGAACTCAATGAAGTTCCGCGTGAACAATTCGATGCTCAGACCTCACAATGGTTGGCTTACTCTCAACCCACATCGGAACAGCGCCGGAATATTGTTCTGAGCTTGAAACGCCAAGGACATGCTGTCGGGTTCCTCGGTGAAAATAAAGCTGATTTGCGAGCAATGAATATCGCCAATATCACGCTTGCAGATAGCACCAAGGCACCGCATGTCGTACAATCCCTTGCCGATGGACTGATTGATAAAAAGGGCTTCCAAGCAGTAAGAGATGGATTGCTTTACGCGCGCGAAGCGTATCACAATATTGCCGGTTTCCTAAGGTGGAGTTTCTCGTGCACGCTCTCCTTGCTATTAACCCTTACCTTTGGAACAGTTTTGCATTACCTCTATAAACTGCCAATGCCTTTGACATTAACACAGATAATTTGGGTCCAATTTCTCTTAACCTTACTCCCTTCATTAGGTGTAGGCACTGAAAAGATATTCGCCGATGAAAAACACCATCGTTCGACTCTATTTTCGGCTTCACGTTTCCTTTCCAAAACAACGCCTATGGATATCATTTGCCGTTCTGTAACCATCAGTCTGATGACAATTATTTCCTTTTTCCTTCTTCTCTGGCACTCCGCTGCTCTATCTGATCCACTTGGCGTTTCGACCCTACTAAGAGATGTATTTTCGACTTCAAATTCGGCAGATCAAAATGCCGCGGATATCTCGGTAGCACGCACAGTGGCATGTACCACGCTGATTTTTACGCAATTGACTACATGTTGGCAAACGCTGCGGTATCCATGGGAATCACTGTTTCAGAGGATGTTTGCGAACATTCGACTCCTCATGATCCTGCTTATTGTTATCGGACTTCACCTGATTGCTATCTATATCGAACCTATTAGACAATCCCTGGGAATGGCACATCTCAAATGGGAATGGCAATGGGCATTTCTGTTTAGCTTGATTTTGTTCTTCTTGCCGTTAAATCTGGCGATAAATGCCCAGCCTGATGATGATTATTAAAGTGTTTGACTCAATTTGTGCTGGAAAGTGAAAGATTGGCTGCCGGATAGATTAAGCCAATTAGACCCAAAATCCATAGGTAGGGATTCCCGCAATAATTCCAAGGATTGTCCAGAGACTGCCCACCGTAAATTCCCCCAAGATTAACCCTAAAAAGAACGGTGCTATTTTGCGATGCCTCACTACGCCACCATACTGAAGAATAAGCCATTTGATTAGCCAACTCATGAAAAGGCAACTCCATGTAACGTTCATGCCCCAACTCGTGGAGATGGCAAAGCCGGCGGGGTGAAATGGCCACCAGACAAACCGCATCCGAAAAAACATCAGCACCGTTGTTATTAGAAAGCCGATACCCATAAATCCACTTTCAGGAATAAGTGTTTCTTCAGGTGCTTGCAACCATCCTGCCAAGCGGCGATATGGCTCTATGCCGAAAGCACTCAGAGAGGGCCAATAGGCACGCACCTCCATCCCCAATCGATAACCGCGGTCAATTAGTGCCCAAAACCCTGCCAATGAACCTAAGATAGTGGCGAGTGTTAGGGCAAAGATGATGCGATGCATTGTCATGTTCGTTCGCTCCATGATTTTGAAACCTTCCAACTGGTGTGGCATGGGATGGCTCCGATGGGCACGATTGATGAACCAAAACATGGAGAACATAATAAGATTGCTTCTCCCCAATCGGCGTGTGCCGACAGTCCGCGTCAATATTTCGTCTGGACCGGAATAGTGTAAATCATGTACAGGGGTGCCTAACTCAGCACGCATTCGAGTTATAGCGATGGAAATCATATAATAGATTACGAAAAATGCGAACATCACCCATAACTCAGCACCACCATAGTAACAGAAAACTACGAGGAACACCATCACCGCGATGAGACAGACCGTCGCGCTCCGATAGGACATCGGTTCAGATGTATCGCGTCCTTCGGCAATAACGCCTGTATTCTTCTGTTGGGCATCCAGCCCGAGAACAGTCTTTCCAACGTGCAAAAGATGCCTCCGACTCGCCCAAATGGCTAAAACACACAGCGCAAGATAACCACCTGATGCCTGCTCATTCATGTATGGAAAGCGAGGCAGACTGCGGAGCCCAAGGGCAGCACCAAGAACACGCATAAATCGCCAATACCAAAAGAAAAACCAACAGGAAAACGAAAGATCCAGCGGAATAAAGAAACCGAGTCCAATAGCAAATGGATAGAGTGAGAATGGGATTCTACCCATAGCGTTCCAAGGACTCTCTGTAAAGATCTGAAAACTCCGCACACGCGTCCTAAGCTCTGGTAAAATCGGATAGAGAAAGTTGACACCATTCCAAAGCGCAAGTGCACCCGCCAGTCCGAAGCCGAGCCACATCAACTTGTTCTGAAAAAGGCGATTCTGGGGTGTTTCTGTTAACTGGAGTGGAAGTTGAATGATGGGATAACTCAGTTTTTCATGTTCGATCCACTGTTTCCGGACAATTATATTGATGCAAAGCATACCGAAAATCAACACAGTAATAAAAGCAGTCCACCAGAGTACAGGTGTTGCCCATCCAAGTAATGTTCTAACCGTATAAAGGGGCAGCTCCCCTTCATAATAGCCGTATAAAAGCGATGTGTCACTAACGGTGAGCCACTCTGGGAGAAATGGAACAAACAACTGCTGCCACTCATTTTCTGGTGTTGCGAATCGGAAGGCGTGTCCGAGCATCGGCACCAAAATTTCAAGCATATCGTGACCAGTGATACCTGAAGCAATAGAAAGCATCAGGTAAACAACGACCAATTCGCTTTGCGCCAACGCCAGACTTGGTAGGAAACGTCGGAACAATTGGTTTACACCAATCACCACGAACAGACTAAAGATCACATTGAAAAAGAGGGAAATTGTCACAGGATGACCCGAATATCGGATAACCTCCATCTCAATAACCCAATAGCAGTTAATCGGTATGAGGATAACAGCAATAAGTATAGATTTGAGTGTGACACCGTGGGCAGGAACTTGAGATGTGACTAACGAAGGGGAAGTTTCAACTTCCATATAAAATTCGGCTCCAGTAAATGCAAGATGATTTCGATGTGTGCAACGGGTGGACTGGCAGACGTGCTTCGGTTAAACCTACGTTTATAGCACGCCCCCATGTATATTCAGGATAAATTTATCATATAACTCACAACATGTCAATTCTTTAAAGTCGTTAGCCAAGACCAAACCGTGATATTGCTAAGGCGCAGCAATCTGGCAGAGAAACTGTATTCGTAAAATAGACTTTTCTTTATTATCTTCTTCATGCTATAATAGCATTTGTAATATTGGCTTGCAAGCATCACCCCAATTTGCAGCTCGTTACAACAACCCAGGATGCGAATATGAGTCCGTTCCGCTACATTAAAAACCGAATCGAGAGATTTTTTTATAACACTTATCAGAAACGTTTAGAATCTGAGGCGAGTACGTGGAAAATCCCACGCCATATCGGCGTAATCCTTGACGGAAATCGCCGTTACGCTAAAGCGAGCGGACTTGATAATGTTATCAAAGGACACTATGAAGGCGCGGACAAGTTAGAAGAGGTCCTCCACTGGTGCGACGAACTGGGTGTTGAGATTTTCTCGATCTGGATTTTCTCGCTCGATAATTTTAAACGCGCCGCACATGAAGTAGAAGGTATTCTCGGACTTATTGAAGGAAAAATGCGTGAACTTCCCACAATTGAGGGACTTCATGCAAATCAGATTAAAGTGCGTGCAATGGGGCAAATAGAACTACTACCACCGAGTCTTCAAGAAGCGATTCATCAAGCGGAAGAAGCAACGCGGAATTACGAGAAGTTTATCTTAAATGTCGCTGTTGCTTACGGGGGACGAGAGGAAATTATAGAGGCTTTCCGAGGGCATCTAAAAGCCGAAAGTGAAAGCGGCAAAACGATTCGTCAAGTCGCCGATGAACTCACTGTGGACAAGATAACGCCTTATTTATATACCTCAGACCTACCAGATCCTGAACTCATCATTCGCACCAGTGGAGAGGTCCGATTATCGGGATTTTTACTGTGGCAGAGCGTTTACTCAGAATTCTATTTTTGCGATACATATTGGCCATCATTTCGGAAAATCGATTTCCTCCGCGCCCTGCGCGCCTACAGCGAACGTAAGCGGCGATTTGGAAAATAAAGGGTAGTTACGACTTCTCTGCTCGGAATTGCTAAAGTTTGTTACAATCTCTATTCTCATTTCCCGAACACAGAAATAAAAAGGAACGAATGCATGCGATTTGGAATTTGCACCAGTTTAGAAAATGTCAATCGTCTCGCAGAAGTTGGGTATGACTATATCGAATTAGGGGTCCGACCAGCGTTAATGCCTGAAGCGGACGAAACTGAATTTCAGAAAATTCGTGAACAGGTGGCAAACGCTCCCTTAAAGCCAGAGTCCTACTCAGGGTTTATCCCAGGGGATCTGCGCGTGGTAGGCGATACTGTGGACTTTTCACGCCTGTCTCGCTATGTAGAGACTGCGTGTCGCAGAGCCAATGAAATTGGCGGCGAAATTATTGTCTATGGAAGCAGCGGTTCACGGAGTATAGAGGAAGGCTATTCACGCGAACGAGCATTAGCACAAATCGCTGAATTTCTTGATATGGCGGCAGACCACTCCGAAGCATATAACATGACAATCGTTATTGAACCAATCTGCTGGAGAGAAGGAAATATTCTCCGGACAGTTGCGGACGGACTCGCCATGGCAAAACGTGTGAATCGCACAGGTATCAAGGCGTTAGCCGACCTCTACCACATCTGGCAGGAAGAAGAGCCGATGCAAAACATCATTGATGCAGCTGAGTGGCTTGCGCATGTCCACATCGCAGAACCTGTCAAGCGCTCCTATCCTGGAAACGATGATTTTGATTTTACTGATTTCTTTACAGCACTTCAGAAAGCCGGATACGACGGTCGTGTCTCGTGCGAGTGCAAGTTTGATAACTTTGATGAAGATGTTGAGACGGCTTTGAAAACCATGAAGGCTTATATTTAAAGGATTCTTAATGTAGTATTAACTTATTCTACGCTTTTAGGAGGTGGGATTCATCCTAACCCGCGAACAAGGTAGAGTCATCCGTGCGCGAACAGGCTTTTATGATGTTCAATACGGAGTTCTTACTTTGCGATGCACACTCCGTGGCACCCTCAAACGGAAACGTCGTTCTGAAACCGGACGTAGATTATATGCCGACCCGGTTGCTGTTGGGGACTGGGTTATCTTCACACAACTCGATGAAGAGGAAGGCGTGGTAGAGGATATTCTGCCTCGTGAGACAAAATTTTCACGTCAATATGCTGGAAAACAGGGCGACATTGAACAGGTTATTGTCGCCAATGCCCATCAAATTGTGGCTGTCGCCTCGACGCTCATGCCCCCGCTCAACTTTAGGACGCTGGATAGATTCCTAATTTTGGCTGAGGCGGGTGATATGGAAGCTGTGATCTGCCTAAATAAGATGGATTTAGCGGATACAACGCAACAAGAAGAATTTGCTGATGCTTTTGTCAATTATGAGCAGTTAGGGTACAAAGTTCTGTATACCAGCATCAACATCCCAGATAGTCTTGAAACACTTCAACACGCGCTGAAGGATAAATTTAGTGTTATCGTAGGGGCATCTGGCGTTGGAAAGTCAAGCCTGTTGAACGCACTCCAACCGAATTTAGGGCTACGCGTCGGTGAAGTCGGTATCAAAACCCAAAAGGGACGGCATACAACTACACTCGTAGAACTTTTCCCGTTAGATTTCGGTGGTGAAGTTGCAGACACTCCGGGTATCCGAGAGGTGGGATTGTGGGGTGTTGATACCGAGAATTTAGAATACTATTTCCCGGAGATGGCACCATACCTCGGTAGTTGCAAATACAACGATTGTGCCCACATTGCTGAACCCGATTGTGCTGTTCAGGATGCTGTTGAAGGCGGTGAAATACATCCCGAACGCTATCGGAGTTATGTTGTACTGCGCACGGGGGATACAATAGAAATTTAATACTGATTAGGACTTACGCAAAATCGGTTTTTATAGCAGGAGATTTGAGTTGTTGACATAGATATTCAGAAATCAATCCATGCTTGACTTGATAAAGCGTTTGACCTTTTTGATAGGCACTACGCATGAGATGAGTCCAAACCAAA
>JAJDUH010000078.1 GCA_022826805.1 Candidatus Poribacteria bacterium
GTTTATATATTTACTTTATATATATGGATGTTTTTCGTGTTTTTTTACCCTTCCAACTCGGTAAGCGAGATTTCCTAACCTCGCTGGCTTGAAAAAAAGGGTGTAAAACCCGATAATTTCTTAAAACTAAATGACCCTAAACAGTGGATAGGGTGGACTTGACTAATTCGTAAAAGTATGTGATAGTATAACCTCAAATTTCGACTAATGTTCCAGAACGCTCAAAGGAGGCATGATAATGGACAAGAATCAAGCATCGACAGAGGTTTATCGCGCTCAGGCTTTTGCTGATTTTAAACCAGAACTTTCGGCACCTGGAGCGACGCCTGAACGATTAGCGCACTTGAGAGAACACGGTTTCGTCATCATCAACGATTTTGTCGACAACCCGTGGATTCCAATCCTACGAGAAGCGGGTCGCCGGGTTACACAAGCGTGTGCGCCAGAAAACGGCTATGACGTAATCGACTGCTCAAAGGGATATGTCCACCGCGCAGGTGAAGATGAACCTTGGGCAATTCGAGGATTGATTCATCCTGCATTTAAAGAATCTGTTTTCGCTGAATTTTACGGATCGCCAGATTTCACTGGCTTTATCGAATCCTGGACTGGTGTGAAGCCTGAAGACCTCGTCATGACGAACATACTTCTCTGGTGTAATCCTCGGAAAAAAGAGAACAAACTCGGATGGCACAGAGACACAACATGGTGGGGCACTGGAGAGAGTTACTTCTCACAAGAAGATCGCCGAGAAGGCCCCGAAGCCTATTCCGAGGAGGTCGAACGGATCCGCTGGAAAGAAATTCAAGAAGACAATGAGAAGCGACTTACCGAACGGAACGGTGTGAGTATGTTCCTCGCCCTCACAGATGACGAATGCCATGAACTGGTGCCGGGTAGCCATCAACGATGGCGGACGCCGCTTGAACACGACGTGCTACTTCCAAAATCAATGAAGGATCAGGGCGTGCCGTACACACCGAGTTGGAACGGTACAGATCCACTGCCCGGGCAGGTGGCAATTCGCCTCAAGCCAGGTGAGGCCCTCATCCGTAATGGTGTGACAATCCACACAGGACACTGCGTGCCTGAACGTGAGCGCAACACATTGTCAATCGGTTGGTCGAAGTGGGATGGCCCTTCTAATGAGGAGCCGACGGTCTCCGATGCGCGGTTCGCGTGGATGCTTGATCCCGCCGTCCGTGATGCGCTGCCACACGAATGGATGAAAACGGCATGGGATCGCTGGGCTGCAAAACACAAACTCGGCGATACACTGGAAGATCGCTATACGGGTTTCGATATTCAGCGCATCAAGGCTGGCGAAGTTGTTGGCTGGCGCACGGAATTGGAGCGTCAAGCCGCTGCTGCAGGCGATGCGTGGGAACGATATCAAAAGTTGTAATTTGGCTGTCAGCTGCTGGTTGTCAGCAGCAGATACCGGTTGGCGGTTAGTAAAGTCGGTGCGGTTAGGGGAAACACCCCAGCAAAAACACCGCACCTACAGTTATCAGTTATCGATTTTCGCTGGCGAGGTTGGGAAACCTCGCCTACCACAATAGATGGGGTTAAGCAGGGGGCGCGATCAGACGGACAAACGAATTGGATACCTCATCCAATTCTTCCCGGACCGCACTATCAAGTTCCCAACCGACACCGCCAAGTGTGTCGTCAAGTTGTTCGATTGTGTCGCTGCCACTGATTGCGACTGTGACTTCTGGATGTGAGAGCACCCACGCCACAGCGAGCTGAGCTGGTGTTTTGCCTAATTCCGCTGCAAGTCGCTTGAGGGTTAAGATCACCTCTCCAGTTGCTCCGCTCATTCGTTGTGCAAAGTCATCACGTAACCGTGTCGCCCACAAGGTGCCGGGCGGTGGCGGTTCGCCTGGTGAATAAACACCACTCAATAGACCTACCGCTAAGGGGCTGTAACACATAACACCAACCCCTTCCTCACGGACTAAGCCAAATAACTCTGTTTCCATATCTCGATTCAGCAGGTTATACATGTTCTGGATACACATATAAGGTGTTGCGTTGATTTTATCGGCGATCCAGAGTGCTTTACATGTCTGCCATGCCTGATGATTACAGCAACCGATATAACGTACCTTGCCTGAATGCACAAGATCATCCATTGCACGAATAGTCTCTTCCTGTGGTGTTGACTCATCGTAGGCATGAATGAGATAGATATCAATATGGTCAGTATTGAGGCGTTTTAAGGAGCGTTCAATCTCACGCATGATATGGTATCGCGACAATCCAGCGTCGTTCGGACCTGGACCGATCTGACTGAAAACCTTTGACGTAATTACCACGTCATCGCGTTTTCCCTGAATCGCTTTGCCGAGAACCTCTTCAGAGCGACCGATGTTGGCGCGATCGTCCATAAGTCCATAGATATTAGCGCAATCGATGAAGTTGACACCAGAATCAATGGCGTGTTCAACGAGTCTCTGGGCGTCATTTGCGTCACCCTGCCCTCTTAATCCTAAGCCTAAAGCAAGTGGACTCACTTTCACCCCTGCTTTTCCAAAATTGACATATTCCATTTTTTTTACGATCGCTCCTGGACTGCTGCGTCCGTTGTCCTTGCAGGTTTTCGGTTAAGCCGACAAGGTTTTGAAGTCGAAGTTATCATTGGGGACAAACGTAAATTACATAAGCCCTAAATTGCTAAAAAATCTGCAATGCGTCTACGACCTGTTGTATATCTTTCGGTATTGTTGCTGAAAAGGTTAAGTTTTCGTCTGTAACGGGATGCACAAATCCGAGCAAACGTGCGTGTAGCGCCTGCCGTTTGAGCTGTGTGAATGCCCGTTTCAACTGAGGCGTATCGGCATCGTTTAGGGCGCGCTGTTCACCACCATAAATTGTGTCTCCCACTACCGGATGACCGATATGTTGTAGATGCACGCGAATCTGATGAAGCCGTCCGGTTTCCAATGTAAGTTGCACAAGCGCGAATTTAGGATATGTTTCTAAAACTTCATAGTGGGTAACGGCGTGACGTCCGCCGATCTCAACTGTTGTCATCCGCCGCCGATCTCGCCGACTCCGGGCAATTTGAGCATTAATTGTGCCAACCGTTTTGGTAGGTGTCCCACATATCACAGCAACATACTGACGCGTAATACTGTGCCGCTCGAATTGAACGGAGAGTTCTCGATGCACAACGTCCGTTTTCGCAACAACCAGAATTCCTGAGGTATCTTTGTCCAATCTGTGGACAATCCCAGGTCTCTCTACGCCGCCGATACCGGAGAGATCCGTCCTACAATGGGCAAGGAGCGCGTTGACGAGTGTTCCGACGTTCACACTATTTGCGGGATGAACAAGCATCCCTGCAGGTTTGTTCAAAACGATTAAGTAACTATCCTCGTGAAGGATGTCGAGAGAGATATTCTCAGCTTGCAGAGTATCTAAAGGACGCGGGGCGGGAAGCGTTAAAGAAACTCTATCGCCGTGTTGAAGTTGATAGCTGGGCTGTTTGGCTATTTTGTCGTTGACAGTGACCTCGCCACTGCGAATCAGCTTCTGGAGATAGGTCCGCGATACACCTTCAACTGTGCCGATTAGAAACCTATCTAAGCGAGTGCCGTGTTGATTTTCTGGAATATGGTAACCTTGTGTTTGGTTTGTCAATTGCTGTTATCCCCCGCGATGTCTCATCAAAGTTACCGTTACATCAAGTATTCGCGCCCTCGGAAGATTCTGATAGCGATGCATAGCAGTACTATTGTTAGCACGCAGATAACCAAGAATGCTACCCACGTTGATGGCGGTGAGCTCCCCAAGAAATCATTAAATGTGCTCCGCGGTAGCTTGTAGCGTGGAAATAGTGCGAAAAGGTAGTGTGATACAGATAATCGTTTAATTGCAGTCGCTATGAGAGGACTGGCGGTAATATTTTCCCACCCCATCACGAATAGTAGTCCCCATAGGACGGGATTTTTAAATCTCGCTGCTAAAGCTGCTGCGAGTGCGCCGTAAGCCAACAACGCCAACGCCATTGTTCCTGTGTAACGCAGGCTCATCCCAAACTGAAAGAGCATACTCTCTTCCATTTTTGGGTGTGTCGCCATAATGCCCGTCAGAATCAGGTGGGATGTAGCAAGGATGGCAACAGTGCCGAGGATGTACGCGGCGAATTTGCTGAGTAAAATTAGCGACTTACGGAGCGGTCGCATCTGAAGATACATCAGACCTTTGCCATCAATTTCATCGGAAATGATTGCAGTACCATAAAAAATAGCGCATAGGTCTACCAAGAGTCCATACAAAATCAGTGTTATCAATGAAACGAATCGGTTTACCATTCCACTGTTGTGTGCAACGAAACGAAACACAAGCGCAATCACAATAGGTAGCAGGCATCCGAGCAGAATGAGTACGGTTCGGCGACTCCAGAACATCTGGCGGAACGTTACTTTAAAGAGCGCAAAATAGGCAGGAAACGACCTGGAGTTGATAGCCATCAATAACCTTTCAGTGGGTGAAAGTCTTGAATTTATAGTAACATTAATCTATGAATATGGCAAACTTTTTTGGGTTATTGGTAGTTGGTGATTGGCAGTTGGCGGATAGTAGTGGATTGTCTGAATCAGGGTTTTAGGATTTGCAGGTTTATAAAACATAAACCGGCGAGGTTAGAAATCTTGAAGAAACACCCCGGGGAATGCCACACGGCATTCATACCCCGGTCTATGCCCACAGACATAGATACCGTTGATTCGCAAGCCTATACGGGCTTCATACCGTTGATTCTGATTCGCAAAAACCCTACTGGTTTTAAGGGAGTAGGCGGAATGCGGGATCCCTCTTACAGAAGAGTGGATTGCAAAATTAAGTACAGATATGGTATGATGGCATATCAATACCCAGATTTTCTGCGATTCAGGAAACAAGTTGCGATGCGTCGTTTTTCTGTTTCCTACTGCACTATTTGGAGGATGTAGAAATGAATCAGCACGATTTCAGTATGACCGATTCGGAAATTAGTTTTTTTAAGATGTTCGGCTACCTCAGTTTTCCACAACTGATGGCAGATCGAATCACGGCAATTCAGGATGCTTTTGAAACCGTCTGGCAGGAGAGAGGCGGTGGTCATGACGGTAAACCACATGAGGGGTCCGCCCGCTCCTGTATTGTTCCGTTTATTGATCAGCACGAAGAACTATGCTCACTGCTGGATGATCCGAGGATTCTGGCGATTGCGAAGACATTGCTCGGCGATGATTTTAACTACATGGGTAGCGACGGTAATTTCTATGTCGGTGATACGGGGTGGCACTCGGATGGTGGACATAAGTTGGAAGATCCGATGCACATCAAAATAGCGTTTTACCTCGATCCGCTGACGCGTGATACTGGTGCGCTTCGCGTTATTCCCGGTAGCCATCTGTTTGGGGACAACTATGCAGATGGACTCACAAAGCAGGTCGGGAAGAGCCAAGAACTTTGGGAAATACATGGACGGGATATTCCAGCAGTGGCTTTTGAAACAACCCCTGGCGATTTGGTGTTGTTCAATCATAATACGAAGCATGCGGCTTTCGGTGGTGGGCAACGGCGACGTATGTTTACCATGAATCTGTGTCAACGGTATCCCGATGATAAATTAGATGCCTTGCAAGCCTACATCGGTGGGTCTGCGCGGTTCTGGATTGATCGAAAGTATGGCGAGAAGATGGTGCATACAGCGACCTCGGAACGGTGGATACACCTTGAACAGGTCAGGGCAAACGATGGACACCTGGCAGAACTCTCGCGTCAAGCACGGGAGCGGATGAGTGAACCGTCACGCGGATGATGCCTGTTGCCAAGCGTTTCGGACGTAAGCGACTGATTGTTCAAAACCGACTTGTCCTGATCGGCTGGCTTCTTCGATGCTGAGCCAGCCGTCGTAGTCTGCCTGTCTCATTCGAGAGAAGACTTGTGGGATAGGTGAAGCACCCGTGCCAACACGTACTGCCTCGAATTTTCCTGGTTCGCGCATATCGAAAATATGAAGCACGACGACGCGTTCAATGACTTTATCCAAAAGTGCGAGAACATCTTCCTTGAGGACGATCGGATTCGCTGTGTCAAAGCAGACACCGAGGGGTGTGTCTGAGAGCGCATGTAGGATTTCTAAGAAAACCTCTATGGGTTGCGAGAAGTCCCAGTAATCCCAAGGGGCGCCTTTGGTATGATTCTCATAGGCGAGGGTGATACCGTGGGTTTCGGCTTCGTCGAGTGCGCGGCGAAATCCATCTGTTACCCAGTGGACTCCTGCCGTGCGTTCGACCCCTGGATGATTCTGCCCTGCGGTGATACGAACGAATTTTGCACCTAACGCCTTCGCTAATACGATGTCTGACTTTAGATTGGTTAGTTCTTGTTGGCGTTGTGTCGGATCGGGATGCGTGAAATCGGAATAGCAGGCGAGCATGCATGGGAGAACATTGAACTTTTCCAGCGTAGCAATTATGTGATTCAGCGTTGCTGCGTCGCGTTCTGGGAAGAATTTGATGCTGAAATCGACAGCATCCAATCCCAATTCCGCTCCGAATTGGATCCAATCCACAACACTGCTTTTTCCAGAGAAGATATCGTCGTAAAGAGAGACGGGGAGACAACTGAGTTTCATGATTTGTCTGCCTTAAATGGTGTAAGTTGCTTTATTTTAATAGGACATCTCGGAATTTACAAGGTTTTTTTTGAAAGTTGTCAGTTTCCAATGGCGAGGTTAGAAACCTTGAAGAAACACCCCAGCAAAAACCCTACCAGTTTTAAGGGTCATCTTCAAGGTGCTTTCCTTAGAACATAAATCGGTACATGGGACGTTCGAGAGCGATGCCGATTAATGTCCAGATTGCCCCGACAATGAATTCGCCAATCACTAAACCGATAAAAAATGGCATTGCGCGGCGATACGTGCGTAAACCACCTGCCTGAAAGAGAATTGCCTTTATTCCCCACGATAAGAAGATTGAGAACCAATACCAACTCGTGTTCCAAAAGCTGAGCGACAACGCATAGCCTGCGGGGTGGAAGGGCCACCAGATAAACCGGCGGCGTAGTAGCATCAGAAGGGTCGTCAATGCCATAGCACCACTGGAGGCAGAGACGGCCCCGACATCTATAGATTGCGGGTTAATAAGCCACTGCTTCAACTGCTCATACGTCCAGCGGCATTGTGCTTGCTCGCCGTAGACTGCGGCACCGTAATGGTAGCCTTGGGCGTAGTATGCCCATGCCGATGAAATCGTTGCGACGATCGTTACCAAGATAATGGCGACAATAAAGCGGTTATGCGATAGCCCACGGACTTGTGCGACCTTGAAGCCCTCCAACATAATCGGCATTGGATGGGAACGGTAGGATCGGTTAAAGCCGTGAAACATGCTGAAGGTTGTCAATCCCTCTGCGCCGATGCGGCGCGTGCCAAAGAAAGAAACAAGCACCTTGTCTGGTCGCCACGGCACATCATGCGCGGGCGGTCCGACTTCCGCTCGGATGCGGGTAATCGCAATGGCTAATGCGAAGAAGAGCGCGAAGTAGCCAAAGATACTAAAGATGGGAGCACCTGTGCTCTTAAAGAAGTAAAGCACAAAAACACTTCCCACTATCAAACCGATGATTGCGTATCGGGTATGTGTTGAGGGTGTACCTGTTATGTCTTCATGCTGACCGCCTCCCCAGAAGGCTTTTTTCACCTGCTGGGCAATGAATTTACGGGTGAGCCATATAGCGGAGACTCCCAAGCAGAACCACGCACCGAAGGATTGGGCATCAAGGAATGGGAACCCCGGCAGATGTCCTATACCTGCCATCGTGCCCCATACGCGCGTCATTTTGTGGAAGAGGAAGAAAAACCAGATAGAAAACGAGAGTTCCAAAGGTATGAAGAAACTCATGCCAATCGCAAATGGATAGACAGCAATGGGTAACCGTCCGATCGCGTTTAGCGGTTTTGTTTGGAAGTATTGTCCGAAGTTGTAGAGTTTTCCACCTAATCCTGGCACGACTGGAAATAAGAAGTGGAGACCGTTAAGGATATTCATACCACCGGCCAGCACAGCAGCGAGTAGAAATAGTCGATTGCTCAGGAGGGTACGCCCACCATTTTCGGTCAGATGCAGTGGAATTTGAATGACAGGATAACTCAGTTTTTCGTGGTTTACCCACTGGTGTCGGATGAGGATCGTGATGCAGAGCATCATACAGGTTAGCACGATGATGAGAGCAGACCACCAGAGCACAGGTGTCATCCAGAGTTGTAGGTGTTGCGCGGTGTGAAGCGATGAATCCCCTTGATAAAAGGTTGCCAACACGCTCCGCTCTTTGATAGTGAGCCAGTCGGGCATGTGTTGATGGAACAACTCACCCCATTCATTCTCTGGACTCGCAAACCAGATTGGGTAGGCGAGCAGGGGCCACAATATTTGGAGCGTATCGTGTCCAGCAATGGAGGAGGCGATGGATACCAGTAGATAAATTACCATCAATTCGGCATCGGTGAAACTGGCCCCTTTTGGCGCAGCTTGCAAGCCAAAACTTGCTCTACTAAATCCCCGAATTGCTCGGAGTAACGGGTTTAGTGCCATTAAAATGAGGACTACAAAGATAACGTTGAAATAGACTGTTGTGACGGTGGGAAAACTCTGACCAGTGCCATAACCGCTGGGACCCCAGTTAATCATGAGCCAGTAAGAGTTCGGGATAGTGATGAGGAGCGAGAGCAGCACAGCGCGAAGGCTGACGTTTGACGAAGTTTGCGAGCCAGAACTTGCTGTACGAAGGTTGTTTGCCATTGTTCGATTTCCCGTTTCCATTATACAGAGGTGGTAGGAAATTGTCAAGGTTAGAGGTTAGCAGTTGGTGGTTGGCAATTAGTTGATGGATTCGAGAGGTGAGTTACGAAAAAACCGGCAAGGTTGCAAACCTCGCCTACCGAGGGATGGGTCCTGAGATTTTTTGTAAACTTACCGGTGCGGAGCGTATTCCCAATCGAAGCGTAGTCGTCCATAACGCGTGCCATCAATTTCGGTCTGATGGCAGACGAAGCACCTATGAGATTCGGTGACTCCGTGCAGTTCATGCGCTAAACGAATCTCTTCTGTATTGTGCACGTGGCATTTCAGACAGGTATAACTTCGATAGACGGTATCGGCGTAGATAGCGATTTTATCCCCTACTTTCCGCGCATGATAATCCCGGTTTTTCTCGTTGTCCGTAATTGTCCATGCGTTCCCTGTTTCCTTGACAGCAACAGGGGCTGTTTCCGGTACTCTGGATTCATTTTGTAAGAGCCACCAATGTAAATCATCGGGAACCGTCTTTGACGTGTCTAATTCTTGTTGAAGTGCCAAATCGACATGGAATAGCAAGGGTTCAGAAGTATGACATCTGACACAAGGTACATCGTGGACCTCCGTTAGTGGGAAGAATTCATCGTGATCGAGTTGTATCTGACCGTGGAATACGATGCTGACGAGGAGGACTGGGGCAAGGATAAGATGGCATCGGAGCAGCACACGGCGCGCCCTGCGAGCCGTAAGACTCACAGCGATACCGGTGCCTAAATTCGACAGAGCGAGCAGAAAGGTGAGCCATGAATGCCATGCGAGCGGTTGGAATGCGGAATGCAATAACACGAGGCACAAACCTAAGGAGGCAAGCCTTTGATGGTATTTTAGCCACGTCTGTCGGTTTCCCCACCGGATCCAGCGACTTCGCAAGATGTAGAGACTGGCGATAACAATAGCGATGCCACCGATGATGCTGAGTGTGTGTCTCGCTTCGCCGAAGCTGCCTGCTTGCCATATACAAAGGAATGAGATAACGGCGGCACCGACGATGCCGTGACCGATTTGAATGAAAACTCGCATGGCGTTAATTTACCACAAAAGCAGGATAAAGTTAAGGAGAAAGTGATGTACGTTTATCAGAAATATATTATCCCTCATGGCGTTTCTGTGCTAAATGGTGCGTCAGGGGGTATCTTCATTTTTCAGGTAGGGTATAAGGTGTTCTTGGAGTTGGAGGCGTGCATTGCGGAGGTGTGATTTGATGGTGCCCTCGCTTCGCTCCGTTTCTTTTGCGATCTCTTTGATAGAGAGGTTTTCCACGTAGTACAAGAGAAACACGCGTTTGCGGGGCAAGGTCAGTTGTGCGATGGCATCGTGAAGTATTTGTCGGAGTTCCTGTTTTTGGAGTAACTCACATGGGTCGGGGTGCGCGCCGATGATACAGCGTTCATCAATGACATGCAGGGAATCGATATCATAAAACGCTTTTTGTCTTCGGAGGAAGTCAATACAAACGTTTTCGGCAATGCGGTAGAGCCATGAAGAGAAGCCTGAGTCGCCGCGGAAGGTGTTGATAGCACGAAACGCTTTTATCCATGTTTCTTGACATAAGTCCTTTGCGGTTTCAGGATTTCTGATGTTCCCCAAAATGTGATGATATAGACGAGATTGATATTTTTCTACCAGTAGACTAAACGCTTCAGTCTTGCCCCGCTGGACACGTTTAAGGAGTGTTTTTTCGTCAGAATGATGCAATAGAGGGGTTCCTTTCATTTCAGCCAGGGAGCGGAGTTGAGTTTAAGGGTTCTCCGCTGTCCTACCTTTTCAAGTGTCACTTGTTTCAGTTGGATGTCGGTGACGGTGGTGTCTCCATCAACTCTATCGCCGATGGTGACAGTGTGGGTTTTGTTACTGGCGGTTGCTTGGAGGATCGCCTGCGGTTGTGTTTCTCCATTTGTCGGGATGATCGTTCCGATCAAGCGATAAAGGCTTTTTGGACGTGGCGGTCTCCAGCCAAGCGGTCGGAAAAGGTTGTTGTCAACAATAGTGCGGTAGAACACAGTAGACTGGAAGAGTGGAGGTGTGGAAGAATGGAAGGGGGTGTGGAGTTGCGCGCGTGGCAAAGGAGGATCAGCAGTTTTGAGAAGGGCAGTGGACTTCCCATCCGATGTATACCAATATGGCCGTGTGCGTGCCAACAAGACAAAAAAGAGTAGAATGAAACCGACTTCGCAAACAATGGCGATGTGTTTTAGATGTTTTCTCAACATGGTGTGTTCCTTGCAGGTCTATTTATGGTAAGTGTTATGAATAAGTAAACATCTTAACAAACTCCGAACCCAAAAACCTAACACCCCTCGATAGGCGAGTTTTCCTAACCTCCGCCGATGCAAAGTGTCCAATTAATTCTGACATCTACCATAGTTTTAGGCTTTCTGTTCACTTTCGGTACGTAGTCGCGATCTGGAGATCGCTCCTACAAATAGAGTTTCGTGTCTACTTCATTTTCTTTGATATCAATTGGGTATGGTATTCTGTCCCTATAAAACTTTGAAGGCATATTGCCAGCCAACCGTGAGATGCCATGTCGTTTTGAGTTGCACTCCAGTGACGTGCTGATAGAAGGGCATCTGGAATTCAATGGCAAATCTTTGCCCTAAAAAAATACCTGTTGGAACGATGAGGTTGCTGGAAATCGAGAAGTTAAGCCTTGTATATCCACGAAAGTCAGGACAGTGCCTAGGGCTCATGTTTGGATTTAAATCTGTGTTGTTGCCCGTGATATTTCCTCGTCGTGACAACAGGAACCTGCTACTAAGACTAATCCAGTTGTTTATGCGTCTTGCCCCCATGCGGAGATACCAAGGGTGTTTCCGGGTCGGGACCCACCGGTATTGATATTTAGTGGGAACGCGCCGTGTATTTGACCTCCATAGGACCAGGCGTTGTGAAATCCAAAAAATGTGACACCTGGGTGCACTTCAAAAGAACCGCTACCCAGCTGCATAGGATACGGAAGGAGCTGCCCATTATCTTCTGCTTGTGCAATGGAACCAGTAGGGAGTGAACCACCAAGGTTTGCCAGAAATGTGAGGTGATAGCTTTTTCGGAGCGTGAGTAATGCAGTGATTTTTGTATCGCTGATGCCTGCACTTGACATTTCATGATATCCTACGGGGTGTCCATGTCCACCATGGGCATGCTGATGCGCACCTTCCATCTGCATAACATTGCGTTGGTAGTTTGCCATTGCCATGAGGGTGACGCGGTTGTGTGGTGCGAACATTATGCCGATCATGTGCATCTGCATGTGCATCTGCGTGGGCACCATCATAAAATCCTTTACGACATCAGCGATTTCAAGGGTGACGGTCCCGGATTGTAGTCCCTGCATGTCCATTTTCATGAATCGGTATGAGAGCATCATCTCGCCTATTTTGTGTCCATGATCGCCCATCACACCGATAGGAGCATGGCTATCAGCACGAGACTGCTTCAGCATGTCACCATAAGCGACGGTAAAGGAAAGAAATATAAGTAGGAAATTTGTGATGAACATTGTGTGATTTTTCAATGAATCTCTCCTGTTATTTGACATTTTATAGCAAAATCCATAATTATCTTTCCCGTAAGGTAGCAATGTTTCCCAACCTCGCCAATTCAAAATATATTCGTAATTGTAAAATCTACTATAACTAAATAGATTGACTGGTGTTGCGATGTACATGCCTGAAATTCACGCGTAGCATGCATAAGGGTTCCGCGCTACTTCGTGTTACCGACGAAAGTTTTCCATGCTATTACCAATGGGAGAATTTCTCGAATGAGACAAAAAACAACAGTGGCATTAATAAGTGTTGTACCTCCTGATTCTATATCAGTATTTTCGGGTTTGAAGATCTTGATGCTTGCAAGATAAAGAAAGGCACTCATTTTGGCAATACCGCAAAGTGCACGGCTTGTGTGAGAACGAATTAGAACGTGTGTCCATCCGCTTTTTGATAGATTAATATAGGGCTGCAAGTTGTCTATTAAAAAACCACTGGTCAGAATGGCAACTGGCATCCATAAAGGAGTCAGTCCAGTCGCAGTAAAATAGATCCAGAAGGTGTTTTCAATGATTCTGTCTGCTACAGTATCAAGGATTGCCCCCAACTTGGTTGTCTGGTTATATTTGCGGGCAACGAGGCCATCAACAGCGTCAAGCATGAAGATAAGAACAATACCTGCGGGGATCCCTCTATTTAAAACGGTAGGCACGCGAAACAGGGCTATCACACCGAAGGTCAAAAAAATACGACCAAGTGTTATAGTGCTTGCAAGCATCTGTGTTTATTCTTTTCGCTTTTCTGGCTCCAGTTCTTTAGCCTTCTTAAAATCTATATCCGCTGCTTCCTTTTTCCCCAGTGCTTCTTTCGCATGTCCTCGCTCGTAGTAGTGTTCGGAGAATTCAGGGTTTATCTCGATAGCTCTATCAAAATCAGCTATCGCCTCTTCAAGATCTCCAAGCGCAGCCTTTATAACGCCACGCGTGTGGTAGGCATAGTCATTCTCCGAATTGCGTTGGATAGATGCGTCACTGTCAAGTATTGCGGATTCATAGCGTTTTCGGGCTTCTGCTGTATTTCCTATAGCGGCTTCAGATTTTCCAAGCAGGTACTTCGCATATCCCCGATTGTTGTACGCTACAGCACCCTCAGGCATTCGTTCAATGGCTTGGGGGCAATCTTCAATAGCATTTTGATAGTTTCGCTGCGCTGCGGCTATATCGCCTTGCTCTGATTTAAGATCACCAAGGTTGCTTTTTGCAGCCCCAAGGTTGATGTAGGATTCAGCATTTTCTGAATCGAGTTGGAGCATTTGCATCCAATCCCTAATAGCGTCCTGATAGTGCTGCTGTGCAGTCACTAAATTTTCTTGGGCGGCTTGGTGCTTTCCAAGCTTGAATCTCGCAAGCGCGCGATTGTGATAGGCTGTAGTATCCCCTGGATTTTGTTCAATGGCTTGTGTACAGTCTTCTATGCCAGCCGCATATAACTCCCTGGCTTTTTCTTTATTTTCCTGAGAAATTTGCAGATCTGCAAGCATAAATCTTGCAAGCCCCCGATTGTAATAACTCCATGCATTATCAGAATTTAAGCTGATGGCTTTATCAAAGTAAGCTATGGCTTCATCATAGCGATTAGCATGGAGCTTGTCCCGCCCCTGATTAGCATAGACAAAGGCACGAATACGTCGGCGTTTACACCACTGTGTCAACGGTTCGGTGGGCCCCGACCGGGCGAGTAAAACTTTCAAGGCATTTGATGGGATCGCATAACTAAAAGGGACCTCAGCGACAGCAGCGATGCCTATCACTTCTCCCTTACTATTGATGACTGGAGAACCACTGTTACCCCCTGAAATGCGCACGTCCATCTGAAACCATTTGTCACTTCTCCGGACGCGGTATATACTCCCTTCTGTGACCCTATACCTTCCGTTCGGATATCCCATGACAGAAATAGCATCTCCCCTCTGAATGGTGTCGCTGTCACCCAGCGGAAGCGACGTGCCTTTCCCTGATATCTCAAGGATGACGAGGTCATTCTTCACATCATACGCCGTTACACCGCGAATAGACCAGGTCGTGCCTTTGACTCGGACGTGTGCAAGAGCAGGGTCGGCACCAGCGACAGCGTGAATGTTCGTCGCCACTTTGTCAGGTGCTACGAAGAAACTGGTAGAACCAACCCGCCGCTTTAAATGATCTTGCGTAACTATCACAAGTAATGTTGAATCTTTTACCCGGCCAGATGATACGTCTCCTCTCGGCGCGACTGGTTCTTCAAAAACGATTTGCTCTGGCACCCGTGTGCAGGCACAGAGCATTAAAAAAACCAGTAAGCTGCATAAAGATATTCCGTTTGCTTTCATAGATAGATACCTGAGATAATCCTTTCCCGGACGACATTATGAACTTCTTCATTCCCACAAAAGTTAAGAGAAGCACTAAGCGCGTTATTTCTCTAATTGAGTTGCAAGGTATTTGGGATTTGACTTTATCTCCAGTGGATAGCAGATTTCCCACACCTTGATTTTGATAGGCTCTGCTGCGTTACCCTGATAAATTGGCACAAAGGCAGAGCTGTGTGTGGCGCGTATAAAGAGTTTTACAGCAAGGCTGTTCCATCCCTGCTTGGGTATATAATAGCCAATGTAAGGCTTTCCCTCAAGATCAAAATAGAGAATAACACCGCTCTCTCCAAGGTCGATGACAGCGGGGGTATTGGGATCCCAGACAACTTCTTTGGATATTTTGTCCTCTGTTTCGAGCTCAAGAGTTGCAAGGCACCTTTCGGTAGAAGTAGCAACAATGTTGACTGCTGTCAACGGCGATCCGCGTCTCGGTAATAGACGCGTGTGTGTTTCAGTTGTGTTGTTTCTATCTCGGTGTAGTGTGATGAAGTCAAACCGGCGATCTCCGGATGCATCGCTGCCGATGAAGGACAAACTTTGAGCACGCGAGATTAGCCGATTCTGTGTTAACATCAGATGTGTAACACCATGGGTTTTGAGAAAAGTGAGTGCCTCTCGCTCGGACTGCCCACAGAAAACGTGTCGGTAATAAAAATGTATCCAATGAGGAATGTAATGATCTTGGTCTATAATGGTTTTAACACCGCCCAGAACGTTGAGCTGGCTGCCGTAACTCCAGTGCGCAGCCATCACAGTGTTTTCTGGAAGTGTGGCGTTTGCCCACTGAAACAACTCCATTTCCTCCCCTAATCCCGGAACTGCTTTTCGGATATTCGGTGCTGCTTTCAGGGCGAGTATAGCGTGCCCACCGAACGGAGGAAAAAAGAACAGGAGCGCGAACGCGATGCTTGTGACACTGGTGATTATCCAGCCATGTGTGACATACGTAAGCAGCCTCGTTTTGAGAATTTGTATAAGATACCCAAGGCAGTGCCACAGCAACGAGGTAGTACCGAATGCGATTGGGATACCGATAAAGAATCCAAACCGTTTCCCACCGCGGGCCAGACTGAACCACAAGAGTGCCCATACAATAGCAAAGAGCGTTCCGAATTCCATTGGCGATTTTTCTTTTCGGGTGCTTGCAATGCCAACTCCAATAAGTACAGATGCAAGCGAGGCGAAAAAGAGTGTATTACATACCTCTGTGCCAAGAAACTGACTGATGGGCCATCGAAGAAAAGTGGTTGCAAAAAAGAATACGAGGGACGTACTCAAAGGAATGGCTTTCCATTTCCAGATCCGGAGGCTTTCGATGACTAATCCGAGACTCCCCAAGAGAAAAAAGTTCCCATAGTGTTCTTTCCAATAGTAAAAACTCGGAGCCTCGAGTTCTCCGACGCTTTGCATTAGGCGGTTTCCGTGATGCCGATAGGCGATGTGGTCGAATCTGTCAAGGTTCATAACAATATAGTATACTCCCAATGCAATGCTGCTGAGCGTTAGGAACCAAGCAATATGGCGCGCATAGGGCCGGAGCCGTTCGGAGAAATTGAGAAGCAGGTATCTGTTGCTCCGGATAAAAAAAACGACCATCGGTGGCAATAGCAGTAGAGCGGCAACATATGTTGCGAATCCGTAACCACTCCGATAGGCCGGACTGACAAGAAAAAGGCCCGGAACAAACATGAACACCCACAAGGTGTATGTTTTTAAATGTTGTTCGGTCTCTGTGGTGCAAAACTTCCAGAGTTCCAAGGCGAGTATTATAAGAACAAAAAAACCGAAAGCCTCCCAGCTAAGGCCTCCAAGAAAAACAACGCTTCCACTAATAAGTGTCCATAAAAGTCGTTTGTGTGGATGTCGCGCTTGTAAAGACGCGAGATAGGTGGTCGTCGCAAGGAGCGCGGGCATAAAACACCAACTGTCTCGGTCCCCAAAACCGGCAGCACTCCGCCCAATAGTACCAATGAAGGTCGCCAAGAGTACCCCAGCGATGGCAGAAAAAAGAAGTCCATAGGTGTGATAAAGAAAAATGCAGAGTGCACCGAGTCCAATAACAAAACAAACTGGAGGAGCATAAACGCAGACCTGATAAAGCGAGACTTCAGGAAAACAGAAGGCAATTGCTTTGTGGGCGTAAGCGAGTACATAAGAATAGAGATTTAAGGTCTGTCCCAAATCTCTGCCCAAGGGTAGCCAGCGGGACATATCACGTGCAGGTAGGTGTCCCTGCTCAGAGACAATTTGCGCTTGCCAATAATAGAGATATGCGTCATATCCTGTAAACTGTCCGTCGGGGATCCAACTTTTTCCCTGGATGCGTATCCAAAAAGCGAGAAACAAAATACAACCAAGGACGAAGAATGACCCTTTTAGATGCCAGTGTATAGGAATCCATGGTTTTTTAGACATGGGTAACCGTCCCCTCCCCAAAGAGATTCTCAAAAGATAATGTAGGGAAGAAGATACCCTCGCAGAGAGAAACTGACACTAAAAGGATTGAACCGATACCTATACGCATTAGAAGGTAAAGATTGTTAATCTCCAAGGAATTCAGGAATATTGGAGTCAACCGACTCGGGTGACACTACCTTTTCAGGTGCTGCGAAGTCTTCTGTATAGATTGTGGAGTTTTTTACCGACGCGGTGCGGTCTTCACCGGGCATAGTAACTTTCAGACCTGTTACGGCTTCTATGACAAGTTCACCATCTTCAGGCGAGAGAACCCCAGTATCAATAGATTCCTGAACCCAAGGGCGCGTCTCTTGAAGAAGGGTCAGCGTATCTACTTCTACTGCAACTTGCCCTGCTAAATCACGCATCTCGGTAGCTTTTTCCGGAGGAAGTTCAAACAAATCTATGGTCAGTTCAACAAAATTGTTTGCGAAAACAGCGGGTAAATAACTCAGATAACTATCTACATCCTCCTCGCTGTTGGTTCGACTTAACTCTATTTGTTGGAGAATATGTACTGTTTTAAGACCTTTAATATACTGCGGAATTCTTGGATCAGGTCCACGCATATCAAGGAGTACATTCTCCAATAAATCAAACTTCTCGTCTGCATTCGCGACATAAGGAGAAGAAAGTTCGTTCCAGAGTTGTCGAGCCTCCTCCTCTGTCAATCCCGCGTATAATTCCGGGGATTTTACTGTTTCAGATTCAGGATCCGATTCAGATTGCTCCGAACTGTTTATTTGACCCATTTCCATTGTCGCCATAGCACACACCGAGACCTGATTTTCTTCATTCTTGGATGTACTAGTGCTTTGTCAAGATTATCTTGACGTTTAAGTTGAAGGTTGTTATGCTTGTGGGTCCATATCCGAATACTCACCTTGTGAGGATTGTATGCCAGCGAAATGTCACCACGTGCGACTCGATGCCTGTCAACGCGATGC
>JAJDUH010000016.1 GCA_022826805.1 Candidatus Poribacteria bacterium
ATCCATGTTCCCCAAGTCGAAAGGCTTGTCGCTTCGGCGTCCCTGGTAGGAAGGGGGGCTGTAAAACGGGTGGAAACAGAGCCAACCCACGACGCGGCGAAAAGAAAATCTTTTGTAGGCAGGGATAGCCGAGAACCTTCCATCTCGATATGCCCCTATCCAATTCGGGATAGTGGGGAATTGCCTACTTGTGGAGCGATAATAAGACGGTATCTGTTTAACAGAAACTGCAGTCGCTATGAAGCAGAAGCCCCACGCTTTAGCGTGTGGGTGCTATCACCAAAGGGCTGTGAAGGGACACACGTAAGTTGTTGAGACCTCTCAACCAGAGATATCGCGTCATCGGCTGAAAGCGCGATTTTGAGAGCAACTGCCGAATTTCATCCTGGAGCCATTAAAAAAATAATGAAGCGGGCAGATTTTATCGATCTGTCAAGCGGGGTGGTACCGCGGAAGTAGATGCCTGTCGCTTTCGTCCCTATAAGGAAATTAACCTTTATGGAAATTAACCTTTATGGAGCGAAGTGATAGGCGTTTTTTTATGGTTGTCAGTTGTCGGTTATTAGTACGAGTCGCTCCTACAGGAAAAAATAAACAGAGGAATTATGAAAGCAGAATTGGAAGCGATAAAGACAGAGGCACTTCAGGCTTTAAAAGATGTTGAGACACCTGACGCGCTTGAGTCGCTCAGAATTACATATTTTGGACGCAGGGGAAAATTGACAGATGTCATGAAGGGCATGGGTAAACTCTCTAAGGAGGAGCGTCCGGAAATCGGAAAACTTGCCAATGAGGTGCGAGCCACACTTACAGAAGCGTTTGACAGTGTAACAGAGAGACTGCATCGCCAGCAGCGGGAACAGCAGCTTGCAGCGGAATCCGTTGACATCACGCTTCCTGGACGAAAGCCTGCTTACGGAAAAGCACATCCTGTGATGCAGATCTTAGAACGTATTGAAGTGATTTTCCGGCAGATGGGGTTTGATGTGGTAACAGGACCGGATGTGGAGACAGAGTATTACAACTTTGATGCGCTGAATACGCCTGCCGATCATCCGGCTCGTGACTTACACGATACCTTTTACCTGACGGATGGGCATCTCTTACGGACCCACACATCGCCTGTTCAGATCCGCGCTATGGAAAATCAGAAACCGCCACTCCGTATCATAGTGCCGGGGAAATGCTATCGAGTAGATTACGATGTCTCCCACACACCGATGTTCCATCAGGTAGAGGGACTCCTCGTTGATAAGCACGCTACTTTTAGTGAACTAAAGGGCGTTTTGACTTCCTTCGCTCGGCAGATGTTCGGCGACCAGACGCAGATGCGTTTCCGTCCACATTTCTTTCCTTTTACAGAACCGAGTGCTGAGGTCGATATTTCCTGTGCTGTCTGTCAGGGAAAAGGATGCAGGAGTTGTGGTGGCACCGGATGGGTTGAGATCCTTGGTGCAGGTGCTGTGGACCCGGCAGTGTTTGAAGCGGTGAACTATGATCCCGATGAAGTTACAGGATTTGCTTTCGGCATGGGCGTGGAGCGCATCGCGAATCTCCTGTTCCGTATCCCTGATATTCGGACCTTTTATGAGAACGATCTCCGGTTCTTGCGTCAGTTTTAGAAAACCTCGCCTACCAAGTGGAAGAGTGGTGCTATAAAAAAATTGGAAAAAGGACTTAATAGATGAACGTAACCTTAAATTGGCTCAAAACTTACATTGATTTTGAATTTTCTCCAGGTGAACTCGCTGATCGGTTAACGATGTTAGGCATTGAGGTTGAAGCCATCAAACAACTCGGCACCGGGTTAGACGGGGTAGTCGTTGGCAGGGTAGACACTGTCGTACCACACCCAAACGCCGATAAACTCGTTCTCTGTCAGGTGGATGTCGGCGAAGCGGAGTCCCTTCAGATTGTCTGTGGTGCTCCGAATGTCCGAGAGGGCATGTTCGCACCCGTCGCTACCATCGGTGCAACATTGCCTATCGGTTTGACAATCAAATCTGCCAAACTGCGAGGCGAAGTTTCATGGGGAATGCTCTGCTCTGAAAAAGAGTTAGGAATTTCTGAAGATGCTGCAGGTCTGATGGAATTATCCACGGATGTATCCCTGGGCACCCTGCTTACAGAGGCACTTGGGTTGGACGATGTCATGTTTGAACTTGAGGTTACACCGAATCGTCCGGATTGTCTGAGTCTTATTGGGGTCGCTCGCGAGGTCCGTGCGGAAACGGGAAATCCTTTGAAGCTTCCCAGCGTTGATCTGAGGGAGAGTGGTACCGATATCCGGGAGCTGACTTCTGTAACAATTGATGCGCCTGATCTCTGTCCGCGTTATGCTGCGCGTGTTATTCAAGGTGTTAAAGTGGGGGAATCCCCAACATGGCTGCAACAACGTCTTGAATCTGTTGGTGTCGGTGTTATTAACAACATCGTTGATGTTACCAACTTCGTCTTGATGGAATATGGGCAGCCACTACACGCCTTCGATTATCATAAGCTGGCAGACGTTAAACATGGGCTTGCAAGCTGCGCCCTAAGGCGTATTGTTGTGCGGCGTGCCTCAGACGGTGAACGACTAACAACCCTTGACGAGATTGAACGCGAACTCACTACCGATATGCTTGTTATCGCCGATGCCGAGAAACCTGTGGCACTTGCGGGAATTATGGGTGGATATGATTCGGAGATCACAGAAACGACGTGTGATGTGTTATTGGAAAGTGCGTATTTTAATCCATCAAGTGTTCGTGCTACTGCCAAGGCGCTGGGGATAAACACGGAAGCCTCGTACAGATTTGAACGCGGTGCCGATCCCGGAGCCGTCCTCGCTGCGCTTGATCGTGCGGCGCAGCTTATCGCTGAATTGGCAGGTGGAACTGTCTGTAAAGGCATTGTTGATGTCTATCCAGGGGAAAAACCGCTGCGGGAGATTCAAATCCGTCCGGATCGTGTCAATTTCGTATTGGGCACTGAAATTGCAGCGGCGGAAATGGAACAGATTTTGAGTCGCCTCGGTTTTGATGTGGAAGTGTCGGGAAGTGCGTATCAGGTCACCATACCGACGTTCAGGTCCGACATTACCCGTGAGATTGACCTCATCGAAGAGATTGCACGTGTCTACGGCTACGATAATATTCCGACGACGTTGCCCAAAGGCGATATTCCTGTTCCAGCACCCGACCCGAAGGTAGAGGTTCGCAAACGTCTAAAGCGTTTTCTCCTCGCTGCGGGTATGATGGAAGCTGTGAACTATAGTTTTTGTGATCCCAATTGTTTTGAGAAGATCCGTTTGGTGTCGGACAGTCCGCTTCGAGATGCCGTACCTTTACGAAATCCGTTGAGTCCAGAAATGTCGTTGCTTCGTACAACACTCGTACCGGGTCTGCTCGAAAACACACAACACAACCGGAATCACCAAATCAACACTATCGGGCTCTTTGAGATAGGTAGCGTTTTTGTTCGAGATGGTGATCAGAAGGAACCAGAACGGATTGCGGGTATTCTCGCTGGGCAGGTTGGTGATGGGATCTATGGTAACCTCTATCGAAGTCCTGATTTCTTCGACATCAAAGGACTCGTGGAGGGTATGCTTGAGGTTTGCGGCATTACCGGATACACACTGCAAAAAACTGACATACCGACCTTCCATCCGGGACGCAATGCAGAGGTATTATTAGAGGAGATGTCGGTCGGCACCTTCGGAGAAGTACATCCCGGCGTTCTCGAAAATTACGATCTGCCATATAAAGCGTATCTCTTTGAGTTTGACCTTGAAGCGTTAGTGGATGCTGCCGTATTTGCCAAGCGTTTTGAGCCGATTTCCATCTACCCGAAGGTTGAGCGCGACCTCGCTATTGTCGTAGATAAGGCGGTGTTATCAAATGTGCCGATAGAGCTCATCTACACAACGGGAGGGGAATGGGTAGAATCGGTGCGTCTGTTTGATGTTTATGAAGGGGAACAGGTTCCTGAAGGCAAAAAGAGTCTTGCCTATGCTATTGTTTATCATTCTGCAAACGAGACTTTGACGGACAAGGCTGTAAATGCACTTCACGATAAGGTGGTCATACGCCTTAATCAAGAACTTGGGGCGGAATTGCGGATGTAGTTTGATGGCTATTAGCCGTTAGCCGTTAGAGCGTTCCGCTGCGCTCCACTTTTAGCAGTTTGCAGCTCGCTATCTGCTAATCGCTAATTGCTATAACTCCGAGGCTTTGACAAGATTTGAACGACAAAAGAATACAAAATCTATTTTCAGCCGTGGCGCGTCACTACGATTTTCTCAATTCATTGTTGAGTCTCAGGCGCGACAGGAGTTGGCGTCGTGAGACAGTCAAAGCCAGTGAGGTTGCGCCGACAAGCAAGGTGTTGGATGTCTGCACTGGCACGGGTGAACTTGCCCTTGCGTATGCGGATAAAATTTCGGCACAGGGGTTCGTTATTGCTTCAGATTTCTGCTTTGAGATGCTGGTTATCGGCGATCAGAAACTTCAACGGCCGGTAGGTGCGGTTTCTAACCGCACTACAGATTTTCTTGCAGCGGATACCCTCATCCTTCCGTTTTTAGACAATACCTTTGACGTTGTCTCTGTCGGTTTCGGGATTCGGAATGTCTCGGATTTAGAGATGGGGATACGCGAGATGACGCGCGTTGCTGCA
This sequence comes from Candidatus Poribacteria bacterium, assembly GCA_022826805.1. GTDB lineage: Bacteria > Poribacteria > WGA-4E > WGA-4E > WGA-3G > WGA-3G. Next base: position 4,663 of record JAJDUH010000016.1, read on the forward strand.
CCGGGTGGTAGGGTCGTTATCTTGGAGTTTACACAGCCCGTGAATCCACTGTTTCGGGGGCTATACTATTTCTATTTCACGAAGATCCTACCTTTCATCGGAAATCGTATCTCTGGGAGCGAGGACGATGCGTACGGATATCTTCCGCGTTCTGTTATGAAATTTCCAGATTGCAATGCCTTGAAGGGTGTTATGGAGCAGTGTGGATTGACGGATGTGCGGTTTTATCGCAAGACATTCGGCATCGTCGCAATTCATGTTGGCAAGAAACCGATAACTGTCTGAATCAGGATTTACGGGATTATAGGATTTTCAGGATTAGTTCTTTACCAACTGTTCCACATGGGCAACAACTGATTCGGACATCCCTTCTAAACTATAACCGCCTTCCAATGCAGAGACAACACGTCCGTCGGCAAACTTAAGCATTAGGTTTGTAAGTGTAGCAAACCCATCCGCTGTTAACTCAGTGTTGGCGAGTGGATCAAGGTAGTGTGCGTCAAACCCTGCCGAGATTAATGTAAATTCGGGAGAGAACTTTTGCAGTGCGGGTATGAGGATATCCGTAAAAATCTCGGTATATTCGCTATCTCCACTTCCAGCGGGCATCGGGACGTTTAGTATTGTGCCACGCGCTTTGCCGCTGCCGCGTTCGTAAGTCGAACCGGTACCGGGGTAGAGCGGCGATTGGTGGATGGAGAAGAAAAATACGGACTCGTCTTCGTAGAAAATGTCTTGTGTGCCGTTGCCGTGGTGGACATCCCAATCGACAATTGCGACTTTCCCAACTCCATGTTCTCGTTGAAGGTAGCGGGCAGTGATGGCGATATTGTTAAACAGACAAAACCCCATACTCTGATTTGGTGTGGCGTGGTGTCCGGGTGGACGTACCATAGCGAAGGCGTTTTGGACGGCTCCGGTTGCGACGGCATCTGCCGCACGTAGCACGCCGCCTGTTGAGAGTAGTGCTATATCGAAGGAAGCCTTTACGACAGAAGTATCATAAGTAAGGGGGATCTCTGCATCGCAGTGTTGCTTGATGTATTCAGGATAGGAGGGTTCATGAGCGTAGGAGATCTGTGCTGTACTTGCTGGGGTGGGTTCAATTGGGTGTAGCTGCTCCCAGATGTCACTCTGCTCCAATGCCGCTAAACTTGCGCGCAGTCTATCGGGTCGTTCTGGGTGGTTCGGACCGGTGTCGTGATTAAGATAATCTGGGTGATAGACGAATCCTGTTTTTTGTGTCATAGTTATTATCTTGATGGATTTTCTTCTTGTTCGGTTCCGCTTTCAGATGGTTCAAACGAGCGTAGAGATAGACTGGGTTGAGGTATCTCGTCGCCGTGCTGTTTTGCTGTTTCTATCCAACAGAACACGGCGTCCTTTCCATTGGCTATTGCTTCCTCAATTGTTTCTCCATCGGAGATACAACCCGGTAAGTCGGGAAATTCAATTAGATAGCCACTCCCTTCTTCAGGAGGCAATGTACTTATATTAAATGGGTATTGGAGTTTACTCATAGTTCATCTCCCCAGCTGATCTATCATCTGTACAAGCCGTCTAATATATACTGGCTTTATCGGGCGATGTGCCGGAATGGTTAACTTGATCCCTGAGTCGTGGCGTAGTATAATATGACTACCTCCGCCTTTTGGTCGATTGACTGAAAAGCCATATCGGTTTGCTAACGTCTCAATGTTGGCAATCCGCCAATCATCACGCGGATTATTTCTCATCTTTTCCAGCAATTTGTCTTGGGGCATGAGAATAGCACTCTCTACGACATCAGTTGCTTTCAGCCGAATATTACGCTCCAATTATAACTTATTCTATATTCATTATCAAATTAAAATTCAATTGAAAATCGTCCTAAAACCTGTGTTTGATTACTTATCACTTTCCATGTCTAGTTCTGCTATGATGTCAATCGTTTCCGCGACTGCCACAAGGATCTGCTGATACTGTCGGATTTCCACATCACTTAACGTTGTTCCGTCACGTTCCTTAAGCCATTTTTCACATACCTGATATGCCCCAATCTCAAATTCCCATACTGCTTCTGGGACATCAGTGAAGCACTGCGTTGAGTTAATCCAAATGTGTCCATTTTGATAGTTAGGATAATTACGATCTGCTAAGACAGCAGCGTTCCCTGCGCCTTCAAACCTGTGCCTTGGTGGTTTCGGCACGTTTTTCAGGAGATGCATATCAATCAATCTCTGTCCTGATGTCGACAGTCTGTGGAAATGCTCAAGATCAATAGGCAGTGGAATACGCGGGAATCCGTATTTCAAGAATTCATAGTAACGTTCGCGATAGGCAGGGGTATACAGTACAGCGTAGATATAGGCAAGGATATTTTCGGGTGATATACCTTCAGGCATCCCGAATTTTCCAGACTGTCGAAGTGTTAATTTCTTTGACAGTGCGATGAGAAATTCCGGTTTTAAATTGAGATAGCGTTCCGTGGACAAATTAAACCCATCTGCATCAGGATATAGGTAAAGCGGGAACACGTAGCCAGATTCGCTCCTTCCATTTGAGACGTAATTCTTTTCAGTAATTTGATTGGTTATCAAAGCATGTTGCCAGACTGATCTTGTGACAGTTTTACAGACACAAAGTGCGAGGTTATCACCAGTGAAAAAGTGACGCATAATATCCCGACGTGGTCTATTATGGAAGCCTGAGGATTTACCAGTATAGCAGGTAAATTGAATGTCAAATGGACGATAGCGGATAGGTGTAGCACAACGTTCGGAAGCGGATAGATTTCTGATATCTGCTGATAGCGAGTATGGGTTTGTCTCTCTTAATTGATACTGCCTCGTTAGTTTCTTCAGCGATGAATCCTGCAAATGGAATTGTTTCTTTTTCTTGTGCTTCTTCAAGTGTGTTTGTGAGATAGATACCGAGTCGTTCAGTGTCTGTGCGGTTCCAACCTTGATCTTGGAGAAATAAGTTCAACTTGAGATGAGCAATCGTATAAGGTGCCACTAGGATTTCAAAACCGGAGAGTCTCTGCACCAATCCACCATTCACATATTGCTGCCAGTATCCACTACCGTATGTGTTTGTAACGTACTGATGGATATGTGTAAGCGTTTCAAGGAGAAAACCTCCGGTACCAGTCGCGGGGTCCAGAATAAGGGTAGTGTTATCAGCAAGACCATCTATTTTTTTAGTTTATTTTTAAGTAGAATATCTACGGAACGAACAATATAGGAGATGATTGGTAGCCGTGTATAATAAACACCACGCTTGACTTGTCGTTCTGCATCATACTCGTTGAGAAATGTCTGATAGAAGTGGATAGTTGGATCTTCGAGATGTGTTTGTATGTCGAAAGCGGTACGAAGCATCTTGGTCGGAACGTTTCGCAGTAAGTTCACTATATCATCCAAAATCCAGGTGATGTCCCTATCAAGGTCAGGTGAAACAACCTGATGAAAAAGTCTTCTCAGAAATGGATTTGAGCGCGGGAGAATTTCAGCGGCGGTTTGCCGTGAAAAATTAGTGCCATTCGGTAAGGTGCAACGTGCAGTAAATAAACCATAGGCGAGTGTCTGGGCGTACATATCAGCGAAATCATCGGGAGTAAGTGTTGAGACAAGCAATTTTTGAAACGCTTCAAACATGCTATAAGTTTCGCTCTGTTGATTGTGCAAGACATTTTCAATCTGGACTCGAAGTTCACGTGTGCGTTTAGCAAGATATTTTGCAAGGGCTTCGGGAGTCGCAAGCGACCCTGAACGCGCACTAAAGAATCGATCAAGGAGCGTTTCTATTGCGTTCGTTGTGGATAAGGTATCTTGGATCCGCTCATTTTCTGCCCTATTGAAAAGTTGGGCTTTTGCTCGAATCATATTATCCGTATACAAGTGGAATTCGACAAAATTAGTTAGAATAAAATTATCAAGGTTTTTGATGAAGCGTTCGTTTTGTGTTTTGGCATGTCCTGTGAGTGCATCTAGATCTAGCCCAAATGCCTCCGCTTCAACATAACCAACAGGCAGTAATCCTTCTTGTGCTATGAAATCTGGTTTGCCAATATCAGATATTTTTTGAGGTTCATGGATAATTGTAAGGTCGTGACCCAAAAAAGTCGCAGTTTCTTCAAGCAAATCTATCAGATGCCTATGTAGAGAAAGTTCCGCGCTTGTATTCGGCTCGGTTTGGGTTTTGCGGATGTTATACAGATAATTGTTGATGATGGTTTGAAATGACACAGCAATCCTCGGTCTTATACTTTTAGCAAACAGGATAATGCTCAGGCGTACTTTCGCAATTATGAACTCTATTATACTTACAAATGGTTCGGGGGTCAAACGAATAATTAGTTGTAGCAGAAAGTTAGAAGACTTGGTATTCTTTAAAGATATGACAAAACAGATTGGACAAGTTTTTACGCCGCTGAAATGGGCGGAGTGGATCCTTAATAAATGGGACATCTTCGAGGCATGGCTTGATGGCGCGTATATCTGCGATCCGACTGCGGGGCAGGGGATGTTCGCACTCGCAATGCTCCATATTGCTAGGCGAAAAGGTATTCCTATTACCCATGAACGTCTCTCACGCCTGACGCTCATTGAAATAGTCCCTTCGCATCTTGAGCGGTTTAAAGAAAACGTCAAGCGGAAATTTGGTGTTGATTTTCCTGCTTCTCAAATCTTCTGCCAAGATGTTATTACGGAGAAGCATCCAGGAAAATATGACATTCTAGTTGGGAATCCACCGTGGGCTAACTTCAGTGACTTGCCTGCTGATTACAAAGAACGCCTAAAACCATTTTTCCTTGAAGAAGGACTCGTACCGGATAGAAAGAAGATACTGTTGGGTTCCTCGCGAGTTGATATTGCGGCACTCGTGTTGAAGGTTGTTTTAGGGAGATTGTTAAAAAAGAACGGAACAGGATATTTCTATCTACCTACGTCTCTCTTTTTTGGTGATGGTGCGCATAGCGGTTTTAGAGATTATCGTGTGCGGGACTCAGAGAACGAAACTGGCACCTATCGCGATTTTGCAGTGGATACTGTCTATGAATTCACATCGACCAAGGTGTTTGAAGGTGTTAGCACGTCATATTGCTGTGCGAGATTTCGGGCAGATACACGGCAGAATTTCCCTGTCTCGTATTTTAGAGAGTCAGACGGAGGATGGGCAGAACATAAGGCACTGCCCCTCAAAAATCCTACCGATCCGTGGCGCGCTGTGCGGGATCTTAATGAACTGCAAATAGATGCAACACTTGAGGTGAGTTTATCCCCAGAGCAAGCTCCTCGACAGGGTGTGAATACGTGCGGGGCGAATAGTGTTTTTATCTTTAATGAGAAACCTTCACACCTTCCTGATCAATTTCTGTACCCACTTGCAACAAAGGAACTGTGGCGACAACAAGCGACATCGCCCCACAAATGGATCCTTCTACCTTATCATCAGCAGACCAGGAAACCGCTTACATGGTGTCAGATTGAACAGTATCCTGCTTTAAGAGACTACCTTCAGAATGTCCAAAAGGTGCTACAAGCGCGGAAAGGAACGCTGCTTCGGACTACGCTGAAGAAGGGGCATTGGTGGGCACTACTTGGTGTTGGTCCGTATTCGTTCGCACCTTTTAAAGTAATTTGGGAGGCTTATGGGAAGGACCAGTTCAATCCGATTATACTGAGCAGTGTAGAGGGACAGATGTGGCAAGGTAATCAGTCCATGCAAGCGTTTATTCCGTGCTGGACTGAGAGTGATGCGAAACGAATTAAGACGGCACTTGAAAGTCCGAAGATCCCGGCTTTATTGCGGCAGCTCAATGGGGCAGGGAAATGCAATTGGGCGCAGCCGGGTAAGATTAAGAAAATTCTGGGGTTTGTCTCATAAGTGCGATTTTGTTGGTTGCCATTGCCACTGACGAGGTTGGGAAACCTCGTCAGCGAAAAGGGTTGCGCGGTAAGATTATCGGGCAGTCTTCACTCTTGCCCATGTTGTCGCCAATTTTCCTTCCGGTTCAACGGCGAAAGCTTCATCCCAACCGTTTAGTAACTGCTGGATCTCTTCCTGCTCAAGGGCACGGCTGAGAAGGACAACCTCGTCAATGCCACCAGTGAACTGCTCTGGTCCGTATTTGAGTTGTAAAACCTGCCCAACGGCGACATCACCATTCCATTCCGGCTTCCAATCTGCTTTGTTTGCTGACAATGCACCTTTTTTGCTTTCGGGTTCGCCATCAATATACATCTCAACGTTTGTGCCGTCATAAGTTCCGGCGACGTGATACCACTTGCCCTGTTCTAGTTCTGTTTTCCCGTAAAATCCGGGAGTAATACCTGCCCCCGTCCAAACTCTGAATGAGAAACCGTCAGGAATTGGCTCACCTCCAGATTGGTCCTCTAACAGATAGGCACCGTTTTTTCTGACGCCAGTGTCTGAGTCGGCATCTACTCGGAACCAAGCGGCAACTGTCAATTCCTTTTTGACACTCCCGATACTTTTTGAATCTGGGACATCGATGCTGCCGCCTCCACCGGCGACGACTGCTTTACCGAATTTGCCGTCCTCAAACTTAAAATTCCCGTTAATCTTCCCGTCATTGCTGTTGTCTGTTGCGTCTTTAACATCGCCTTCAAAGAGCCATACGCCGACAATTGCGGGATCGTCTTCTTCCAGTCCTAATGAAATCGCACAAATACATAAAAGTAATGTGATGCTCATACTGAGTAATTTCATTGAAATTTCCTCCAAGGTGTCCACGATTTTGTTGGACACCAGTGTTAATGGCAGAATGCCAGAATAATGAATTTTCCTTTATTTGTTTTGTATTAAAGTGTTATATCACATTTTCGTTCTTTTTGCCAGAGACGTTTGGTTATTGGCAGAGGCATTCAACGGTCAGGATTTGGAAATCCCTCCTACAGTTTTCGGCTGCCATAATTTTCTTGCATCCTTATCTCATTTCTGATAAAATTGCCTCTAAAGGCGAAGTTTGTAATCAGACGAGGCATGCTTCTTTTTTACTCCACCTATAGGTGAAAACGTAAAGGACAGAAACCCATGGCACTTCCAAACATGACAAGGATTCGACAGCAGTTTGAGGTCCCTGTTCTCGATGATCTTCCTGCAGCGATTCATGCAGAATTAGGGCGTATTAACGCCGCCGCCATTATCAAGGCGGGCGAAACGGTCGCCATTACTGCTGGTAGTCGCGGGGTCGCGAATGTCGCTACAGCGGTCAAGGCGACTGTTGATTATCTCAAAGCACTCGGTGCGCATCCTTTTGTGGTTCCAGCAATGGGAAGCCACGGTGGTGCAACCCCAGAGGGACAGCGGAGCGTATTGGAGCATTATGGTATCACAGAGGCGACTGTTGGTGCTCCCGTGAAAGCGACAATGGACGTGGTCGAACTCGGAAAAACAGCCGACGGTTTGCCGGTTTTTTTTGATAGGTATGCTGCTGAAGCCGATCATGTTATACCTCTTAATCGTATCAAGGCGCACACGGATTTCAACGGCTCTATTGAGAGCGGCTTGATGAAGATGATGGTTATCGGACTCGGCAAACAGCACGGTGCGAACCTCTATCATCGGGCGTTCTTTCAGTACGGTTTTGAACACATCATCACGACGGTCGGAGGTTTCATTCTCGACTCCGGAAAGATCGCTTTCGGCTTGGGTTTAATTGAAAACGCACACGAAGATACCGCTAAGGCAGTTGCTATGCTGGCTGCCCAACTCCTCCAGACGGAGCGGGAGCTGCTTGTTGAGGCGAAATCGTTGATGGGTCGCCTCCCTTTTGATGAACTTGATCTGCTTATCGTGGATTGGACGGGCAAAAATATCAGCGGCACCGGCATGGACACGAATGTCATCGGTAGGATGATGCAGAACTTTGAGCCGGAACCCGCGAAACCCGCGATCCTCCGTATATTCGTCCGGGACCTCACTGAGGAGAGCGATGGCAACGCCACTGGCATCGGACTCGCCGATTTTGCAACAACTCGCCTCGTGGATAAGATTGACCGACACTCGACCTATATGAATGGCATCACTGCACTCGGACCGCAGAAGTCTAAAATTCCGTTCTATTATGACACTGACCGTGAAGCGATTGAAGTGGCGCTTGACACCATCGGTTTGACCGAACCTGAAGATGCACGGGTCATTCGGATTGAGAGTACATTAAGATTAACAGAACTCGACATTTCTGAAGTACTACTTGAAGATGCGAAACTGCATTCAAGGTTGGAGCTCATCAGTGAAACGAAGCCATTTGCGTTTGACGCAGAAGGAAATCTACTGCCGTTTTAATGGTTGTCGGTTGGTGGGTAGCGGTTCGTAATTAGCCGTTCACTGATAAAGGGTTGTTAGTGGTAGGTTATAAGTTAAGAGGGCTTCGGTAACAATAACGCCTCTTGACCAACTACTGTCTGCTAAAAGTATCGCGCAGCGGAACGCCCTAACCGCTAAAAGCGCAGCGACCTAATTGCGAGGGTGACAGATGCGAAAACTTAAGATCATCTTGGAGATGATTAAATTTGAACACACTGTCTTTGCGCTCCCGTTTGCAGTTATGAGTGCTTTTATCGCTGCAGAGGGACTCCCTTCGCTGGCAAAATTTGGCTGGATTCTTGTGGCGATGGTAGGGGCGCGCAGCTGCGCCATGGCGTTCAATCGGCTTGTAGACGCCGAGTATGATGGTATGAATCCGCGGACAGCTACGCGTGCGATTCCTGCTGGCTTAATCACAAAAAGTGCGGTGTGGGTTTTCACAATTGTCTCCGCCGGACTGTTGGTGTTGGCGGCGTGGCGGCTGAATCCACTCGCCTTTGCACTATCCCCTGTCGCGCTTGCTGTGGTTATGGGCTATTCCTATACCAAACGTTTCACCGCATTCTCTCACTTCTGGTTAGGGCTTTCCCTCTCTATTTCACCTGTCGGTGCCTGGATTGCGATTCAGGGCAGCTTTGCGTTGCCCCCGATTATCCTTTGCTTCGTTGTGTTGCTCTGGACAGCCGGGTTTGACATCATCTATGCGTGTCAAGATGTAAACTTTGACAGGAAGCATGGGCTGCGCTCTATTCCGGCGAAACTCGGCGTCCGATGGGCATTGTGGTTATCCGCTGCCTTGCACGTTCTTGCTGTGTTACTCCTCCTCTATATCCCGTTCCTTGTTGAATTAGGGACCTTTTACTACGTGGGTGTAGGGATTGTTGTGCTGATCTTTATTTATGAACATGCTATCGTCAAGCCGACCGATCTGTCTCGCGTTAACCTCGCCTTTTTTACACTGAACGGTATGATTAGCCTTGTTCTGATGGCACTTTCAATTGCCGATATCTTACTATAGGCGCGACCGTTGTGTCGCGAAACCCGAACAGAGTTTTAAAATCCTGCTTTAGATTATATGAAAGGTCTGTTGATAATTGGAGAACTGCAAGGACAACGGACGCAGCAGCTCAGGAGCAATAGTTAAAAATATGAAACTCTCGCTTTCCGTACGCGTCGCAGAAACTTCGTCTAAAAAAGATGCTACACACACTTTCGCACAACTCACTGAACTGGCAGCGGGACTTGGCTATGAGGCAGTCTGCATGCGTGCCTCACAAGTCGGTATCCATTCGCCTCTGGAGCAGATCACCGCTGCTCGTAAACAGGCAGCATCGCTCAACTTGAAGGTCTCTATGGTTACCGGTGATTTTCCTGTACCGCTCAATAACGAGCAAGGACCGGACGGGCTCCGCAATATAACCCCATATCTTGATCTCACAAAACTTCTTGGTGCCGATCTCATCCGTATTGCGATGAAGGTTGAAGACGACATTCCATGGGCACAACGCGCCGCTGATGAGGCTGCTGAACGAGGCATCCGTCTCGCGCATCAATCGCATACACAGAGTCTGTTTGAAACAGTAGATGGGTCTGTCGATGTGTTGAAGCGCGTCGATAGGAAGAATTTTGGGATTATCTATGAACCTGCCAATCTTGATCTCTGTGCGCAAGATTATGGCGTAGAGACGCTCAAGCGGTTTTCGCCTTATCTCCTTAATGTCTATCTCCAGAACCACATCCGCCGACCGGAGGGCAAAACACGGCTCTTGACATGGATTCAAGGCGAAGTCCCACACGATCCTATCCGTTTACAGGACGAAGGCGGCATTGATTATTCGTTAGTTTTTCGTGGTCTGGACGCCATTGGTTACGACGGCTATGTGACGGTACATCAGGCGTTCCGCGAGATCATGGAGCCTGAAGACGCAGCGGAACAGAGCTACACCTATTTAAAACCGTTTTGCGGATAGATATCCGTATCTTTAAGTTTGAGTAACATTATGAGCACACAACAACCGAATATTCTCATTGTCACTACCGATCAACAGCGGACGGATAGCCTGAGTTGTTACGGATCGACGTTCACGGATACACCTCACCTGGATGCATTCGCTTCTGAAGGGGTCTGTTTTGAACGGGCATATTGCGCGAATCCGGTATGTACGCCTTCGCGTGCCTCAATTTTTTCGGGTCGGTATGTGAGCCGTCACGGTGCGTGGAATGTTGGTATGAACGTTCCCGAGGACGAACCGATGCTGTCGCACCGGCTTGCAGATATAGGGTATCGCACCCACTATATTGGCAAAGCACACTTCCAACCTTTTGGTGCACGGGAGGAGCAGTCCGTTGAAGCACTTGGCGGGACGACACGCTATCCGGGGTTCCAAGGTCCTTACTACGGTTTTGAAACAGTCGAACTGGCGTTGGGACACGCGACTTACGGGGTTGTAGGGCATTATGGTGAGTGGGTTCGGTCACAGGTTTCTGAAGAGACGTTCAACAGTTACAGCAAAGCGACACGCCTCAGCGAGAGAGGCTTTGGTGGTGAGGCGTACGATTGGGATATACCGCTGAAATACCACAATAGCGTCTGGACTGCTGATCGAGCGATAGATTTTTTGTCAAATCGAGATGCTTCTCAACCTTTCCTGTTAGCGGTCGGTTTCCAGGATCCGCATCATCCGCACTGCGTCCCGACTGAGTTTGAAGGGCGCGTTGATCCCGTACAGGTTCCACTGCCTGACTTTGTTGAAGGTGAGTTAGCCGACAAACCACCCCATTTCTTGGAGGCACGTTGTGGCGAACTGGAAAAATCAGAGATTCGTGGGACGTATGCCATCGCTGGACAGGGAGGGGGTGCCGATTATCGTAAAGTCTCTGAAGATGACGCACGACTCGGTAGGGCATACTATCACAGTATGGTAAAGATTATTGATCAGCAGATGGGACGTATTCTGGAATGTTTGGATACGTGTGGATTGACAGAAAACACATTGGTGATTTTCACAACCGATCACGGCGAGCTTCTTGGGGATCATGGACTCTGGATGAAAGGACCGTTCCATTACGAGCAGCTTGTCCGTGTGCCGACATTGATGCGATTTCCCCAAGCCATACCAACCGGGCAGCGCACACAAGCACTGTTCAGCCATGTCGATATTGTGCCAACAGTACTTTCTGCGGTCAGCTTGCCCATTCCGCCAGATACTGATGGTGTAGATGCGATGCCTATGCTTACAGGTGAATCAGCATCTATCCGCGATTCTGTACTGGTTGAGTGTGTGGATGATCCACGAGGCTTGCGACTCAAAACGATTGTAACCGATACGCGGAAGTTGACTTGGTATTGTGGACACCCTTACGGCGAACTCTACGATTTGGAAGATGATCCAGGTGAGCGGGTCAATCAGTGGAATAACGCCTCTTATGCTTCCGATAAGACGGACCTCATGCGTCGTATTCTTGAGACGATGGAGCCTTTGGAGAGAAGGGTTGATCGGTTATCGTATGCATAGAGTGAATCTGATGGACTTGTATTAAATAGGAGCTCTTACAAAACGCATCTACTACCGGTAAAAACTGGATAGTGATGTTTTAAACTTGCATTTTAAGGGAAAATCGGGTATCATTTAAATAGGGGAATTGGTAGTATCCAGCCTCGCACTATATCCAGTCTCATACTGAAGCAGTGGGACAAAAACATTGGGGGCATCCGTATGGAGCCTACGCTATCCATTGTGATTCCGATTTTCAACGAGGTCGCGAGCCTAAGAGAACTGCTGCAACAGGTCGCCGATGTTGAAATCGGTATGAAGAAAGAATTGATTCTCGTCGATGATTTTTCAACGGATGGTACACGGGCGATTTTGAAGGAAATTGAAGCCGTTCAAAACGATTCGGACGAGATCCGCAGATACGTCTCGACACCCGAGATGCCTTTAAACGAAGATTCCCTGCCTAATAGCGAGATTCCAACACCTGAAAGTTTTCCCAAAAATACATCTGAAATCTCTGCGCGAGTCTTCTATCACGATGTGAATAAGGGCAAAGGTGCAACCCTCCGCACCGGCTTCCAATATATCACCGGTGAAATTACCCTCATCCAAGATGCAGACTTGGAATATGACCCGCAGGACTATCCCAAGTTGCTGCAACCTATTCTGAGCGGTGAAGCCGATGTCGTGTACGGCTCGCGGTTTATGGAGGGTAGACAAAAAGGTTTACTGCGGAGTTATCTCGCGAATCAATTCCTCACGACCCTTGCAAACATTGTCAACGGCACAAAACTCACCGATATGGAAACCTGTTATAAGGTGATTCGGACATCGATTCTAAAGGAGATTTCGCTCTATTCGAATAGGTTCGGTTTTGAACCTGAGATTACGGCGAAACTTGCCAAGCGGAAGTGCAGAATCGTTGAAGTGCCTATTGCCTACCGCGGCAGGGACTATCACGAAGGGAAAACGATTAGTTGGAAGGACGGTGTTGCCGCTATCTTCCATATTTTCCGCTTCCGTTTCCTTCCATAGAGGACGCAACGGACACCCTGAATAAAGATATGCAAAATTTGCAGGATTTGCTTAAAAAGGTAGATGCCATTCTGGATTCGGCTGATACTCCGGAACCGACAGATCCTGTTCCAACGATTTCTGAACCTCCAACAGATCAGCTTCTGCAGGGACTTCGGACCCACTTCGGCTATGGGGCTTTCCGTGAAGGACAACGTCAGATTATTGAAGCGATTTTGGATGGCGAGAACGTGTTCGCTGTGTTCCCAACAGGGCATGGAAAGTCCATGTGTTACCAGCTGCCTGCTCTGATGATCGACGGTATAACCGTCGTGGTTTCACCGCTTATCTCGTTGATGAAGGACCAGGTTGACGGGTTACGTGACCAAGGAATCGAGGCGGTTTCACTCATAAACAGTACCTTGACCTGGGAAGAATACCAAGGTGAATTGGCGCGACTGAGGCGAAACGAAATAAAACTCCTCTACATCTCACCGGAGCGTCTTCGGAGTCGACGGTTTTTAGACATTCTCAATGCATGCCCTATCTCTCTGTTTGTGATTGATGAAGCGCACTGTATCTCGCAATGGGGACGCGATTTCCGTCCTGCCTATCTGTCTCTGAGAGATACCATTGACATTCTCCAGCCGCGCGTCATCGCACTTTTCACAGCAACAGCCCCACCAGAGATCCGAGAAGATATTCTCAATGTGTTGAATATACCCACGCCTCATATCCTTACACAAGGCATCAGTCGTCCCAATTTGAAGTTGTGCGTTCAATCCAGTGAGGATGAAGATGAAAAGTATCAACAACTCGAAAAATTCCTCACCAATCAGAATGCTGACTCGCTAACAGCAAGTCTCGGAGACCTTCGCGTTTCTCCAAAGAACGGGATTATCTACGCCGGACGACGCCGCGAAACCGAAGAAATCGCTGACTTTCTTCAAAGGCGCGGGTTTCGAGCGGATTTCTATCACGCTGGACTTGAACCCCACGAACGTAATCGTCTGCAAGAGGCTTTTTTCGATGATAGTGAAAACGGGCTGGACATCGTCGTCGCTACGAATGCCTTCGGTATGGGAATTGATAAGCGAAATATCCGATACATTGTACATTGGACACTTACAGGGACGCTCGAAGAATACTGCCAAGAGATCGGTAGAGCAGGTAGAGATGAAGAAGAGTCATTCTGTGTCCTACTTTTCTGCCACGATGACCGTGGATTGCATGAGTGGTTTATCAAAGAGAGTGCGCCCGATAAACCGTCTTTGCTTAAACTCTTAAAGATTATTGAGAATTTCAGAGGGAACGGTAGATACCGCGCAATCGCTAATGACGAACTACAATGGATGAGTGGTGCTAAAGAGGCGAAAATCATCGTTTGTCTTAGTTATCTCGAAAAATTGGGATTTTTGAAGCGGTGGTATAACGTCCCGTCTCAACTCTCTGTGAGGTTCCGGGGTCGTTGGATTGAGGAGATGGAACCTACAGATATCGAACAGCGGCGTCTATTTGACCTTCTTCGGCGAAGTAAATCGAGAACCGTTGTGGAGTTGTCTGAAGCGTCCGGGCTAAATCCGAAGGAGGTAATGGAGCAACTCGCCGAATTGCAAAGCGGTGGTTATATTCAGTATTGGGGACAGGAAGATTTACTGCTCATTGAACTGCTTCAGGACAGCGAACTTCTTAGCACACTGACAGATGAGCAGATTGAAGTGGGGGACTATATTCGCCGAAAGCAGCGCCAGATTGATCACATAGTCGTTTATGCGTTAGAAACGACTTGCCGAACCCGCGTGATTAGAGACTACTTCGGCGAAGATATGGATGAAAATTACCGGTGTGGCACCTGTGATGTGTGTCAGAATGGTGGTTAGATGTCAGTTGTCAGAGGGAATAGTTAACAGTTGTCAGTTGTCAGTTAATGCTCGTGGCGATTACGTTTTGCGTGAATTCCACAATACCCTCTTTAACTGAAGACTGAAGACTATAAGTGTGGCGGTTGCGTTTTGCTTTTCTGCCACAATCCGCTCTTAACTGAAAACCGACAACCGAAGACTGATAGCCGTTAAGGAAGATTGCTGAGTGCTTCTGCGTAAACCTGTTGAAGCGGGACGTTGTTTTGTTCCGCGAGTCGTTTGCAATCTTCATATTCTGGGATAGTCTTGATTAAGGCACCGTTGAGGTACCCGCATTTCGCTTGGATTGCTCCCCATTGTGTTTCGACTTGCGTAAAGTCACGGCGCAGTTTGACTCGGTCAGCAGAAGAGAGCCTGACCCCAAAGGTCGTGGTTTCTATAAGGAGTAGTTCGATAAGTTCGTCGCGGCGGTTGGTCGGACAGAGTACAGTGATCTGCGTCGCCGGTCTACCCTTTTTCATGAAGGTGGGTGTCAGAAAGACGTCGAGTGCCCCGTTTGCAAAGAGTTGGGTCGTGACATAACCTGTAATTTCTGGAGACATATCGTCTACATTGGTCTCGATGATGTCAACACTGTCAGTTTCGGCGTGATGGTGGTTTTTTTGCGAGTTGCTGTCGGAGGTTATTTCACCCAGACAGAGACGGAGGAGGTTTGGACGTTGTTCAAGATCACGGGTACCTGCACCGTATCCGACGCGATCCAACCGCATCTGCGGCATCACACCAAATTCCTGCGATAGGGTCGTAATGAGGGCTGCGCCAGTTGGGGTGACTAATTCCTTGGGAATATCGGTTTGTTGTATCGGTACACCTTGTAGGAGTTCCATTGTACCCGGAACCGGAACAGGCATGAGACCGTGTGCGCATCGGACGAAACCTCTGCCAAGAGAGAGCGGTGATGCATAAACTGCATCGACTTCAAGATGTGCTAAACCGATAACTGACCCGACAATATCCACAATCGAGTCAATTCCACTTACTTCGTGGAGGTGAACGCTCGCTTTGGTAGTATTGTGGACCTTTGCTTCTGCCTCGGCGAGTCTGTCAAAGACGCGTTTTGCGGTATTCCGAACCCCCGAATCCAAATCACAGTCATCAAGCAATTTGAAAATATCGGAGAGGAGGCGACTTGGTCCATGATCGTGATGAGATTCATGGCTATGCTCATGGGCGTGGTGGTCATGCCCATGGTTATGGTCATGATGGTCCGCATGATTGTGGCTGTGTGTATGAGACGTGTCAGCGTGTGCCGGGTGGACTTCTACAATTGCTCGGGTGCCGGTGATGCCGTGTTTCACAGCCTTTTCAAAGTGTAAGCTGAACTCGGCATCGACTTTGAGCGTCGCCAATCCGGCTGTGAGTATTTCCGGTGGTACACCAGCATCAACAAGGGCACCGAGCGTCATATCGCCGCTGATGCCTGAGAAGCAGTCGAAGTAGGCGATCTTCACGTTAAACTCCTTCTGTTAGGAATCCTGAAGCAACTGTTGCAGCAAAGCTTTGGAGTCATGGCGTTTGAGTTTACCAATCGCTTCAGCTTCTATCTGCCGGACGCGTTCCCTACTGATTCGAAGTTTGTCTCCGATGTCTGCGAGGGTATACTCTGTGCCATCCATCAAACCGTATCGAAGGATAATCACTTGCGTCTCGCGGGGGTTTAATTTCCGATTGAGGACTTCAGTAATGACCTCCACTTTAGCGTAGTCAAGCAAGTAATTTTCGGGTGTAATTTGGGAATGATCTGGAATCAATTCGGAAAAAGATCCGTCTGGAGAATCTTCATTAATCGGGGCGTCAAGCGGAACGGGATCTTTGGTGGCGTTGAAGATTTCCAAGACCTTTTTCTCTGTAAGTTCGACTGCGTTAGCGATTTCTCTCGTGGTCGGTTCACGTCCGAGTTGGGTCGTTAGGTCTGATTGTGCTTGCTTAATGGCGCGACGCGCTTCACCGATATAGCAAGGCACCCGAATCATTTGTCCCTGCTGGTCGAGTGCGCGTTTGATGGATTGCATGATCCACCAAGTCGCGTAAGTGCTAAATCGGAAGCGGAGTGTATGGTCAAACTTATCCACTGCTCGCATCAACCCGAGACTTCCCTCCTGCATCAAATCGAGGAAGGTTAGGGATGTTTTGCTGAAGTGGTGTTGTTTTGCGATGCTGGCTACAAGTCGGAGATTCGCTTCTACAATTTTGAGTTTAGTGCCATGTGTGACCTGATCAGCGGCTTCCAATTCGCTCAGCAGCCATTTGACACGTCCAATTTCGCTTCGCACATCCTCAAGTATAAACAAAAGCGTGCGTGGGTTCCAGGTAGCACCGCATTCTGGGGACATATCGGTAGGCAGCGTTTCTAAGAGTGCTGTTATCTCGGAGCAGATAACGTCCAATTCTTGGAACAACTGTGTCTCTTGTTCCACGTCAAGCGGGATTGTGTCCATAAAGCAGAGGTCGCGTTCCAGAGGTGCTTCCACAGGCAGGCCCGTTTTGCCTTGTTCTGGTGATTCCCTCGTTTCTCTGTTGGAGCTGCTAATGCTGTTCCGAATCATTTTACGAGCGTATGCCCGGAATTCGGAGCGGCGTTTTGTGCTGCTGGCATCAATGGCTTTCAGGAGTCCAAGGCTTCCTGTCTGTATCAATTCGGACGGTGATGTTGTATCAACATATTTTTTCAGGAGATGTAAGTTGCCCTCGAAGATTTTCCACCGTATCTGTTTTAGCAAATCCGCTTTCGTTTCTAATTTTTCCAATAAAACCCCAAATGCTTGAATTTCGGCGCGGAACTGGTCTATAATCAATCCGTGTTCTGATTGTGCGGGTTCAAATTTCTGCTTATCGTTGGAGGTGAAGTTCTCAGTAAAGTTGAGGGATGTGAGTAGCCATTCAGGGAATTGGTTTAGCACAAGGTTAAACATTCGGAGACCTTCTTGGTATTTTTCAAAAAGGGCGGTCTCTTGTTTAGGATTAAGCAGAGGGGTCTTCGCTATTTTCTGTAAGTAGGCAAAAGTTTCATCCCTTGGTGATTCTTGGGCTTCATCCTTTTCTTCTTCTTCAAAGAGTTCTGCTGCAACTGGGTATACTGGGTAATAGTTTTTCATGTCCCCACCTCACTGTGGTCTCAATCTCCCGAAGGAGGTATTTTCTAATATTTGAGCACGGCAAAAATTATGAAAAAAGGTTTAACTTTTTATTATGTATGTGCTATGCTATTAAGCATAACCAGCTCGTATATCTTGTTAATAAAAATATTGGCTTGCAAGCAGCCCTTAAAACGCCGTATAACAATTGGAGGCAGTTAATGGCTCAACTTACACAAAATGAAATAGTTAAAAGATGCCAAGCCGGTGAATCTCTTTCTGGCGAAAGTCTCGCGAATTTAGATTTAGCGAATCAATCGCTTGCGGGTATTGATTTATCGGACGCGGATTTGAGCGGGACCGATCTACGGAACACGGATTTATCGGACGCGAATCTGAACGATGCAAATCTGACGGGTGCGAACCTTTCAGGTGCAACTTTACAGCGGACGTATCTTGTTGGTGCTGATTTAACAGATGCCAATCTTGAAGAAGCCAATCTACGTGGTGCATTCCTCAGCGGAAGCCTACTCTGTGGTACAAACTTCCGACGCGCCGACTTACGCCGCGCTACCCTTGGCTGTCCACAATGCGAGATGCCCGGACCGTTTGGTTCACTCACCAGTTTTGAGAACGCGAACCTCGGAGAGGTGATCTTCGGTGAAATCAAATTGAGAGGCATCGTTTTACTGGGTGCCAATTTTAAAGATGCCTACCTATATGAGGTGGATCTCTCCGAAGCTGTCTATCGCGAGGCTGATCTCGAGGGTGCTATCACTAAAAAAGGCAGAAATTGATAATGGTTGCCGGTTCGCCTGCTGCGCAGGCTTTCAGTTGTCAGTTATCGGTTACAATGGAAACGCGTAGATTGTGTGAGTTTCAATTGTCTCCGTTACCGACAACCGGAAGTGAGCGTAGCGAACGCACCGATAACTATTTCCTAATATATGTGACGTTGGCAAAGGCAATTGGTTTACCTAAATTTTATTTTTTTTCGAGTTTGTGACAAACCTACTGAAACTGCATGTCACAGAGTTTTTGATACAATCCACCGTTTGCTAACAGTGTCTCGTGTGTTCCCGCTTCCAGAATTTCACCATCCTTTATAACGAGGATTTTGTCAGATCGGACGACGGTTGAGAGCCGGTGTGCGATGATGAAACTCGTTTTCCCCTCCATTAGGTTCGCTAAAGATTCCTGAATGAGTGCCTCGGACTGTGTATCAAGTGAGGAAGTCGCCTCGTCTAAGACGAGGATCGGCGCATTCTTCAGGATTGCCCGTGCGATGGATAAACGCTGTTGTTCGCCGCCGGAGAGTTTCATACCTGCCTCTCCTGTTTGGGTCGCGTAGCCTTCTGAAGTTTTCATGATGAAATCGTGTGCGTTTGCTCGTTTCGCTGCCGCGATAATCGCTTCTTCAGTGGCACCGGGACATCCATAGCCGATATTTTCCAGAATGGTGCCGTCAAATAGGAATGTATCCTGTGGAACGAGTGCTATATTTTGTCGCAACGATGCCAAATTTACTTCGGAAATTGGGACATCATCAATCAAAATCCTTCCAGAACTCACCTCATAGAAACGCAGGAGTAGATTGAGCAGCGTAGTTTTTCCACTGCCACTCGGTCCGACAAGCGCTACAACTTCTCCGGGTTTCGCCTCAAAAGTTACATTTTTAATGACAGATTTTGGTGTTGTTTGTCGATTTTCCGTGTTTGCTGTTGAAGACTGGGTATAGGAAAAGGAGACATTCTGAAATGTGACAGTGCCACTGACGTTTTGTAGAACGATACTGTTCTCTGCTTTTTTTTCAACCGGGATGTGGGTTCGATTATTCTCTCTCGTCTCCGGTCCGAAATCAAGGAGATAAAAAATTCGTTCCGCAGAGGCGAGGCACTGCTGTAAAGCGCTATTGACGTTGCCAATCGTTTTAATTGGTTTGAACATCCAACTGACCATCATGATGTAACTGATGAACCAGCCGTGGGAGAGTTGCCCCGTAATAACTTGCCAGCATCCGAGTCCGAAAACAGTTGCGACGCCGAGTGCTCCCAACCATTCAATTGTTGGTGGGAGGAGTGCTGCGAAGCGAGCGCGCTGCATGGCTGAACGATATTGGCTCTGGGTGATGGATCGAAAACGCTCGACTTCTGTGTGTTCCGCAGTAAAGCTTTTAATGATCTTGATGCCGAAAAGAGTCTCTTTGAGTTGCGAATAGATTCCTGCACTCTGTTGTTGGATTTCTGTGCTGGCACTGCGGATTCGTGAACCGATGAATGTGATGAGGTAAGCGAGAACTGGGAGGACGACCAAAACAAACAGGGTGAGTTTGAAACTTGTGATTAGCATCACAGAGACAAAGACGCTAACCAGGACGATTGCACGTATGATATTTGCCATCGCCGCGACGAGGTTCTGCCACACGCGGACATCGTCTGTAATACGTGCCATAAGGTCGCCGGAGCGTTCTTCGCGTAAAACACCTAAAGGCGCGGATACGATTCGCTGATAGAGTGCGTTCCGTAACCGAAAAGTAAGTTTGTGTCCAACGCGTGCCATCACATAATCATTACCATAAACGAAAAAACCTTTAATGAAGATAAGCGTAAGCACACCACCAAGCAACCAGAGGAAAACTTTGAGGGCATCACCGGCATTTGCCAACGATATTTCAAAACCTTCAAAGGCGAACAGACCTTCGCGCTGAAAATAGCGAATAGATACAGCCTCGTTAAACGAGTTCCCACCGACCGCTGCGAGCCCATTAAGTGTATCAGCGAAGATTTGGATAGCCCCTAAGTCGCATACTGCGACTACCAAGGCACAAGCCATTGCTAAAAAAATAGCACCGGTGTAAGGAGTGTGATACTGTACAAATCGGGCAAATGTCCGATTTGTCGCGAAAGATTTTTTGTTCATGTAGGAGGGATTTCCTAATCCCGACTCCTGACCTTTGACCCCGGACTGCCATCTATCTGTCCATCCTAATGCCGGCAACCTATTGCCAAAAATGGACACACCCCCGAACAAGTTCAGGCATCCAGGGCGGGGCCCTTCGGCATACTCGTCATTTCAGTTGATAATTACCGAATTGGATGGCACAAGCGTGCTTCGCAGCATCGCCCTCCTTTGAAAACGGGCAACGGATACTGAATTCTCGCTTTTGGAAGTCAACGGCTTCGATTACTCCGATAGTATCGGTATTGCCGGTTGTCTTACTGATGAGTCCAACCAGACGGTGTTCAAAGTAAGCACGGACTTCTACTGTAACCCTCGTCAAACTTAAATAGTCTTTGATATGGGTGATGGTAGCTTTGGAAAGGGATCTTGATGCAATAAGACATAAGGTGCGACGTCCCCACTCGGCATGGTAAACCTGTGTTTCAGCGAGTCGCGAGAGGATTTCGAGTTCTTTCTCATTTGCAATACGTCCGATGAAAAATGGGGTTCGTCCACCGCGAATCTGTTTAAAGGGTATCTGTTGCACGCTACTCTCAGAGAAGTAGGCATCGAATCGGGCTTTTCGGTACCGGCTGCGGGCGCTACTGCTTTTAGATCGGACACTGCGGTGGGAAAGGAGATAGTGGATATTAATCCACTCTTGTTGATTATAGTATGCGGTTATCTGTTCCAATTCGGTAGAATGCCCAATGCCGATTAAGTGATTTGGTCTAATGAGTTCAATCTTGTGTTGCTTGAGAGAGGCGGCCTGGGGATCGTGAATGTAGCCGGTCGTGTCAACCACGATGAAATCGGCGTCGGTTTTGCGGGCACTGTCTACCATCAAACGGACCCCTGTTAGTGTCTCAAGATAGCGTGGACGTGGTGACACATCACCGACAAAGTAGAGTCGATCAGCGGTGCCATCGAATTGGACGGATGCCATTTCTGGTGTAAATGATTTCATTCCGATTGTTGTAGGGGGGCCAATTTGGGATTGCCCGACATCTGCATCTACGAAAGCAGTCTTTAAACCTTGAGCGAGGGCGGAGTCCACCAAAAAACGGCAAAAAGTTGATTTTCCAGCATCGGTTGCGCCTATGACAAGTACAATCTGTTGAGGCTTGACAATGCGGCTCGCAAGTTTCCGCCAATCCTGATTGACTTGATACGTGCTGTTCATCTTTTTCCTCAGTTGCTCAGACTTAGTTCATAGCGAAATGTGACTCCGGGAAGGCTGAACATGTCATCTAAAGAAGGGGGCTGTTTAATTCCGGTGAGTTGTTCAAGCAGAGATTTCTTTTTTTCCTTACGCACGACTTTCGGTTTGCCATCGATATTTGCCAGTTTTCCGGCAACTTCAATTGCTTCAGGGAGGTTCCCAAGCTGATCCAAGAGTTTTGAATCGAGTGCCTGCTGTCCGGAAAAGATGCGTCCGTCTGCGAGTTCAAGAATTTCAGAGCGGCTCAGAAGGCTTTTTCGTGCTTCAAAGATTGTATCCACAAATTGATTGTAGACGTCGTCGACAGTCGCTTGGAGAACTGCCTGTTCTTTCTCCGTTAGCTCACGAAAGGGTGAGCCCGTGTCTTTAAATTCGCCACTTTTAATGACTTGGTGTTCCAATCCAATTTTGTCGTATAAACCTTTCAATCGTGTGAACTGCATTATAACGCCGATGCTGCCCGTCAACGTGCCCGGATTAGCCATAATTGTGTCGGCGGCACATGCGACATAGTAGCCACCGGATGCTGCTGTGCCTCCCATTGAAGCGACTATCGGTTTATCTATCTTCTGTAATTCACTGTAGATTTCTTGAACTGGGGCGACACTGCCACCGGGTGAATTGATGCGCAGGACAATTGCCTTAATACTTGAATCATCGCGATAGGCATGAATTAGTTTGATCGTCTCATCTGATTTTGTGATAATTCCTGTGATGTCTACCACTGCGACCTTCTCTCCAATTGGTGTGCCACCATCTATTGAGCGTAAGACCAGCATTAAGAAAAACAGTGCGACAATAATTCCGAGGATGATAAAAACGCGTCTTTTTTTCATTTTTCAAAATCTAACCGATAATCAGATTACCGTTTTCTGATCGGTTTTGTCCTTTTTCGTGAAGGGGTGAGAATTAATTGTCTGGTTATGAGAACCCAAAAGGTTTTTAGTAACCACCCTATATCGGAGCTGATGCTCTGTGTCGCAACATAATGGAGATCTAAGTCGAGTTTTTTCGGCATTAGCTCTGTTATGTAATAGTGCTCAGCATCCGGCTGTCCTTTGAGTTTTTCTGCTTCATCACGGTTGGCGAGTTGCGAGGGGCCGGTCATTCCGGGTTTTACTTGTAAGACCTGTCGCTGTGTTTCGGTGTAGTGTTTGACATAAACAGGCGCTTCTGGTCGCGGTCCGATGAGGCTCATCTCGCCTTTGATAACATTGATTAGATTGGGGAGTTCGTCCAGTTTTGTCCATCTGAGAAACCTGCCAATAGGCGTAACGCGTGTATCCCTGTAGGTTGTCAAACTGCCGCCAATGCTATCGGCGTTAACAACCATCGTCCTGAATTTGTACATCTCGAAAATGGTTTCGCCTTTGCCAACCCGCTTTGCTCGGTAGAACATGGGTCCTTTCGATTGTGACTTTGCGAGGATACCGGCGAGGAGGAAAAACGGCGACAAAAGCAGGAGTCCAATGAGTGAAAGGAGGACATCAAAGACGCGTTTCGCCCAGGCATGCTTAGATTTTACATCTTGGGACCCTACGGTCAAGCTATTGGTATGCGGCATTGCAGTTATCCTGTAATAGGGCTAACGGCGATTTGCGATGGCGGTTTTCGTTTCCGCTGGGAACTGGATAATCTCAGACGCGCTATCCGTATCGCTTTCTGTAAGGAACGCGCGGTTCGGCTGATATGTTGGCACCAATTCTTGGAATCTGGAGATGATACCCTCTGTATCTAACCCATCTGCGAGTTGCGAGAGTTCCTCAATCTGAGAGAGGAGTTGTCTTTCCTGAATCTCTTCGAGTTGTGCAACGAAAATGCGTTGGTGCTTTGTTGCTGTAACGCCTTCTTGGGGTGTGAGTAACTCTTCGTACAATTTTTCACCGGGTTCTAAACCTGTGAATGCGATTTTGATGTCTCTATCGACTTCAAGTCCGGAGAGTCGGATGAGGTCTTCGGCGAGGTCGAGAATCTTAATAGGTTCGCCCATATCTAACATCAGGATCTCGCCGTCGTTTCCCATGGCACCTGCTTGTATTAGGAGCTGCACGGCTTCCGGGATTGTCATGAAATAGCGTGTCGCCTCACGATGTGTGACAGTGACGGGACCGCCTTTGGCAATCTGGCGTTTGAAATTAGGAAGTACACTGGCGCGGCTTCCGATAACATTCCCAAAGCGAACTGCAATGAACCGGGTGCTGTTCTGTTTCGCCTTACACTGGATCAGTTTTTCCGTCACGCGTTTGGAGGCACCATACACGCTCGTCGGGTTCACGGCTTTATCGGATGAGACGAGGATGAACGCCTCGACCTCGTGTTTGATTGCGGCGTCAATTAGATTTTGGGTGCCGAGGATATTGTTTTTCACGGCTTCGTCAGGGTGATTCTCCATGAATTTGACGTGCTTATGGGCAGCGGCGTGAAAGATGATGTGAGGACGATATTTGCGCGTGATTTGTGAAACTTTTGCATTGTCGCGAATATCCCCGATAATGACGGCACGGTTAAGTTCTGGTTCGGATTCCCGAAGTTCGATGTCTGTGTGATAGAGGCTATTTTCGCCGCGTCCAAAGAGGATGAGGAGTTCGGGGTTCAGCTTCGCCACTTGGCGGCAGAGTTCAGACCCGATTGACCCGCCTGCTCCTGTTACCATCACCCGTTTACCGGAGAGATATTTGGACACTTCGGCGATGTCCATTTGCGAAGTGGAGCGGTTCAGAAGGTCTTCGTATCGTACTTCACGAATTTGGTTGACACTTGCGCGTCCTTCGAGGATAGCATGGATATTAGGAACGATTTTGAACTGACACCCTCGGTATTCGCATTGTCGGATAATATCTCGAATTTTTCCACCGGGTGCGGATGGGATGGCGATGACGACTTCGCCGATTTCGCGCTTGCGGGCGATATAGGTGAGGTCTCGGGTCGTTCCGAGCACTTCAAGCCCTGCCACGCTTCTACCGACCTTGTGTGGTGCGTCATCGATGAATCCTACTGGCACGTAGCCTTTCTGCGGGTGGTTTCTGAGGGCACGTAGCACACCGATGCCAGTCTCACCTGCCCCGACAATAAGCACCTTTGTTGGCGGTCTTCGAGGGGGCAGTTGTGCTGCCATACCCGTTTTGTTTGTCGCGGGGGCGTGCGATTGGGAGTTTGTGTCTATTGCGGAATTGTCCTCTTGAAGGATCCTGGCAGAGAATTTAGTGAATCCGATAAGGGCGAAATTATAGAGTCCATCAATTAAAAATAGGACCCAAGCGATTTTCATTAATATGGAAAGCCCGATGAGGCCTACAGTCGCGAGCGTGATTGCAGTGGCTAATGTGCGGAATTCCCTCACAGAGGCGTGTTGCCACATCGGTTTATATAGGTTAAAGCCTAACAACATACCTATGCGGATTATAGTAACGACGGTGGCAATGCCGAGAAAATACTGGTAGGGCGATAGGTCTACGTTCTGCAATAAAGAGGAAAACGGTGTAGGCTGTTTTAAGAGGTCAAAACCGAATTGCCTGCTGGTTAGGTAAGCAAAGAGAAGTGCGAGATTTACGAGAACTGCATCAATGAGAATTGTAGAACTCCACTTTATTTTGGGTTTATCCATAATCCCTCCTTAATCGGTTGTCGGTTGTCAGTACGGTGAATCAGAATCAGAATCAAAATCAACGGTATCAATGCCTTAATGGCATTGCCCGGGTATAAAGCCTATAAAGGCTTTACCGGGGTATGAAGCCGTGTGGGCTTCCCCGGGTTTGCTACGCAAATCTTTCAGTTATCAGTTAAGAAACTAAAGAAAACTTATCTACTGCTTGTGTTTCCATATCCCTACTGATTGCTGAGGGCAAAGCGACCTGATTACTAATTGCTATTTTTCTCGATTTGGGTGTAGACATGCTTTAGTCGCTCCCCGATAGCCTCCCAACTGTAGTCGGTTTCGACACGGGTCCTGGCAGTTTGGGCAATGTTTTCCCGCAAGTGTTTATTATCCAGCAAGTGCATGACCTGTTCGGCGAAAGCGAGCGGTGTATCTGCGACGAGCAATTCCTTACCGATGTCCGCTTCTAAACCCATTGCGCCGACAGAAGTCGTGACGACAGGTACTCCCATCGCCATTGCTTCCAAGTTCTTGGTTTGTATCCCTGATCCGGCGCGTAAAGGGGCGACAAAAACGGACGCTTCTTCAAAATAAGGACGGACATCCGGGACGTAACCCGTAACCACTACACCGTCCTGGGTCTCAAGCCGCCGCACCTGATCCGATGGATGATTGCCTACAATGTAAAAGCGCGCTTTAGGATACTGTTCTCGAACGCGCGGAAAAATCTCGTTGCAGAAATAGACTGCAGCGTCGGCGTTCGGGAAATAGTTCATTGTTCCAGTAAAGAGCAGTATCGGCGCGAACGCTGCCCTCAGCGAGTCTGAAGATTGCGCGTGGTCTTTTGAAGATGGTCGGAAATATCCGAGGTCTACACCCATTGGAACAATCGACAAATTGAGGCTATTGTCCTGTTTCAGCAGATAATCTCGGTCAAAATGTGCGACAACGGTGCCGCAGTCAAAAGCCTTCATAATATCGATTTCATAACGGCGTACGCGCTTTTCCTCCAATTTTACCAGAAAACGTTTTGGAATACTATCTAAATTTGCACGTCGGTTGAGATTAAGTGCCAAGGAATCACACAAATCCAATACTTTCGCGGGTCCGTGTGCGTTTGTCACATATTGTCCCATCCTAAACAGTTGCGCGTGAATAAGTTCAAAATGTTCTTCCGCAAGGAGTTGGTTAACCTTCCGTTGCATCTGTGGTGCATACCAGTAATGCAGTTGGAGTGGTCGCCTTGATAAACAGTGAAGTCCTGTATTCATGAATGCGAAAGAACGATGGAAACGCACCCACTCTACACGCTCACAAAAAGGTTCCAAATGTTTTGCTGATTCGATATCGCTTTCGGACTCTGCAAAATAAACGAGGGTTATAGCATGTTGTTTCGAAAGTTGTTTGATAAAGTGGTACGACCGAATCCGGTCACCTCGGTGTGGTGGATATGGACACCGGAGGCTTAAAAATAGAGTTTTCATGTCGTGCGTACAACTTTCTTCTACCGCCTCACCGTTCGTCTGAAAAATTGTTGGATGCCAATTGCTGCTATTCGCTTGGCAACTCCGCTTCATCAATCAGCATTACCGGGATACCGTTCCGAATCGGATAGCGACGCTTACACTCACCGAGGCATACCAGTTTTTGCTGTTCCTCAATATATTGTATCTCACCTTTACATGCTGGGCACGCCAGAATGTCGAGTAGTGTTTTAGAGAGCGTATGTGGGTTTTCAGAATTCAAGGCTTTCTCCTTATTTAACGCGCAAGCGAACAGTGGCGCAAGATGTTGTTAGGCACCGTGACATCGCTTGTATTTCTTTCCACTTCCGCAGGGACAAGGGGCATTTCTGCCGACCTTTGGCATGTTCCCCATCGCCCGTCGTGAGGTGAATTCGGCGTCATCGCTGGCTGCAGCTGCGGGGCTGCCTTGTGCCCGTCGTCTCGGTTGCGGTTTACGCGGGCGACTTGATCGGCGACTCGGTGCCCGGCGCGGTGCTTCGGTATTGACGCGGGATTTGAAGATGAATTCGCTAACCTCTTCTTCGATGTGCTGATACATACTCTCGAAAACAGCAAGTGCCTCATTTTTAAAGACAACGATCGGATCCTTTCCGCCGTAGCCAGCGCCGAATCGGATGCCCTCCTCAATGTAGTCGATGTTATAGAGGTGATCTTTCCAGTGATCGTCGATTCTATCGAGAAGGAGTAGGCGTTCGAGGATACGCATCATCTCCGGTCCCATTTCAGCTTCGCGTTCTTCATACGCGGCACGTAACGCTTCCAATGCCTGCTCTTGTACTTCTTCCAGACTTGCTTGCGCTAAAGGCGTTTTCCATGAGGGTATAATTGGAAAAGTATTCGTTAGCCATTGCTCAAATCTGTCAGGGTTTTCCAAGACGGTTTCTTTTTCCGATATGTTGTCGTCGATTGCATCTGCTACGACTCTCTCAATCATTCCTGAGATTGTAGCCTTGAGGTTTCCACGTGTGTTGGGATCTGTTTCGGCAAGTGCTGCGAGACCTCCGTCTTCCAATGACCTCTCGTTTTCTGGTAGTTCTACCGAATCCGTGCCGGCAGCCAGCACAGTATCGCGTAAGGTGTAAATGGTATCGCGTTGTGAATCCATGACATCGTCAAACTTGAGGAGATTTTTGCGGATTTCAAAGTGCATCTGCTCCACGCGAGTTTGTGCTTTCTCAATGGACTTGGTGACCCATGGGTGCTCCAGTGGGACATCTTCGTCCATTCCGACGCGTGTCATTAACCCTTGCAAACGCTCGGATCCGAATTTTCGCATCAATTCGTCTTCAAGGGAGAGATAGAATCGCGATGAGCCGGGATCGCCCTGTCTGCCGGCACGACCACGGAGCTGGTTGTCGATACGGCGCGACTCATGGCGTTCTGTGCCGACAATGTGTAGCCCACCTGCGGCTAACACTTTTTCTCGGTTTTCGTTACAAATCGCTTCTGCTTGCGCGAGTGCCGTCTGGTATTCTTCGGATTCTGGGGAGAGTGCGTCTACCTTGGCTTTCTGTTTACGGAGCGTTTCGGTCGCTAAGCCTTCAGGGTTACCGCCGAGGAGAATGTCCACACCCCTACCTGCCATATTAGTGGCGATTGTCACGGAACCCGGGGTACCTGCTTGTGCGATAATGTCTGCTTCGTGGGCGTGCTCTTTGGCGTTCAAAACCTGATGTCGGATGTTCCGGTGTTTGGCTCTGAGCATTTTGCTCAACTTCTCGGAATTTTCAATCGAGATTGTGCCGACGAGTACTGGACGCCCTTTTTCATGCTGTTCAACGATATCTTGCAGGACGGCTTTGTATTTTGCTTCTTCAGACTTGTAGATTTGATCGGAATTGTCGGCGCGAATCATCGGTTCGTTTGTCGGGATGACAGAGACCTCTAATCCGTAGATGTGTGCAAACTCGTTTGCCTCTGTGGCGGCGGTACCCGTCATACCTGCGAGTTTATCGTACATGCGGAAGTAGTTTTGGTAGGTAATTTTAGCACCGGTTTGGTTTTCCTGCAGGATTCTGACGCGTTCTTTTGCCTCAATTGCTTGATGAAGTCCTTCACTTAGGCGCCTGCCGACCTGTTTCCGTCCGGTGAATTCATCGACGAGGAGGACTTCCCCGTTTTCGACAAGGTAATCGACATCGCTTTTGTAGAGGTGGTGTGCGGTGAGTGCCTGATTGACGTGATGCACCATAGCGATGTTGGTGTGTTCATAGAGGTTGCCGACACCGAGGCGACGTTCCACTTCTTCAACGCCTTCGTCGGTGAGGGTTACGCTACCACGCGATTTCCCCTGCTGATCGATTTGGAAGTGTTCATCTTTACGGAGGTGGAGGACGACGTTGTTGATTTGCTTGTAAAGATCGGCAGGTTTGCCGGAGGGTTCTGAGATAATAAGTGGTGTGCGTGCTTCGTCGATGAGGATGCTGTCAACTTCATCAAGGATCGCGTAGACGTGCCGGCGTTGCACCTTCGCCTCGAATGAGAGTGCCTTGTTATCCCACAGGTAATCGAATCCGAATTCGCTGTGAACGCCGTAAGTAATGTCTGCTTTGTATCCGAGTCTTTTCTGCTCGTGTGGCATCTGGCTGAGCGTCAGTCCGACGGAGAGCCCCAAGAAGTTGTAAATTTTCCCCATCCACTCTGCATCACGTCGAGCGAGGTAATCGTTGACGGTTGCGAGATGTACACCTTTTCCGGTCAGGGCGTTCAGATAGACGGCGAGTGTTGAGGTAAGGGTTTTCCCTTCCCCTGTCCGCATCTCGGCGATATTTCCTTGGTGGAGTGCGATGCCACCCATGATTTGGACATCGTAGTGCCGCTGTTTCAATGTCCGGACTGCGGCTTCTCGGACGATAGCGAATGCTTCTGGTAGGAGATCATCAAGCGATTCACCGGCATCTAACCGTTGGCGGAACTCTGAGGTTTTGGATTGCAGTTGTGCGTCGGTCAGTTTTTTGATTTCGGGTTCGCGCTGGTTGACGGCGGCAACGATGTCGCGAAACTTTTTGACATCGCGGTCTTCTTTACTACCAAAGACTTTGGTTATCATTTTTTGGAACATAATCGCTATCCTTTAGTCCCCCAGGACATTAATTCGATGTTTCTGTCGATTCTGGGTCGGGTGGTACTAACAAATTCTGTCCATCTATCTTCTCACGTAGGACGGTATAAATCACTGTGTTTCCAGCAGAGGCGATTGAAAACAGGTGTGCAACAACCAGTCCTGCGCCCATGAGTATTGTGATTGTGAGAAAAATAGCCGTCCCTGTTGTAGTGAAAGCTCCTGTGCCTTGTGCGGTGCTGCTGATGTCGAAGACACCGAAAGTGTTGGTGTAGGGAAGTGCTGCTAACTTTTCGATAGCACCAGCAAGCCATCCGTTCACATGGCTCATGAAAGACTTCATCTCTTCGGCGTGCAAGCGGCGTATTGGGAACAACACGATTGAGAAACCGTAGAGACAAAAAAACGCCCAGATAGGGACGAAGATGAGTTTGATAAGAAACAACAGTGCTTCATAACACACCATGTGCCACGGTTTGTTCCAAACGATGGCAAATTGCTGGTAGATTGTTTCAAACGCATCAGCACCCGTTGCAGCGACAACGGCTGGTACAAAGAGTAGACTTACACCGAAGACCACTGTTATTAGCACTATCAGCACGCCGAGGAAGAAGCCGATCGGCATGAACAAGGAAGTGAGCATGAGAAACGGTTTACCGACTATCGGGAGCTTTCCAAGCCCAGCGATGCTGAGAGGTATTAGCGCGAGAAATATCAGGATGAGAAGTAAGCCGGTGAACGCTCCTAAAACGGATTTCCAGTGCGCTTTGAGGAAAGTTAGGGCGTCTCCGACCGAAAAGAAGAAGTCTCCACGTAGTTGTTCAACGGTTATTTTGGAAGCTACCGTGCTTGCGAAAAAAAAGATGCAGGCGAAGCTTATGAGTCCTACCCAGATTGCGATTTCGGTTATCAGTGCAAGTTCTGGGGCACCAAAGGGAGTTACAGGTAGGAGTGCGTGCTTGTTCCAAAAATCTTGTGCGGCGGTACCTCCAACGATGAAAAGACTGAGATATACCAAGATTTCATAAATTAGATAGGCGAGTACGAGTCCAATAAAATGGACAGAGATTTTGCGCCCACTGAATCCGTAGCGGATAACTTGGAAGATATCCCTGAAATCGAAATAGCGTTTTTCCATGAAGGCGTGCTTCTGCTTTTCTGCTCATTCTTGTATATAATGATACTACAATTTACGGGATTCTGTCAAATGTTATTTTGGTTGTTATTGGTTGTTGGTTTTGGGTTATGGGTTATGGGTTGTGGGGTCGCGATCAGGAGATCGCTCCTACAGAAAGTTGTCAGTTATCAGTTGTCAGTTATAAGACCTTTTGACAACATCGGATTTCTCTTTACCATGGCTACTGAATATCGGCAATTTACTAAGAGTTGCGATGAGGAGATCCGTCCTACCTGTTTTGGGTAAATCCGTAGACTGGGATGTGGACAGGGAGGGGATCTGCTGTGGTTAGCACTTGGATTTCTTCTCGTAAGGGATCGGGTGTGCTTGGGACGTTCCAGACAACTTTTAGTCTTTTCCGAGGCGATGCGTCGGTGTTGTCTACATCAATGACGCTCAAAGCGGCGGGGGCTATGATCTTTAGCACTTTGAAAGGTGTTGCACCAGAAAGTGTGAATTCGAGTGAAGGCTGTGTCCCTGGTGCTGCTATTTCATAGATGAGACGTTCTGGTTGCGCTATCACTGGTGCGACGACTTTGGCGGTGACCGGGAGTGTCAGTGTCCGTTCGTTGGGGAATGCCACAGTGAGTAGTGATGAGAAGTGTTCTCTGTCTTTCAGCGGACCGAGTTGGACGGTAATGAGAGAGCGGTCTGATGTCATTTCCCACGTCAACCTCGGATGGCTTGATGGCAAAAGACGGATATCGGATGTATTGAGTGGGGCGTTCACAGTGAGTGTGATCGTTTTTTGATGAGTTGCTTCGGGCAGGAAATTCCCGAATTCGCAGACATCCGGGGTAAGGGTTGCAAAGCGTTTGGCGGTGGCGATAATGGTCAAAACGACGTTCGGAGTGGTAGGGCTATCTGTGAAGATGATAGCGGTTGCTGAGGTTTCGTCAGCGGGTAAGGTTTCTGGGTTGATGGTTATGTGGAGCGTCCCGGCTGCGTCTGCAGCAATTGCATCCGGTGCTGTGATTTCGGCGTAGCTGCATCCGGTGTGTACGCTTTGAATGTGGAGGGTATTGCTTCCGACGTTTCGTGCTGTCAGGGATCGTGTTACAGGTCCTTCCCACTCTGGGAGGGTTCCGAAGTGGATCTGTTGGTGTGCGAGGATGAGTTCGGCAGACGGTTCTTGCGGATTGTTAATGAGGGCGATAATGAGTCCGAAAATCAGTAGCGCAGGGATGATGATGGTTGTAAGGATTGTGCGTTTGGACATGGTTTGCGTAAATGCTGGGTTTCACTTCGTTCAACCCAATCTATGTGTTAAGTTGAGGTTACATTATACAGTAATATATTTTTGTTTAAAAGTGCAAATTTATTTTTTGTTGGGTGTTTTTTCTTTCAACGAGGATCTGTGAGATTGATAGCTGTCCTTTTTTCGATTAGGGTCATTTAGTTTTAAAAATTATTTTTCAAAAGTTTCATAGCCTGTTTAGGATGTGCGGCGAAATATCGCATTGTTTTAGCGATAGCCTTGTATCCTGCTAAGCGTAATATAGAAAGTGCGGTGTTGCGCAAAGC
>JAJDUH010000039.1 GCA_022826805.1 Candidatus Poribacteria bacterium
TTACATCTACATCGACTTGCTGAGGAGTGGCAAACCCTTCAACAGCGAGTCATCACATTCATGCAACAGTTTCGAGGCGGTTCAAAAAAACTCCTTCGATATGTCGGGTTATTACCCGTTTAATTTATTAAACCTCATCTGGGGTGAGAAAGCACCTGAAAACCTTTTTTGAAATTTTCAAAACCCGTTAGTAGCAACTTGGGTGTTAGCAGATATTGTAGGTTGGGTTGAACGGAAACCATTGATTAAAAGTGGACATCGCGGATAATCTCTAAGTTTAGCAGAAAATCTGAATATACCTAAGGACCAGTGAAACCCAACGCTTTTCTATTTTCAACGTGATTTGTTTGTTGGGTTTCGCTGTCTCTATGTCCATCAGCGATTCAGGGAAAGACGACCTTTCGGATATGACTACACAGATATTGGTCTTTATCACTCAACCCAACCTACAATAAATTCTTTTTAGGTTAGTAGTCAAAAACAATTTTGATCGCTTCATCTTTTTTATTTAGTGCCATCTCGAATCCGAGTTGCGCCTCTGTAAAAGGCAGATGATGTGTAATAATCGGGGACACATCTAAGCGTCCTTGGGCAATCATATCCATCGCCAGCGGGAAGTCGTTCGGTGCATCCGGTCCGACAGATCCGATAAAATTGATATTTTTTCGGAAGAAATCCGCGAAGTGGAAATCGTAAATCTGGTCGTCCGGCACACCGAAGGCGAGGAGCGTTCCGCCGCGTTTCAGTAGTGTGAGACATTGGTTGATAGTCTCCGTTTGGTGTCCAACGACCTCAATAACCAGATCCGCCATTCTACCTTTCGTAATCTCCTCAACAACAGCAACTGTATCCTGCTTGTCAGCGTTAATCGTATGCGTGGCACGCATCTTCTTGGCAACAGCGAGCCGGAAGTCAACAACGTCGGTTGTGATCACTGTCCGTGCGCCAAGATTGCTCAACATGTGCGTAAAGAGAAGTCCCATGGGTCCCTGTCCGACGACAACCGTATCAAGATTGAGTAGATTTGGCAGCTTTCGACACGCCCAAACGACAGTACCGAGCGGCTGAGACATCAAGATGCAGTCCTTTCGCGGGAAATCCGTCAAAGGTATTGTGACGCTCTCATCCGATAGGAAGTATTCCGAAAGTCCGCCGATGTAACGTGGCAGCGCGAGTACCTCATCTCCTACCTTGAATTTGTCCGATTTACTGTCTGTGACAACACCAATTGCTTCATGAATTGATAATCCGGGTGGAAGGGGATAGCTTTCCGCTGGATGCTCAAGCACAAAGGACGGCATATCAGTGCCACAGATAGCACTGTGAGCGGTTTTTATCATCACTGTGCCATCTGGATAATCGGCGAGGTTCGGTTTTTCTATGTCAACAATCTCAATCTGATACGGTGCAACAATTTGCCCAACTTTCATACGCTCTATTCGCTCCTTATAGTTTATAGTTAACAGTTATCAGTTAAAAGTCTTTAGTTAAAGGTCGATGGAATTCACGTACTACACCACTGCCACAAGCATTAACCGACGACTGACAACTGAGAACTAATAACTTTTAAAACGTGTTGATGCAGTTTTCCGTTCGTCGCAACAATCCCGCGATTCTCACGCATTCGTTTCCCTGCTAAAAAATTAAGAGGTGCGCCGTTCGCGTCTGTAACGGTTCCACCGGCTTCCTGCACAACAATCATCCCTGCAGCGTGATCCCAGATGCACTCGCGATAATCTGGAAATGCGGGGTTTGGCAGACGGATATAGAGGGACGCTTCACCACGAGAAACAATACCGTACTTTACCTGGCTGTCCATTCGGACCGGCGACTCTGTAATTCCGAGTACTTCCGCAATTTTGCTGTGTGCATCGCTATCGCCATGCGAGGACTCAAAACTCTCTGCGAAGCGATGTGTCTCCTCCGATATGTAGACTTGCTCTAAAAAATCCCCTGCTGTTGTATAAAGCTGCGTGCCTTCACCGCGGACTGCAACAAAAAGACACCCACGTTCAGCGTCCATAGCGTCTAAACGGTATGCGAGATTAGGACAGCCCAAAACACCGAGTTGAACAATACCATCGATAATATAAGCCAAAGCGATCGCATATTGATCGCGACGCAGAAAGCCTTTCGTACCGTCAATTGGATCCAGTGTCCAGAAGAACTTCCCAACATCACCGCTCCCGCGGTCAATCCATTCACAGACAGTGTCAGCTGAAACCGTCTCTTTTGTAAAGCTGTTCACATAACTTGTGACGCGCGATAAGAGTGCCGCGTTCTCCTTAAGTGCCTGCGCGTCCTCCTCAGCTACAACAACATTGTCAGGAAAGGCATCGCCAATCGCTTTGCATATCAATGCTTGCGACCCGAAATCAGCGACAGTTACAGGACTCCGGTCTATCTTCTGAATCGCATCGGTTGATACCATCTCAGCTTGCACCTGTTCGCAGAGTCGCATCGCTTTTAGCACGGCATCTATAGCAATTTGTTTCTTTAAGGGCATTTTTCCTCTGTTTGCGGGGTTATCGGTGTAAATGGTTGTCGGTTGTTAGTGGTAGTGGTTTTCAGTTATCAGTTCGCTCACTTCGTTCGCTTTCGGTTGTCAGTGACCTCTTAACCGAAAACTGACCACTGAAAGGGTTGCGCAGCAACCCAAACTGAAAGTGGAGCGCAGCGGAACGCACCGATAACCGATAACCATTAAAAAAGCGTCAATTTCGGTAACTCTTCAGATTCATGTAACTTCCGCTTTGCTTCGGCGATATCGTCAATGAGGATTCGCTGGACAACCTCAAAATTCTCGCCTTCTTGTCTTAGCACATAAGCCGGGTTGAAAGTTGCCATGGTAAAGGGAGCATATAGGGTATCTGTAAACCAGACACCGCGCTCTTCAGTAATACGGAAACTTCGATGAATGAGTGCCTTCGCAGCGGGTGCTCCCATACACAAAATCACGGAAGGTTGAATGAAGGTCAGTTCCCCATCCAGCCACTTGGAGCATGCTTTAATTTCCGACACTTTTGGCGGTCGATTTTTTAACACGCCTCCCTTAAAACTTGCTGCCCGGCATTTAATGATATTCGTCAGCCAAATTTGATCGCGCGTTAAATCGTTTGCAGCGAGGACCGCGTCAAGTAAATTCCCAGCAGGACCTGAAAATGGAAGTGTCGTCCGATTATCAGCAGCCGACGGTCCCTCTGCGACAACCGCTAATTTTGCCTCGCCGCTACCGCTACCGAAGACGACATTCGCACGCGTTTTCGCCAAATCACATGCTGTGCAAACACTTGCTTGTGCTTTGAGGGCTTGCAGCTGCGTATGAATAGTACTCACATTTCGATCCTCGATTCTATTTCAGTATGAGATTGCACAGAAACGTATTTGGTGACATCTACACTTATCGGGGTTATAAACCTCTCCCACCAGAAGAACCGCCCGAGGTCTTAGCAAATTGGATACTTGCTTGTACCAGTTTGTCTGGTTGCGTCCTCGTAAAGGTTAGTTGACAGACGGGTGCGTCCCAGTTGTATTGATAACCGCTGCCGTAAGCCGCGACACCGACGGGTAAATACCCGTCCGGTACATAAACAAAGCAGGTGCTATTTGCCTGTCTAAGTGGTTTGCAGACGAGTAGGTAACTTTGATTGTGATTGTCCCAACCCGCAGATAGAACTTCAACCGCTCCTTGGGTATAGTGCATATCAGTTGCAAGTAGCTGTGGGACATTTTGCTCTTCACGAAAACAAAGCAGTTTGACGGAACGCGGGGGAATATTCAATAAGGTTAAGCCGTGCGAAGCCTTTCCGAGGTATTGACGCATCCAGAAATCGTGGACGAGATATTCTTTCGATGCATCAAGTCCAAGGACATCAAGTTCAAAATAAGCGTCATCCTCGTAGTCGTTCCAATTAAAGATTGCGGCGAGGTGCCAAGTTTCACTCGGTGTTGAAACGGGTAGACTCCAAATCCTCGGGAACGGTTCATCATAAAGGTCAATCGGTGTAGCTGCGTCCCCTAAGAGGGGAAAGATTCGCGATAAGTAGGCTGCCCGCGAAGAAGCAAGTTTAGTTAACTGGTCGGTGCAGAAGACTGTTCCGCCACTCAACGCCGCTGCTGTCATCTCCACAATTGCCTCATTGACAGGTCTCGGTTCATCGACAGTCAACTCGCCAAAAACATGTTGCCAGAGAACGTTATGCTCGCGTATATGTGCTGCATATCTACTCAAGCGGTGTTTTGTACCACGTTGATGGTGCCACGGATCACTGACGCGATTCGAAATCGCCCCTACGCTGGAAAAAGGCGGGTTGATAAGTGGAGCGTTCAACGAGATGTTCCCAAGGCACGGTCCTGTGATAGCATTGTACCCAGCAAGCAGAACCTCCTCATCAGTAGATGTGCTTTCTGAGCGTGCTTCACTAATAGCATCTCTCAGCAATTCACCAGCAAAGCGATAAAGCTGAACAGATGTAAGGGTTTTGTCGTGCCACCGCAAGTTGTGTGTGCCGTTGGTGAGTCCCGTGGTATACGCTGTAAAATCTACATTAATGAGTGAACATCCATATTCGTTGACTATCTGTTTAATCTGGTTGCGGATATGTCGCTGCACTTCCGGGTGGGAAACGTCCAAAAGTGCGACTTCTGTACTGCTCTCCGGTAGATGTGTTGTGGCGGGTTTATATCCGTTGCGTCGTGAATGCCGACGCGTTTTTTCTCTTCTCCTGCGGGTCGAAACTTCTTGTATGCAGTAGTCAGGATGCTTCCGTACAAGTTCCGAATCAAGTGTTGCACAAAAGGGATTGATTCGGATTCCAGTTTTGAAACCTTTCGCTCGAATCTGGTTGAGAGCCACTTGTATTTCGTCAGAAGTTTGTGCCTCTGAATTCTCTCCAACCGGCGTATCACGTTCCAAACGTGCTTCCAGCCCGACATCCAATTGAATATAATCCATCCCGCTGGAGAAGTTTGGTTGAAAAAACGGATTTGCCGTAAGCTCATCAACCTGCGTTAAGATAGTATTCGGGTCTAATGGAAGTTGCGCAGAGGAAAGATTCCAAGCAGTAATGGGAGCATCGCACGAATCCGAGACATCAGTTTTAAGACGATTGTTCTTTACCGCCAACATTTGTGTATAGTGTTCATAGCATGCTGCGGTATCCCCTGCGAAGTTGAGATACACAGTTTCCGAGGTAATTTCTTCTCCGAAATCGCACCGTTGTCCACATAGATGATAGAGCGCCCAAGGGTTAGCACCTGATGCCGATGCCTTTTTAGTATAGGATTGCGAGTTGGATCCCGAATTACTTTGACAGCCAACTTGGATTCGGGGCCACCATTTCTCTGTCGTCAGAAACCCAAAAACGAGGGTCTTGTCGTTTTCGGTATCGCGCAGCATACCATCGTGACATGGATGTCTGGCATCTGTTTCACTCAACAGAAACCCGTCATAGAGTCTCCTACTCACACCAGGGGAAAGCGGTGGCATGTTGATGAAAAGGTGACAATCCGAGGGCGTTCCGCCGACCAATACAGCCCCACGGTTCTTTGACACACCAAGCACCGTTAAAGTATCTAATTGCAGGGGCTGCCCCTGCTTGAGGTTTTCAACCCCAACTTTCAGCAGGATGGCAGGTTGTGCATCATAGCAATTGAGGTAGGTATTTATCCGTACGCCCTTCCCCTTCGCTTCGTGCGAGAAACGGATCTGGTGATAGGTACCAAGCGCATCTGTCTGTGGAACCGCCGTGATAAATTCACGGGTTCCGGTATCTTCGGTCTTGACAACGCTCCCGTCATCAAGGGTTATTTGTGTACATCCGTTGCGGATAATTACGTCGCCACTCTCATCAATGTAATCCCATGTTCCTCTTGAAAGGTTGAATTTAATCTCAAATTTATTGTGGTTTATCACGACAAGGTTTCCCCGCCGTGAGACAGCTACATCGTCTGGTTTCATCCATCAATTTCCTTGTTTTTGGCTATCGGCAATTAGCAAATAGCACGCTCACTTCGTTCGCTTTTAGCAGTCTTTTAGCCATTATCTGCTAACCACTAACTGCTAATGGCTATCCGCTAACCGCTCGCCGACTGCCCAACAATTTATGATTGTAGTCGGCTCATCCCCCGCGTGGGAAAGTGAAAAGGTGTCCCCAGGGGCGAGGTAGAGGACATCATATTGTTCCAACAAGCGCACCTCAGCATCAGATTGCCTCGCGGTTAAGAGTTCAGCACACCCATCTCTCAACACATAGATTGACTCAGTCTCTATCGGTTCGTGCGTAAACCCCTCATTTTTATTCAGGTGGATGTAGTCTAAGGAGAGATGTACAGAGCCTTTGTGCGGTGAGACGACGCTTCGCCACTCGACAGCCTTTCCAAAAACTGGTCCGCTTCGTGCCATATTAATGACCTGAACGTTACTCCGGTGCCCATGTTCCGGTATCGGTGCCTTAGCAGGTGTATCCCGTTCGCCTCGGTATAGTGCCATATCTGGCGGGGCTTGAAAACTAATTAAGCGTGCCATGTTCGGCGTAGTATTGACAGTTCCGTGGACTTCCCCTGCAGGCACAAAAATGAGATCACCAGCAGTAATTGGAGTATAGACACCCCCTTGTCGGATAGCTCCACCACCCTCTAACACAACAATAGCGTCTTCTGAGGCATCGTGGTAATGCTGTGTGAATTCCTGACCGGGTGCGTGAACTCCATGGTTCAGTGTCAACTGTGTTGAGCCCATATCTGGATGCACGACACGCCAGTTTTTCCCTTTGCCCATCTGAAAAGGCGTTCCGGATTGGAGATTCAAAATTTTCATATTTGCTCTTCCACCAGTGCTTAAAGGAAAAGATTCCTTAATAATGCTTAGGTATTTACAAATTCCTCTGATAAAATGATACGAGTGTATCTCCGTAGCGCGCCTGTCGATCCCGAATCAAACTTCCAACAGCGTCAGGTAAAACAACTTGCTTTGCATGTTCAACGAGCAATGTACCGTCGATTTCAAGCAACGTGGTCTCCGCAAGGAGCGCTAAACTGGTAGCGTAGAGCTCAATACTATTCTGCGAGTTGTCTCCTAAACCGACACCATAGGGTGGATCGAAATAGATAACTTCAAACACAACCGTCCGCTTATGAAGGGCCGCAATTCCTTTTAAAACGTCACGACAGAGTAGATTATACCTCGCGCGAGGTTCAACTGTGAGACCACAAACATCGAGGTTTCGTTCTATCATCGCAATACACTGCGGATCTCGGTCCAAAAACGTAACGTGTTTCGCGCCGCGGCTCAACGCCTCAATCCCTATACTCCCCGTCCCGGCACAGAGGTCAAGAAAATTCGCATCAACGACCTGTTCCCGTAGGATACTAAACACGGATTCTTTTACCCGATCAGTAGTTGGGCGAACGAAACGCTTCCCTTTAGGAGCAGCTAAGCGTCTACCCCTGAATGTACCAGCAATAACTCTCATTAGTTGTCAGTTGTTAGTACGGCTGCTACGCAGCCTTTCAGTTGTTAGTTAAGCTTTGTGACGGTTATGTGTTACGTGAATTCCACAACCCGATCAGGCACAACAACTGATAACTATAAAAGATGAAAGAACAGTTCCTAATACCTAATCTTTAAAGAGGCTTGAACAACTCCTCTATAACTGAGCCGTCGTTAACGACCCGAATCGGTCGGCCGGAACGGGAATAATTCTCTTCATCAGCATCAATTCCAAGCGCAAAACAGAGGGACGCAAAAAGGTCTGGCACACCGAGGGCACCACTAACAACTTCGGTTCCATCTTTACTTGTGCCTCCGATTACCTGCCCTCCGCGGGTACCACCTCCGGCCACAACAGCAGACCAGCCCTTGGTATGATGATCTCTTCCATCGTTGTTGTTAATCTTCGGTGTACGTCCGAACTCACCGAGCCAGAGTACAATCGTTTTATCAAGGAGATCGCGTTCAAACAAGTCCCTCAGGAGCATTGCAAACGCCGGATCTACCATACTGAGGAGTTCTTTTGTTCGTTCAAAGTTATTTTGATGTGTATCCCATCCGTCTAATGAAACTTCTATAAATTTGACACCAGCCTCCACAAGACGACGCGCCATTAGGCATCCTTGACCGAACTTATTCATGCCGTAAGCCTCTCGGATAGCGATCGGTTCATCGTTGAGTTGAAACGCGTCTACCTTAGGGGAGTTGATGAGTTGATCAGCTTTTTTGTATATCGCTTCGTGCGCTTCCGTGCTGCGCCCAGTACGTTTGGCGATAAAATCCTTCTCAATCGTCCTGAGCATCTTGAGCCGTTCGCGAAAACGGTGCGTATCCATCTGTGCCGGATAAGAGAGGTCTTCCACAGGGCGCATCGGATCATTGACCACAAATGGATCATGTGTGGCACCAAGAAAACCGCCAGAGTAAGTCGGGGCATTAATATTAACGCAACTCGGAAGATCCAACTGGCTATCCTCAAGATAGTAAGAGGTGAGTGAACCGAGGGTTGGATGTCTTACTGCTCCACCCGGTGCATATCCTGTATGGAGTAAGTAGCGTGCCCGCTCATGATTCCCTTCACGTGAAATCATTGAACGAATGATAGAAAGGTGATGCGCCTGCTCCGCAACATGCGGGAGGTGTTCGGACACTTGGACGCCTTCAACGCTTGTCGGAATCGCTGCAAAGGGACCTCCGTTTTTAGTGCTGGGTTTCGGATCGAAAGTGTCTATCTGACTTGCACCACCATTCATGAACAGAACGATACAATGCTCGGCACGTGGAAGAACATCTTCAAGCTGCGCAAAACCGTTGGAGCCGAAGTGCTGCATGGCGACGAGTCCGAGAAAACCTGTGATACCGCTCTGGAAAAAACAGCGTCGTGAGATTTCTTTGTGCCATAATTCTGGGGTGTCGTATTCTGGAACCCACAATTTTGCGCCCATGCCCACTCTCCTCATTTATTGCCTCCACGCTATTTTAACATGTCGGTGCCTTTTTAAACAAGGGAAAAATTTAAGAGGATTTTCACTGAAGGAGAAAGAAGGAATGAATAGAGGGGGAAAAGAGAAGAATGTTTTTTCGTATAAAAATATTTACTAACAGAA
This sequence comes from Candidatus Poribacteria bacterium, assembly GCA_022826805.1. Taxonomy (GTDB): domain Bacteria; phylum Poribacteria; class WGA-4E; order WGA-4E; family WGA-3G; genus WGA-3G. The sequence goes on from JAJDUH010000039.1 coordinate 9,097, forward strand.
TCAGAGGATAAAATTGCGTCTCTGATGTGCGAATGTACAAACTATCGTTGTGTCTGAATTTATGAAGATGATGTATCTGGGTTGGAGACTCAACATGGTATTCCTCGTCTTATTTCTCTAAAACCGCTTCAACTGTCCCCAAGTCGTCGCGAGTTTTGTCCGAGGCGTTACCGATAATCCACCTTTGTCTGGAATACTCTCGCCGGAGATAGTAATATTATCAAATCTCGCCGTGTAATTTGAGAGACCAAAACCGGCTGCTCCCTCATCTACCGGATGGCCTGAGAGATCACGGATTTTTAGATTGATTTCCTGATTCTCAGCTTGAAAAATAAAAGGATCACCCGTTTCCGCTTTAGTCCATTTTGAAATATGTCATTTTGACGGAGTGCGTCTTATTGACGCGTCCAAATATACATTATGCCGAGGCAGTAACAACAAATATCGTAAAACGCATACAGCATCAAATATTTGAATGCGATTGGCACCCATCAACGTTCACACAAGCACCTGTTACAAGACTTGCGCGTTCGGATGCAAGAAAGACGACGACATTTGCGACTTCTTCGGGTTTCCCAAATCTGCCCAACGGCATATCGCTTTTCACAAAGGCTTCCATCGCTTCTGGGTCCGCCGCTATCCGGCGCGCCCAACCACCACCTGGAAAGAGAATTGAACCTGGAGCGACACTATTGACGCGGATATTGTCGGGTGCAAGTTCTTTTGCTAACGCCTTCGTCATACTAATCTCGGCGGCTTTAGAGGCGTTATATGTAATGTGTCCGCCGCCTTCCCTGCCGTAAATGGAAGTAATCATTAGAATTGCGCCACCGCCTTGCTTTTTCATCTCAGGAATCGCGAGTTTGTTAACCCGTGCTGCAGACACCACATTCAGATCGAGAATCTCGTGCCATTCAGTATCCGAAATGTCCTCTAAAGGGGTCCACCGACTACCGCCGACGTTGTTCACAACGACATCAATTCCACCATAAGTTTCCACTGTTTCCGATATAAATCCCTCGACTTGATCTGTATCTGTAACATCTGTGAGTTTGGCGAAGACCTGCGCGCCTTTTGCCCTAAGTTCATCTGTTACGCTTTGGAGTGTATCTTGAGTTCTGCCACAGATACTTAGGCGGACTCCCTCATCAGCGAAGCCGTGCGCGATAGCACGTCCGATACCGCGGCTTGCCCCCGTTACAACTACTACTTTGTCTTTTAGTCCTAAATCCATTAGAATCCCCTTGTTCTTTAAATATTATAATTTATGGGTTGAAAGCGACACCCTAATAGGGTTACATCGTTGTTATTATAGTGCAAGAGACCCAGAATGTCAACGGAAACAAAATGCCCGTACTCCTGCAATAGGGTCATTTAGTTTTAAGATTTGATTTGTAGAGTTATGATTTTATATGGGCATGTATTGCGTGAGTTTTCACGCAATACATGCTATACTTCACCCTAAAAATCCACAACGACTTTGAGGTGAAGACGATGACGAGAA
>JAJDUH010000018.1 GCA_022826805.1 Candidatus Poribacteria bacterium
TTCTCGTCATCGTCTTCACCTCAAAGTCGTTGTGGATTTTTAGGGTGAAGTATAGCATGTATTGCGTGAAAACTCACGCAATACATGCCCATATAAAATCATAACTCTACAAATCAAATCTTAAAACTAAATGACCCTATGACAGCATTTTTTAGGCTTTACATAAAATTCGATTTTTAGTAAACTAATAGCTTGAGGTATCTATTCCTGAAACGATACGAAATGCCTCGCGTTTCCTTATGACACGACTTCTAAAAGGGTAGAAAACTGGGATTGTATCATTTCTAAAACCAAGGAGCAGGGAATATGAACAGGTACACTATCTTTAAACCGACAAACCACTGCCTACATGCGAAATGCGTGGGTTTTGTCATCTTTGTGGCGGTCTTAGGACTTGCTGCGATACCGAGCACTATCACAGCCGGTACGGATGTAAATAATTTCCAGCCAGTTACCAATGAGATGCTACTTTCATCACAAGACGACTCTGAAAGCTGGTTAATGTATGGACGTGACTATAGAAGTTGGCGATACAGTGAACTTACACAGGTTAACACAAAAAACGTCAAAAGACTCGTGCCGAAATGGGCGTTTCAGATTGGTACACGATACGATAAATTTGAATGTACGCCGATTGTTGTTAATGGGATAATGATTATTACCACGCCGTATAGCAGCATTTATGCCGTGGATGCCAGGACGGGTAAGGAATTATGGCGATACAACTATCCGCTCGAAGACGGACTCGCGATTTGCTGCGGTATGGTCAATCGGGGTGCCGCCATTTTAGGGGATAAAATCTTTTGGACGACCCTTGACGCACATCTCCTGGCACTTGATGTGAAGACCGGGACGGTACTGTGGGATCGAGTCGTTGGCGATTCAACCAACGCTGAATCCTTAACCGTTGCCCCGTTAGTTGTTAAGGACAAAGTGATAGTCGGTATATCAGGGGCAGAATACGGCATTCGGGGTTTCATTGACGCCTATTACGCCGAAACGGGTGAACAAGCGTGGCGGTTTTACACTGTTCCCACAAAAGACGAACCCGGTGGCGACACATGGGCAGGGGATTCATGGATGACGGGTGGCGGATCTGCTTGGGTCACGGGCTCCTACGATCCGGAATTGAACCTCGTCTACTGGGGAACGGGTAATCCTGCACCAGACTGGAACGGGGCTGTCCGCAGAGGTGATAATCTCTACACCGACTGCATTGTTGCACTGGATGCCGATACCGGTAAACTCCAGTGGCACTTCCAAGCAACCCCACACGACGTTTGGGATTGGGACGGTGTGAGCGAACCGGTTCTCATTGATATGGACATTGATGGGAAACCGACTAAGGCATTGATGCAAGCAAATCGCAACGGCTATTTCTATGTGCTCGATAGAACGAACGGAAAATTCTTATATGCAAGTCCGTATTGCGAAATGAACTGGTCTGCGGGTCTTGATGAAAATGGCAGACCTACTGTCAAACCGGGTGTGTTTACCACGGAAGAGGGGACGATTCGCGTTTGTCCGGGTGTTGAAGGTGGAAAGAACTGGCCCCCTTCAGCCTATAACCCTATCACAAATTATCTCTACGTCCCATCCTTGGAACTCTGCGGTTCCTACCATCAAGGGCGCGTTTTCTACGTGAAAGGTCTGCCCTATCTCGGAAGCGGTATGACGGCAGAAAAGGAAGAGGGCGGCGACATGATAATGTGGGGGCATATCAGTGCAATTGATGTCTCTACGGGTGAAATCAAATGGCGGCACAAAACGAACTTCCCGCAATGGGGCGGATGCCTCACCACAGCAGGCGGTCTCGTTTTTGCGGGTGATTTAGAGGGAAGATTTATGGCACTCTCGGCAGGAACCGGCGAAGTGCTTTGGGATTTCCAAACCGGATCAGGCGTTCTCGCCCCGCCGATTACCTATCAACTTGATGGGGTCCAATACGTCGTCATAGCATCAGGTGCTGTGAAATATGCCGAAGTCAACGCCCGCCAAGGGGGAACCCTCTACGTGTTCGCGCTTTTTGATGAGTAGTCGTCGGTTCGCCTGCTGTGCAGGCTTTCAGTCTCAGGCTCGTAGGTTGGGTTGAACGTAGTGAAACCCAACAGAATCAGCTACAATATAACCCATAGGAGGCAATCGTGAAACACTCTATTCTTTTGTGTGTCGCGCTTCTTACACTGCCTGTTTTGGTAGTGCTTCATGCGAATGCCGACGATGCTCTGGAAGAGATTCGAGAAAAAGGTCTGCTAACCGTCTGTATGGACATTCGGAATCTGCCCTATTCAAATGCCGATCCAGAACTTCCTGGCTTAAATGTTGAGATAGCACATCTACTGGCAGAAGAATTAGGGGTTAAGCTCGAGCTTCACTGGCTTAATACGCTTCGAGACAGCCTGCTTGCGGATATGTTACGTGGACATTGTGACTGTGTCATCGGAGTCCCTATCGAAGAGCGTGCTATGAGCGAAGCCGTCCAATTAGGTAAACGCGTTGACTTTTCAAAACCGTATTACGGCACCGGTTATGTGTTGATAAAGCGGAAGGATTTGCAAAAGTCTCCGAAAACGCTGGAAGACATCAAAGTGGAAACGATTGGGACAGAAGCAGGATCAATCGCAAGCGATGTGCTTCGACAGACAGGATATAACCGACGTATCTATCCTTCGCAAATTGCTGTTCTGGATGCGCTACAGAAAGGGGAAATTGCTTACGGATGTATGTGGGCAAACTCTGGTTGGTTGATTGAAAAGGGTTCCCGCATTCAGCGAGCAGCACAGACAGAGACTGCCTATCCCGAATTAGAAGTTGTTGATGGGTACATCCCTCCACCCCGCCTGCGCTGGAATGTCTCTATCGCTTTTAGCAAAAATACGCCAAGGTTAGACACACAGGCACTTCAAGAGGCTGTTAACACAATTATCGAACAGAAATGGAGTGAGGAAAAATTGAAAGGGCTTTCTCAGAAGTACCATTTACCTTATTTTGCTCCGTTTCAGGAGGATGAAAAGAAATGATACACGCTACTTGTAACTTTATAGGCGTGCTTTATAAGCGCGCGTCCAAAATGTTTGAGCGTACAACTTCTACCCTATACATAGCGTTGGGCATCCTCCTTTTGTTTTCAGGTGTGAATCTTTTTCTCCATGCGCAAGAGTTCGAGGTGGACATTGCACCAGCAGCACCAAGTGAAGTCAATTATGATGAAGATGTTATAGATGGTGCGTTTTATTTTCGCTTGATGTGTTGGAACTGCCACGCTGGACGCACTCGTGGTGGGAACGCACCTGATCTCTTCAAAGCAGAATGGCTCTATGGATGGACGGATACTGGTATCTATCAAACTATTTTTGACGGTCGTCCTGGAACCGAGATGCAAAAATTTGGTGGCCTACTCTCCGATGAGGCGATTGAGATGATTGTCGGTTATCTCCGCACAGAACAAGCAAAAGCGGCAGACATTTCCTTGGATGAGATAAAGTCTGACGAGGAATTTACTCCCTATATGGGGGGCGATGTCAAAGCCGGAGAGGAAATCTTTTTCTCCGAAGGGTACGCTTGTGGTAAATGCCATGCAGTTCACGGTAGAGGTGCTACCGGCACTGGTCACGAGATAGGTCCCGATATGACTGAGGTTGCCAGCACCCACTCCACGCAATTCATTGTGGAGTCCATTCTCAATCCGCGCGCCTATATTGCGCCTGAATATGAAATGATCACGATCCTCACTATAGACGGCGAAGAAGTCACCGGTAGGAAAAAGTATCTGTATGATCACAGAAATAGAGAGAATACTGATGTTATACAAATACTTGACGAATCAGGGAAGCTGTGGACAACTTACTACAAAAAGGATATAAGGGCTACCAGCGTGCCGCAAGCTGGTGTTATGCCTGAAAACTTTGCAGATATTCTTTCAGTAAAGCAGATGCACGACCTTTTGGCATATCTGCTTACATTGAAATAGCAGTCAGCCATTAGGGTGTTCGCTACGAAAGCCGAAGCCATTTTCGGCAGTCGGTAGTCGGTGAAACCACTTTATCGATGGTTTCCGAAGCCATAAAGCCGGCTGCCGATCACCATAAGGCATGAATACCGTTGATTCTGATTCAAGTCGACCTAACTCTTGAGTTTCAAATGCAACAAAAACATCAAACTTAATCGGAAACTACTGCGTAACGTAGTGGATCAGTGACCAGGAGCAATAGTTTAAAAAATGATACGTGTAATTATTAATGGGGCATGTGGTCGTATGGGGCGGCTCATTACCCAAGGTGTTACCCAACAAACCGATATGGAGCTTGTCGGAGCGATTGAATACCCCGAACACCCACAAATCGGGAGTGACGTTGGTGTCGTTGCTGGCATTGGTGAGACTGGCGTTGCCATTACAGGTGAACTTGCGGACGTGCTTGAAAGCGCGGATGTTGTCATCGAGTTCTCGAGCCCAGAAGCGACCGTGGAACACCTCCAACAGGTTGTCGATGCTGACAAAGCAATGATAATCGCGACAACTGGATACGATGCTGATGAACTCGCTACTATCGAAGAACTTGCGTCACAGATCCGCTGCGTGATGGCACCAAATATGAGCCTCGGTGTCAATGTGATGATTCAAGCACTGGAATTAATTGCCAAAGCCCTCGGAGATGATTACAATATTGAAGTAATAGAGGCACATCACAATCACAAAGCGGATGCGCCAAGCGGCACTGCGCTTCGTTTAGCGGAGACCGTTGCGACAGCATTGGGACGTGATTTAGCAGAGGTGGGTGTCTACGGTCGTCATGGTATTGTTGGCGCGAGGTCGGAAAAGGAAATTGGCATCCATGCAGTTCGTGGTGGTGATATTGCCGGTGATCATACGGTGTTGTTTGCAACCGAGGGAGAACAATTAAGCGTCGTCCATCGAGCACACAGCCCAGAGGCATTTGCCAAAGGTGCGCTTCGCGCGGCGAGGTGGGTCGTTGATGCCCCTAAAGGATTGCACGATGTCAGCGAAGTCCTTTTTGAAAAACAATAAGAACTCGCCATCCGTTCAAGGAAATCCGTGATGATTCGTGTCGCTATCACCGGTATCTGTGGTCGCATGGGTCGGTGTATTACGCAAGGGATTTCCCAACAAGCCGATATACAACTTGTTGGGGCAATTCAATATCTGGGACACCCACAAATCGGGAGCGATGCTGGCGTTGTGGCAGGCGTTGATGAGATCGGGGTGCCTGTCACGGGTGAACTTGCGGATGTGCTTGAAAGTACGGACGTTGTTATTGAGTTCTCGAAACCAGAAGCGACTGTGCAGCACCTGAGGCAGGTTGTTGATGCTGATAAAGCGATGGTCGTTGGAACAACAGGTTTCAGCCCTAATGAATTGGCCACTGTTAATGCGCTTGCGTCACAGATTCGCTGTGTGATGGCACCGAACATGAGCCTCGGTGTCAATGTAATGATCCAAGCACTGGAATTAATTGCGAAAGCCCTCGGAGATGATTACGATATTGAGACGATAGAGACCCATCATAATCGCAAGGTAGATGCCCCAAGCGGCACTGCGCTCCGTTTAGCGGAGACAGTTGCCACAGCATTAGGGCGCGACTTGGCAGAGGTAGAGATCTACGGTCGTCACGGGACTGTTGGACCGAGACCTGAGAAACAAATCGGGACCCATGCGATCCGCGGCGGAGATATTGCGGGTGACCACACAGTCTTATTTGCAACCCAAGGTGAACAATTAAGCGTCGTCCATCGTTCCCACAACCGAGAAGCCTTTGCTAAAGGTGCGCTTCGCGCGGCGAGGTGGGTCGTTGATGCCCCTAAAGGATTGCACGATGTCAGCGAAATCCTTTTTCAAAACCATCGTTAATTGGAGATTGAAACAAGGATCGCGAGGCTTTTTCGCGCCTGTTGTGTTGTTCATCAGTATTCTATCTTCTATGGTCGGTTGCGAAGATACCGCGTCCAAGAAACAGATTCAATACGAATGGAAAACTGTCATGGAGGGTGACTGGAGTTCGCATCTCTACGATGTACATTTTATTTCTGAAAAGGAAGGTTGGGCAGTTGGCAATCCGATAGATGTAGTACCCGGTCAAGATTTTATGGAGGATGCTGAGAGTCTCATCATCCATACAGACAATGGTGGACAGACATGGCATAAGCAAAGTAGCGGCGTTTTCAATAAACCGCTGCGTAATGTTTATTTTCGCTCCGCATTAGAGGGATGGTGCATTGGAGAAAGCGGTGTCCTCATCCATACCACCGATGGCGGGCAGACGTGGAACTCTATTGAAACAGGCACCGATTATAACCTGCACAATATCTTTATAGGGGAAACTACAGGTTGGATCGTCGGGGATTGGGGGATGTTGCTCAAAACAACTGATGGTGGTAAAACCTTCATTAAGGTTGACACCAGTGTGTTTGAAAGAAAGTCCTTGAAAGGGATTTACTTTGTAGACGACCAGCTGGGATGGATTATTACCTACAATACGCCAACATCAGGAGACTCGCAAGCCCTACAACACCAAAAATCTGGTTACATCTATCGAACAGTAGACAGAGGAGAAACTTGGGAAGAACAGTTTTCGACAGAAGAAGCACTCTTCAATCTCCACTTCATAGATCAAGAGACTGGCTGGGTTGTGGGCGATCAGCGGAGTGTCTTCGCGACAAACGATAGCGGAGAAACTTGGAAATTCCTCACACACGGCAGCAATCAACGGCACACAAGCAGTTATGGGCAGCCGGAGTATCTTGGCAATGAGCCGCTACACACCTTTACACTTTACGACATCGATTTTACGGATTCCCACAATGGCTGGATTGTTGGCGATTTAGGTGTTATTCTTCACACCTCTTCTGGTGGGAAAGGACAATGGAAACATCAACGTGGAGGACCTCGGTTTCATAACAGTGCTGACGCTGTCCTGTTAGGTGTTGACTTCATCTCTAAACAACTCGGTTGGGCAGTTGGTGAGAATGGCACGATTTTACATACTCGGAACGGTGGTGTAACTTGGGAATCACAATCGAGTCCGAGCCACCTCCTTGTGGATGTCTGTGCTGTCTCTTCAAAAGAGGGATATGTTGTCGGTGATCGGGGTGCGATCCTACGAACTGAAGATGGTGGAGCTGTATGGGATGCCCAAGACAGCCGTACGACTGAATGTTTCGGTGCGACGCACTTTGTGTCTCCACAAAAAGGGTGGGCAGTTGCGGAAGCCGGTGTGGTCTTGCATACCACAAACGGTGGAAGTGTGTGGCAACGTCAAACCTCTGGGACAGAACATGAACTCCTCGCTGTTTTCTTCTTCGATGAAAATGTGGGATGGTGCGTCGGGAGCGCAGGCGAAATCATTCATACAGAGAATGGTGGAAAAACATGGCAACGCCAAGAGAGTGGAACGACTTGGAATCTCTTTGACGTTCACTTCACTTCAAAACAGCGTGGATGGGCAGTTGGTATGAGTGGGACAATCCTTTCTACACTCGATGGCGGTGCCCATTGGAACCTTGCTTCTATCAGCAAGAGCCATTCATTTTTTTTCTTAGATGCTGTCACCTTCGTCACAGCAGACAGAGGATGGATCGTCGGACTGGACTTACGTAGTTTGGGCATGGATGGGGTGATTCTCCATACAGAGAATGGCGGAAAAACATGGCAGCGCCAAGAGAGTCATACCCCTAACTTCCTTGACGATGTATTTTTTATTTCTGAAACAAAAGGTTGGATCGTCGGAAAAGAAGGACTTGTGCTACACACTAAGGACGGCGGGCAGAATTGGCGACCTCAACGCACAGATACCCGAACAGATTTGAAGGCTATTTATGTGAGTAATTCAGACAGTGGATGGGTAGTTGGTCAAAACGGAACAATTCTCAGATATGAAGCCGTTCCGTAAATGTCAAGAAGCACATTATAAGGAAAAACAACATGACGGACGAACAAAAATATCTATTTGACTTGCAAGGTTTCATTGTGCTAAAGGGTGTTATTCCACAGACAATTATCGATTCCTGCAACGAAGTGTTGGATCAATACGAGCAGATGCCACCTGAGGACTATCCGTCACCGCTGTGTCTTGGGACCCAGCGAACGGAAAAGGAACTCTATATCTCCAACATTTTGGAAGCGGATAGCGTTTTCAACCCGTTAATCGACATTCCAGATGTGCTGGATGTAGTCCATGGCGTAACAGGCGGTCCATATCGACTCAATCACACCTATACGATTTACCGATGGGGTGGGGGTTATACGGGGCTGCACATGCACGGTACACCGATTATCCCAAAATGCCAGTATCACTGTAGAAACGGGGAGATGGTATCCACTTTAACAAAAGCAGTCTTCCCAATGCTGGACTGTGATGTGGAAGACGGATGTTTCGCTGTTATACCTGGAGCACATAAAAGCAATTTTCCGAAGCCTTGGGGAGGTCACCCGGATGAAAATCCTGTGCTGACCCCGATTCCCGCGAAGGCAGGGGATGCTATTATTTTTACGGAAGCGCTAACCCACGGATCTGTCATCAATGTCTCTGGTAAACCGAGGCGGACGCTTTATTATTGCTACAGTATCGGTTATATGCCAGACTGGGGTGGTCAAGGTTTGCACTTTAGCTCAAATGTTATGGAAAGCCTCAGTGAAACCCAACAAACAATCCTTCAACTTAAATAAAGGTTACATCTCTGAGAAACTTTCTGAGATATTGAAAACTCAAGGCTACTTATTGTCTAAAGATAGCAGAAGTGAGGAACTATGTTTAATTTTGGTAAAACTTCTATAAACCGCGTAGCAGAAAAAATCGCTGAATCAGGAACCCTATCGCTTGTGTTACTTGTGGCAATGGGGAGGATAGAGCCCTTTTTGCAATCCAGATTACTGAATAGGTTCGCGGCTTTTGCTGGACCTTTGGGGACATTCGCTGGATTCGCACTATCGGCAATCTATAGATTTGGATCTGAGGCACTCTTCAATAGGGTGCTTGAGGAATTAAAAAAACAAGGTAAGACCGAAGAGCAGATCTTGGAGGAAATAAATAGCTACCCAATTGCCGGATGGCTAAAGTTGAGGGTTAGGGGTTATATAGAAAATGTGGACTTTGAAACAATAGAGTCTGATGACATATCTAATCGGAATGAAGAAATTTTTAGTATAATACAGCAGTCCATTGGGGAGGATTTTGAACAACTTGAATTAAACATCAACGAGAAAATTGACCATCTTGAGAGGCAGCTCGTGCAGCTTGAATCACGTCTTAACGATAGAATGGACAGATCAAAAGCCGAGTTAAAGCAGTTTATAGGTATAGCTGTAGCTGTTGGAAGTGTTGGCACAACTGGTATTGTAGCTTTGTTAGTATTTATTTTTTAGCAATCCTCACCACTCCCACGTCTCTTGACACCGCAAGGGTACTATTAAAAATTAATAATCTTTAGATCTGTACACGCGATTCCAAATTGCGTGTGTTTACGAAAATACGGAATTAGGAGAACAATTTTGATTACAATCGCAGAAAGGTTACAGAAACTTCCACCCTATCTTTTTGTGGATATACGCCAAAAAATGCAGGCGGCACAAGCACGAGGCGTTGATGTGATTAGCCTCGGGATTGGTGATCCGGATATCCCAACGCCGGATCCAGTCGTCGAAAGTCTGACACACGCCATTCAAAATCCAAATGATCCCGATCGCCACCGTTACGGGTGTGACAACCCAGTCGACGATTTTCCACAGGCGGTTTGTGATTTTTACCAGCATCGCTATGGTATTACACTTTCCGATGATCAGGTTGCGATAACGCTCGGAAGTAAAGATGCAATTGTCAAGTTAGCACTTGGGATACTCAACCCCGGTGATATTGGCATCGCGGCGAGTCCTGGCTATCCTACCTATAATATCGGACATGTTTTTGCGAGTGCGACGACTTACTATGCCCCGATTCTGCGAAAAAATAACTTCTATGTCGATTTTGATGCTATTCCTGATGAAATAAAACGCCTCGCCAAAGTCCTTTGGATTAATTATCCAAACAATCCGACGACCGCGACCGCGGACCTCGATTTTTTTGAGCGTGCTGTGGAATTCGGACGGCAAAACAACATCCTCATCGCGCACGATAACGCCTATAGCGAAAATACCTACGACGGTTACCGTTCGCCGAGCATCTTACAGGTAGACGGTGCTGCTGAGGTGGCAGTTGAATTCTTCTCGTTGAGTAAAGCATTTAATATGACCGGATGGCGATTAGGGTTTGTCGTGGGTAATCCAACCGCTGTCGATGCCGTTAAAACTGTTAAAGATAACATAGATAACGGCTCACTCCGAGCACTTCAATTCGCAGGTATGAAGGCACTGTCAATTGCCGACGAAATCACACCCGCAATAAACACCGTTTACCAAAGACGACGAGATATGGTGGTGGATGCGCTTACAGAGAGCGGATGGGATATTGAAAAACCGAAAGCGACGATGTATATTTGGGCACCCGTTCCACCGCGTTTCAACGGTTCAAGCCGCGCCTTTGCAACAGCACTCCTTGAAGAAGTAGGCGTTGTGGTGACACCCGGACTTGGTTATGGACAGTGGAGTGAGGGGTATTGCCGAATCTCTCTTACGTACCCAGACTCGGTAATTGCGGAAGCGATTTCACGGATCCGCGATTTCGCCCACTAATCATTAGGCAAAATTCTTGAATCGATTCTCATATATCCGAGTCTATAAGCCAAACTGTGCCTTATGGCAATGATATATAGCGTCCTTTGCTCGGAAGATTGTGCCGTGATACAAAGCCTCGACTAAGATATCTCGATGATAAGATAGTGAAATGATCTGGCTCATAAAAAGCTTATGATATACACTAATCTCTGCTTAACAAGCTCCAGAAACGTGCTGACTCCAGCAAAAAGTTGCGCCCTGATCCTTATCATAGCCCTTGTTGCGATTTTTGCCTGTGTTGATATTCAGGCTGAGCAGTTGCAAACCTACACTGTTGCTGATGGATTGGTGGGTCCCATCGTCCCTGTTATTTTTCAAGACAGTCGAGGTATGCTCTGGTTTGGTTCGGACCAGAATGGGGTCAGCCGATTTGATGGTAATACATTTGAGCCTTATGCTGGGTCCCTAAACACTTTGGATGCGGGACCTTCTGATAAAGTTAAATCAGGTGCGCTGCTGGGTCGAACGCTACAAATCGTCGAGGATAAGTGGGGACATATCTGGTTTCTCACGCGGATGCCTTCAGAACAGAAAGGACGAGTGAGTCGATTTGATGGGACTGCAGTCAATTTGATTGGCAATGGGAATACACTGATTGTTGATCGACTCGGCGACGTGTGGGTTGGTGAAAACCAACGACTGACGAAATACGTTTCCCCAGACGCCCAACGACCGCCACAAGCACAACCAAATGAGATTATAGGTGAAGATCTGCTCCGCTCAACAGATTTGACAATAAACGTCATCTTTCAAAGTGAAGATGGGACGCTCTGGCTCGGGGGAAGTGAAGGAGAAGAGGGACAAACGGGTGTGATTCTGAGTTTCCGAGAAAGTCGTTGGAGGCGCGAACCGTCAAATGATGACGGGAGCGATAAAACAGATGATGGTACACCACGTATGCAGGTAAGTAGCGGGTTTGTTCGTTACGATATGTCAGATCTGCGCATTGTTGGTGCGATTGAGGCAATAGCCGAAGATGCTGCTGGGAATATCTGGTTCGGCGGTTATAACCTCTTGCTCCGGTTTGATGGTAAAAACTTCGAGCAGATCCTCCCTTTACCTTGGGCATACAGAGGGTCGACACCTCGCCGGTCTTTGGTGTCAACCGCAACTCGAAAACCTACAACAATCCGGAGCGATTCGCGAGGTAGAGTTTGGTTTAGTGATGAACACACCACAAGATGGTGGGACGGTTCGCGGCTGCGTACAGGTACAAACCTATTCGGATATCTTGAGGCAGAAGATGCGTGGGGCAATCTATGGTTTACCAATGAAAATGGACCACAGCAATACAATGCCGACCTCGAACCGATCTCTTATACCACCAGCAGTGGACTTGAAAACGATCAGATCCACACGATTTTTGAGGCTGTTGATGGCAAATTGTGGTTTGGACACGACAACGGTGCTACAGCATTCGATCCAATCCCCGCTATTAGTACACACGCTGGGATTGGTACTAACCGAGTGAGGATGATGTACGAAGACAGTCGCGGTTATCTCTGGTTCAGTGTCCTTGGCGGTGTTGCGCGGTATAATGCGGATACAGAAGAAACCACCACAGATTCATTGAGTTTAAGTTTTACAGAAGATATGTCATCTCCTGCACAAGTCAACGCTACAAATGAAGGGCAAACTCGGTTTGGCTCTCGGACTGAAATCGTAAAAATATTTGAAGTCGGTGGACACATCTGGTTTGTTAACTTTGTGGATCCAAGGTTGGATGGAAGATTTACGCGATATACCTTCTTCCGATACGCAAATGGAAAATTTGATGGGGTTTCTATATCCATTATTGCACGGATCGGCCCTGGTGGAGAAGGGGCAGATATTAACCCTGAAGTACTCGTTACTGACGGAGAACACCGATGGATGGCTTTTGGGGGACACCTGTTCAAAGCGGATACCAGTGGATTGTTACGACTTACAAAGACTGGTTTCCAGAGAATTCTCTTTGGTACAACTTCAGAGATAGACCACGGCGAAGCCGCCATCACTGACTTGTATAGAGATCCCAATGATAGGTTATGGGTGCACTTTGGAAATGGAAAGGTCCTCCGCTATCCGAAAAAGATTCATCTATCAACGCCCAGAACCCGTGCTATTGAGCCGGAGATCCTTCCACTTAAAGCGACAATTCTGTTAAAGTCGGCGTTAGGCAGCAAATGGCTTTTCAACTCGGTAATAGGAAAATTGATACTTTGGAGCGATACTGAACTCGGTGAACCGCTCCTTCTTGACGGAGAGTTCAGCTCAACTCCACTTGCCGTCTGGAAAGACTCAACACAACAAAACAACCGAGTAACTTTTCTCTTTTCAGAGGCTCTTAAGACCTACCAAAGTACGAAGTTAGTCACAACGAAGAACATTGAACTTGCGCCAGTAAATGCGTCATTGATCTCTCAGGACGGCGCTCTGTGGTTGGCAACATCTCAAGGGGTGGCTCACTACGATGGGAAAAGACTAACAACGTATACAACAAAAGACGGGTTCCTTGTAGATAATGTGCGCGATGTGATGGAGGACAGTCGTGGTAACATCTGGTTCGCGACAAGAGGTGGCGGTACTGTCCGATATGATGGTGAGACTTTCTACACACTCACGACGAAAGACGGTTTGGCGCACAATAACATCTGGAAACTTTATGAATCCACAAATCAAGACATCTGGTTTGCGACTGAAGGTGGTGCTACGCAATACACACCTACACGCGGCGGACTTCCATTTTGTCGGTTAACTGTTTTGGAAGCTGACAAAATTTACACCCAACTTTCAGCTAATCTAACGCTCCCAGCACGCGGCACCAGAAATATCATTTTTGATGTGCAGGGTATCAGTCCACTGCGAGAAGGTCTCGCATATCAATTTAGATTAATAGGATTGGATACCCCTAAATGGACCAATGTTTCGGCAGAAATGTTTTCACTTTTAACAACCAATACCGGCACTTTACCTGGTGAGTGGATTAATCCGACTACATTCACATCGGTGGATGTACAACCGCTGAGTGACAGTGACATTACACAAGCACTCCAAAACCGGAAAGGTACGCTGCGTATTCGATACACCGGTCTTAAAGCTGGAAACTATAGTTTTCTTGTTAAGGCATTCCGAAAAGAGTGGCCCTACACCCATCCACCTGCAGTAGTGGACTTCAATATCTTACCGCCTCTCTGGACGCGATGGCGCACATATCTACCCACGCTTATCTTCATAACTGTCGTTTTTGCTTTGCTGGGCCGGTTAATTGTCAATCGACGGCACACAGTGCAGCTGCGCAATGAAGTGCGCGAAAGGGAAGAAGCGGAAATGAACCGTATTCGCGCTGAATTGAGCGAGGCACAGAATATCCAAATGGGACTTTTGCCTACAGAGGCACCTGATACGAAAGGGTTTGATGTAGCGGGGATGTCGGTACCGGCAACGCAGGTTGGCGGCGATTTCTTCGACTATGTCACCGTATCGAATGGACAGACAGCGATTGCTGTGGCAGATGCGGCAGGAAAAGGGCTGCGCGGCGCAATGAATGCAGTGCTGACGAATGGGATGTTGTACGAAGTTTCACGTTTCAAATCCGAGGCAGATGTCATTCTGAGCGATCTCAATGCAGGCTTAGCCCCACGTATGTATGGTCCGAGTTTTATCGCACTCAATCTTGCAATTCTTGATGAGACTAAGCGGCAGATTGACTATGCCAACGGTGGGCAACCGTATCCTGTTCTCAAGCGCGGTAACAACATAATTGAGATTGAGAACAGCGACCTCCCGCTGGGCAGTATGAAAAGGGTGCAGTACGAATCCATCACCTTCAATTTAAGCGAGGGCGATATTTTAATTTTCCATACGGATGGTCTCATTGAGGCACTCAATGTAGAAGAGGAAATGTACGGAACCGACCGTTTAAAAGAATCGGTTTTGCGAATTCCTGATAGTTGCAATGCGGTCGAAGTAGTTCAGCACATCGTTAACGATGTCCACAATTTCGTTGGTGAGGCGGAGCAATATGATGACATGACAATCGTTGTTGTCAGAATCCCAGAGGTATCGTGAGCAGGTAAGCATGTTAGTATAAACCAGAATTCACAACCCAGATGCACAAAACGGAAATCTACTTGCTATCCGTCCCTGAAACCGATAACTGTTTGTCGATACTCCTCAGGGAGACCGATGTCAAATCGATGCCCTTTAACAATATAGCCTGAAAAACCATCCGCCTTTCGCAATTCATCTAAACAGGAAGTGAGTTGGAATTCACCACGCTCACGCAGATTATGGGTGATGTTTTGTTCGAGAAACTCGAAAATCTGTGGTTGAAGGACATAGATACCGAACACCGTTAAGAAGTAGTCTATATCCATTCCATCCACGTGTAGATGTTCCATGGCATACTCAGGATCGGGCTTTTCATAAATCTCTGTCACCGAAAGCATTGAACTTTCTTCCTTCCATACACCGGTAACACAGCCAAAGTTTGAGAGTTCTTCAATCGGTGTTTCCTGTAACCCAACGACGCTATGTCCGACTTGTGCATAGGCATCCAACACCTGTTTCGTACAAGAATCCGCTCCATCTGAACTGTAGAGATGATCACCAAGCATCAATAGAAAAGGTTCGTTCCCAACCCATTCCCGCGTACAGTAGACAGCATGTCCAAACCCCTCCTGAACGTCTTGTGTAACGAATGTCACCCGGCTTCCAAGTTCCAGCAAATAATTGCAGTACGCCTGATTCTCTTTGCTGAGTTTGTTAAAGTGCTCGATTCGCGGTGGTGTTTTGAAAAAGGACTCAAAAAGTTCTATATCCCCACTCTGGACGATGAGGCATACCTCCTCGATTCCGGCGTTTACCGCCTCCTCAACGATTGCCATAATTGCTGGCTTGGCACGCCCATCACTGTCAATCACAGGGAAAAGCTCCTTTTTCATCGCCTTTGAAGCCGGGAAAAGTCGAGTGCCAAATCCAGCGGCGGGAATGACTGCTTTACGGACATGTCTGCGCGCTTCAATAACCGACTTCAGGCACGACATCTTCAAATCACGTTCAATAATCTCAATAACCTTCTGTTGGCTATCTTCGTCCTTGGCAATGAATTGAGCGGATCCATCGCCTTGCGATCCGACCCCTTTACCGCCCCAGATATAGGGTTGAATTGGTTCATAATTGAGGACTTTGTGGAGAACGGGTGCTGTTAATTGCGATGGACATGCTGGAATTAGGTGTTTGTCAAACTCCATCTGTGCGCGGGTCATGAGTTTGCCTACTGTTTCTGCATCTCCGTCGCGCAGTGCTTGATATGCCTCTTGTGTAATCTGTGCGCTCAGTGGACCGAGGTAGTGTTGAACATTTTCATCCAATTCGCTCTCAGCAAATGGGTAACAGTGATTTAATTGATTTAATATCAGACGTGTATCTTTACCTGCGCCGAGATCAACAATTACAAGGTGCATGTCTTTGGGCACACTGAGCTCTCGAACATCAATACGGTCTCCGTCAAACGTCATGAGGATAGGTTGTTGATAGGCGCACCCTTGGTCCATCCGTCCACAGCGTGAAGGGGTTGTCGTCTCCCCGAGATAGGCATATTCCATTTCACCGCGAGTTGTCATTTTAAGATCATAAGTGCGATTAAAAGCGCGTGCTACCAATACACTGATGGCTGCACTTGAAGACAAGCCTTTTTTGACGGGTAAATCGGTGAGATAATTATCAATTTCCAGCCCTTGGACGCGGTAGTTGGTTAAAATTTGATACGCGACCCCGGCAGCATAGCTAAAAAAACCACCCTTTTCAGCTTCAGTGAGGAGTGTGCTCCCCTCCATAGGTAGACTGTAGGGGCCGTGGTGGGTGCCATCACTGAGAGTTGTCCTCAAAATCAGACAGGTCGGATGCGGTTTAACCTCGGCGTATACACCTTGGTTCGTGCTGGCTATTAATGTATAGCCTTTTTCGAGGGCTGCGTTATTCCGCCGGTGCCCGCCTGCCCAATCGCTGTGTTCCCCGAACAGGCAAATTCTTCCCGGCACGAAAAGTTTCATAACAACTCCTTTGATTTTAAGGATTAAGATAAAAGTCCGTTCTTAGGTCAATTCAATTAGACGAAGATTTGGCAATTTTAGCTGAAATCAAAACCGATCCGAAAACCTAAGCCGTGAATTTAAGGCTATGGACTTATGGTATCCCGTCGATGCGTGTGCTGTGCCCACTGACATCGCTGTCGCCATTCATCCGCTTTTAGTGTAGTCCCAAAGGGTAATACTTCGTTTTTTGCTATCGCGGAGAATACCTTTGCTGCTGTCTCGTAATCTTTCTGATGATAGGCATTAATACCTATCGTTCTCTGTATGTTTAAGGCAAGACTTTGGTATTGTCCGGATGTTAGCTGCAAAGGTGCTGGTATTTTAGGTGAATTTTCATCCTCGATTCGTGATTTTTTTAAGAGTGCTGCTGCGCGTTGGAAATATCGATTACTGCTCTGCCATGCCTTTTCCTCACGAAGCAATTCACCTGCCAAGAGATACGGTAACCACATATCTGGTGCGGTTTGTATGCAGATTGATAGGTGCTCCATCTTTTCTGCGGCGTCTTTTGATTCTACCAGTACAGCACGAAGCAAGTCTTTTAGGGAGGCACCCTCCTGCCTTATTCCAGTCAATTGCGGATTCCAATTCGTTGGCGTTGTATCCGAATAGGAAAGTGCTACAATTCGTTTAACACGCCTCAACTCAATTGTCTCATATTCTGTTTCAAGCGAGAGATATACGTCCAGTGCTTTTTCGAGGTCATCCCTGAGCCAGTGGATGTCCCCTTTCAACAGTATCGCCTCTGGACTAAACCGTGTGTCTTCCTCACTTGCGATGCGAGCTGCTAACGACAGCGCCTTGTCATAATCTTGCCCGCGATAGGCGGTGTACATTAAGCCGTGCAGTGTGCTCAAGTTGTTAGGTTCAGCAGACAACATTGTTTCAAAGGTTTGTTCGGCAGTGATAAAATCTTTTCGAACATACGCTCGCCATGCGGTATCCCGCAAGACAGCCATTTCATGGGCACAAACTCGCTCAAAAACACTCCGCTGCTGCAAACGGTACGTTGTGTAGGCAATATCGTCGTCTCCCAAAGGAATATTTTCCAAAAATCTAATCCACTCGGCTTCCAGTGAATACAAATTCTTCCCGTAATGTTTCGTAAAATTACCGGTAGGAAACACACCTTTAAATTTTTCTATGCCATAGGTGTCAACAAGAAACCGGACGAAGGAGCCAGCCAGCAGATAACTTCGCGCGCCTGCGTGCCCCCAAAACCCGAACCCCATAATTTCTGACAGGGGCGGCGCAATCTCCATTTGCCGCATCGCTTTTGCCCACTGATGCCCGGTAAGTCTGCCTTCATCCCAATCTGCAGCCACTGCAATCCCTTCGTGGAGTCCTATCTTCAAACTTACTTTCAGAGGCGACCAAGGCACAGTAAAGACATGTGCTAATTCATGTTTTAGCACGGGATGCGGAAAGCCTTGGTCATGGATGTGAAACCCGTATCCGAATGGATCTTCTATGGATGTATGGCGGGCACCAATCAACCGTTTTTTTTGTTCAGGAGAGGCATAGATATATGCCCGAACCTTCCAAGGCAGCGTAGCACCGTCAGGCATGAGATAAGCAGATAATTGGGCGTATTGAAATTCACAATCCTCAACAATTTGTTCAATCTCAGCCTCAAGCTCACGGGCATAGAAAATTTTAAAATGTGTTGTTTCCCGAAAACCTCCGAGTTCTCGTGCGACATCCCCGCGGCTTGGACGAATTCCGAGAACCCCCGCGTAAAATTGGAAACCCAATAAGCCGACGATCAACAGATAGAGTGGCACACGTTTTGTAAACGGCCCAAGAAGCTTACGCCACCGCAACTGCGGCATTAATCCGGTTCCCCTGCTCACCTCACAGATACTGACGGTAATCACCAAAAACAGTAGTGTCCAAAGGAGCGTTTCTGCCCGGGCAATCAGCAGTGTCCCTGTTATAGGAATAACAAAATCGTAGATCGGTCCTGGAAAATACCCGAAAGTTGGGTGATATGCGAACACTGGTGGATGAAATATCAAATTGATAACCACCGGGATACAAGAAAGTAAGAGATAACCGAGATACGCCAGATATGCCAACCATCGTCTTTTAATCCAGAACCCAAAAAACACTCCTGCTGCTGTCGCGTACAGGCAACTGATCAGGGGTAGAATAGCAAAAAAGAGGAATCCTTCACCAAAATTGCAATTTTTAGCACGGAAAGCGTTCAGCAGAATTATGCCCAGTGGTAGCACGAGTAGACTCGCGTTGAATACCAGTGCATTCCAGAAACATCGGAAGACAATTTGTCTGGAGGGACCAGCAAGTGACTCAGGGTCCCGCTTCATTTGCTGAAGTGTTGTTAGTGCCAGATGTGCGCCTGCAAAAGAGACGCAAAGTGCCATCACGGCACAAAACTCAAAAGCAAGGATGTCAAACAGTGGGACATTAGCAAGGACGAGTGCTAATACTCCGAACGTAACGAACCACAGCCAATATGAGAATGCCCTATGTATCATAGGTTTTACGTGCATCTTTTGAAGATTAGAAGTAGTGTTTAGCGTCTATTTTACTTGAATGCCTGCTTCATGTCAAGCAGAATTTAGCTTGCCTTATGAAGAGTTCGTTTTTGGTTGTCAGTAGTTGGGAAGCGACCATAGACCGCAGGTACAGCATGTGTATAGTAAGCACTCTGAGTAAGATAAAAAAAGAAGAAGGTGAGGTTAGGATACTTAGTCCAGCAATGCAGGAGCGAACTGAATGACCGAGTTTATTTGAAATTTCTTTGCGATTTTGGATAAAATATGTTATAATACGGTATTATGGGTGTCTGGGTGCGGTGCAAAGCCGTGCGAAGTGGCACCGGCATAACTCGCAAACCAACACAGGAAGGCTGCACTTCTAAGACACAGCCTCAATAGGAGAAACAACAATGGCAAATGGATTCACACGATTTTTCAAGGCTATCTGGTACACATTGACAGGTCGCGCACATGAATCCGCGGATAGAATGATGGAAAACCCCGAAGCGGTTAGAGGGGCTTACGAAGACATCATCAACGACAAAAAAGGGAATATCCAACGCTATAAGCAAGCGATCGGACAACTTATTGCGCTCGTTGAACAGAAAAAAACCGCGGTTAAAAACCTTACCGATGAAGTCGATCGGTTAGAGGAACTAAAAGCTGGAGCGATTGCCAAGGCACAGCAGACCGCTGCTCAGTTGCAAGGTGATGGTTTATCACAAGAAGAAATTAAAGTACACGCCGAATATACGCGATGCGTCACCGCTTATCAGGACTTCAATTCCAATTTGGTCGAGAAAAGCGGTCGCATTACGGAACTGGAAAATGAGATTGAAGGCGCACAAACTGATATCGAGTCCCATAAACTTCAGATTACTAATTTACATCGCGATTTAGATAAGATTAAGTCCGAACAATCTGAGGCAGTTGCGGATCTAATCACTGCGCGAGAACAAGAGGAAATCTCCGATATGCTCTCTGGTATCAGTATGGATGGCACCTCCGCCGAATTGACGCGCATGCGCGAAATACGTGAGAAAGCCAAAGCGCGTTCAAAAGTTGCACAGGAATTGGCTGGAACGGATTCAAATAGCGAGGAGGAAGAATTTCTTACTGCAGCCCGCTCTTCTGCTACCTCTGATGAATTTGATGCCTTGATTTTCGGGGCACAGCAGACGGATACACAGACGAAAACTGAACCCGAAAAATCAAAAACGGATTCTGATTCTGAGCTGCCGCTGTAACGCTTGCTATACATAACAGAAGGGGGCGATAACCTATAGCCGTTAAAAGCCCGACTTATCCATTCCGTACAGAAGCTGGAATGCTCATCAATTCTGGAACGTCTCGGAGTCTCGTTCTGTCTGGAAATATCCACGATCTCTTCTTCATACGCGAGGTAGAGAATACGGACTACATTCCACTCGTCCCCTTTTTAACCCGGAGTTGGGATATTCCTGGGTTCATCTTGATAGTCTACGAACTTAACGGGCCCATACGGTTTGCACAGGAAACTGAACGGGAAAAAGTTGAGCGGGCGTTCAATCTATGGCGAGGAACAATCGAGTCGGCCCTCGACATAAACGCCAATACAAACATACCACATTCCACCGGAACACCAGCCCCTACCACAGCACCTGCTGATGCATCTCTTACGCAGTATATGAACGATGCAATCGGCAGTCCGACCCTGGCTCTCGAACTCCTACGTCAGTTCTGCCTACTCTCCCGAAGCACGAACGCACAGGGAGAGAAATTGCTGTCAGAAAAACTGATAATCCTCATCGAAGCGGCAGATATGCTGCTTCCAGAAGGTGAAATTCGGAGTTTGTCTCTTCCAGACAGACATCGGATTAGCATCGTTCAAGATTGGATATCAGATTCCAATTTCATGAACGGTAACGATACGGTCATCTTTATCACAGAATCTGCGAGTCTTGTGAATTCTCGAATTATCAGGTTACCACAGGTGATCACCGTTGAAATTCCAGCACCTGGACTGTCGGAACGTCAGCATTTCATCTCGTGGTTCAATAACACGCCGAAACTGGTGGAAAAACCGCTAAATCTCTGGGGCACGCAATTCCAACTTGCAATGCTCACAGCAGGTTTATCCATACAGGCATTACGCCAACTGCTTCTCTCTGCCCGCTATTCCGGTGAAAAATTGCAACCCGAGGAGGTTATTAACAAAGTGTCGGAATTCATTCAAGGGCAGTTGGGTGAAGATGTGGTGGAGTTTAAAAAGCCTGCGCATAGTCTCAAAGACATCGTGGGTAACCAGAGACTCGTAGACTTTCTTAAGACACAGTTAATTCCGCGTATCACCTCAACGGGTCCCGATGCCATCTCCGGCATGAGCGTTTGTGGTCCCATCGGCAGCGGAAAAACTTTTATTTTCGAGGGACTTGCGGGTGAACTCGACATCCCTGTTCTCGTACTCAAGAACATTCGGAGTATGTGGTTCGGACAGACGGATGTCATCTTTGAACGACTGAGACGGTTGCTGATGGCACTTGTGAAGGTGCTTATCTTTGTTGATGAGGCAGATACACAATTTGGTGATGTTGGAAGGGATGCACATAGCACGGAACGGCGTTTGACTGGAAAGATACAGGCGATGATGTCGGATCCACAACTACGTGGCAATATCACGTGGCTCCTGATGACTGCGCGTATCTATAACCTCTCACCCGATCTACGCCGAGAAGGTAGGGTTGGCGATATGGTCGTTCCCGTCCTGGATCCGAGCGGTGAAGACCGCGAGGCTTTTCTCCGCTGGACGCTTGCTAAAACTGTTGCTGGTCGGATTTCCGATGAAGCCGTTGAACGGCTCTTGGAACTGACCAAGGACTATTCTGCTGCGAGTTTCGCATCGCTACGTTCGGATCTGGAGGCTGCCAGTCTTCACGCGCGTCGTTCGTCAAAGACATCAGATAGCGTGGCTGAACTGACCCTTGATGAAATCATCGCCGTCGTCGAAGATCGGATCCTACCCGACATCGGTCCGATTCGACGTTACCAAACCTTGCAAGCCTTGGTCAATTGCACACGAAAATCCCTACTCCCGTGCGACTATTCTCCAGAAATCCGGGAATCTTGGGTGAGAAAGATCGCGAGGCTCGAAGCCATAGGCGTTAGAGATTGATTACCTCTCCGGTTGCTGCGGAACGATACCCAGCGCAGATAATTTCGACGGAATGTGCTGCAAATTCGGCGTTCATTTCACTCTCGACGCCATTTTCAACACAATCTACAAACGCGCCGAATTCTCGCTGTCCATCGTCCCCACCACCGATATCCATCCACTGCTGTTTAGGTCGCATCCCAATCCCTGCTTGTGTGCTACTCCACATCCCCATTGGATCCAAAGGGTGCGGCTCTGGTGGTTCAAATGCCGGTTCAGCTGCGAATACCTCCAAGCGATTTGCTGAGGCATCAAATGTCAAAGCGCCTTCAGTGCCAATGAGATGCACTTTCCGAACACCGCCTTGTGCGTGACTCTGCCACCCATAGCGTCCACCAACAATCGTCGCAGTAACACCATCTTCTAAAGTCAGGACTAAGGCACCAAAGTCCTCAAGACCACAGTTGCGATGTTCTTGAAAGAAATAGTTTGCTGTTCCACCAAAGACACGCTGTACGCGTTTCTGTGTCAACCAATTCACCATAGACACCGCGTATACACCAACATCGAACATTTCGGGTTTGGCTTCAACGAAACTGTAGCGTTCCAATGTGGGTTTTTGGACTCTCTTTTCCCCGATAGGTGCTGTGCCGGGATGCCCCTTCGAGAACAGGACATCACAATGAATTGCCTGAAGTTCTCCGATGCGTCCACTGGTCAAGGCTTGCTGAACGGTGCGTGCCCACGTACTATAAATGTTGCTAAACATCTGAGATTTCACGCCATTTTTCACAACAGCGGCGACAATATTATGGGCATCTTCCGGATTGAGTGCCATCGGTTTGTCAAGATAGACGTGCTTTCCGGCTTCCGCACATTTTGTGCCTATGCGTCCGCGGCGTTCCACATCTGTACAGAGACTGACAATATTCACATCCTCGCGCGCCAACGCGGTATCAAGGTCAGGGATGAAAGGTAGATCCAACTCCTCTGCGAGAGAACGTGCCAACTCAATTCGCACCGGTGGGGCATCTGGTTCATCAGCAAAGGCAATCAACCGACAGCGTTCATCTTGTGCGAAATTCGAGGCGTAATTTTCTTGATGTGTGCGATGTCCACCGAGCAAAAGAACACCGTATTTTCCGTTCTGTTGCATGTTTAGCCCTCCAAAATTATAGGTTCACCGCTTTCAAGCGACTGTGTGATAGCGTCTGTGAGTTCACCTGAATCGCCGAATTCTGGCGGAATGGCATTCGAGTAGTGTCTACCTATCGGTGTTTCATGGTAGATAACCCCTTTATTACCGACCAACATAATGTCAATTGCAGTCTCTACATCAACCAGATTGACACTCAACAGTGCCATCTGTCCCCCTACATAATGCACCATTACCGTAACTTGCGTTGCCCCTACATTGCCCTGTGCGTAGACGCGCGCCGGTGATGACGGTATCCACTCATTCGCGAGCGCAGCGACCTCTGCCGCTGGTGATAGTAGATTCTGACCCTCACTAGCGATGTGAAGAACGCATCGTAGAAATACCGGACTCCCTATCCGATCTTTCTCAAGGACAACCTGGATAGATTCTTTAAGCAATTCCATTTTTTCTCCTCTGTTTTCTATAAAATCAATCTCCCAATCACACACTTAGACTTACAAAACTCACCAAAAAATGTTGATGCATCCACCACATTATGCTATAGTGTATATGGTTATCAATTATCGGTTTTCAGTTACAACAAGGTTCTGTTAGACGAAAACCTTTTAACTCTCACTGCGAGGCAAACCGAAAGGATTTTCGTAGAAAATTCCGGGGAATACCACACGGCATTTATACCGTTGATTTACCGACAACTGACAACTATAAATGGAGGAAAATTATGCCATTAAAAACACTTGAACAACTGGTTGCAGAAGCAAAAGCAAACGTCGGACACATTTCAACTGACGAACTCACAGAGACAGAGCAACCCGTTGTTATTTTAGATGTTCGTGACGAATCAGACTACGACGAAGAACACTTGCCGAATGCGGTTTCACTCCCGCGCGGATACCTTGAACTTGACATTGACGAAGTTGTTCCTGACGCTGACACACATATCGTTACATACTGCGGCGGCGGCACCCGTGCGACCCTTTCCGCACACACCTTAAAAAACATGGGCTATGAAAATGTTTCTGTGCTAACTGGTGGCTTCCGAGGTTGGAAAACCGAAGGGTTGCCAACCGAAGGGTCGGATGAATAAGCACCTCTATGGTACGTAGATTAGCATAGATAACAGACCTTGTCAACAAGTTGGTATTGAACAGACAGGACGATTTCGTTTTTCGTAAATACGATCGTCCTGTCCAGCGCGATCTGGGAGCAACATCATAGAACAGATACTAACGGAGCAAATATGCGTAACAAATATACCCTCTTAGCATTTATATTTCTCACACTCTTCATCGGTGACAGCGATGGACAAAAGAAGCAACTCAACGTCTTTACGTGGGCAGGTTACGTCAGCGATGACATCCGCGACGGATTCGAGAAGGAATATGGGGTGAATGTCCTCGTTGACACTTATGCCAGTAACGAGGACCTCCTCGCGAAGTTATTGGCAGGTGCGACGGGGTACGATATTATCATGCCGTCTGATTATATGGTATCAATTCTAATCAATCAGAATCTGTTAGCAGAATTGAATCGCGAGAACATCCCTAACTTCCAAAACATCAGCCCACTGTTCCTTGGCAAATACTTCGATACTGAAAACCAATATTCTGTCCCTTATACATTCGGCACCGCGGGTATCGCTTATGATTCAGCTGTCGTTTCACCGGCTCCTGAGAGTTGGAAGGTGCTTTGGGATACCCAATACAAGAACCGATTTAGTATGCTGGACGACCAGCGTGAGACGATTGGTGCGGCACTTAAAATGCTCGGATATAGTCTGAATACAACCGATCTGAATGAGATCAAAGCAGCGAAAGAGAAACTCATCGCACAGAAACCACTTGTCAAACAGTACAAAAGCGAAGCGGAAGAACTCCTTATCGCGGGAGATGTCGTTATAGCGCACTGCTGGAGTGGGGATGCTTTTCGGGCAACCGAGACTCGTCCGACGATTCGGTATGTTATCCCAAAAGAAGGGTCCAGCCAGTTTATTGATGCCGTTTGCATTCCAAAATCAGCACCGCATAAGGAACTCGCTGAACAGTTTATTAACTATCTCTTGCGTCCTGAAGTCAACGCCAAGATTACGGCTTTCACGAAATACGGTACCTGCGTGCCTACAGCGAAAGAATACTTACCAGAACATCTACGAGAACACAAATTCATCTATCCGTCGGCAGAGGTTTTGGAATCCCTCGAATGGCTGAAGGATCCAGGGGATTTTACGCGACACTACAACCGCGCATGGGAAGAAATCAAGGCAAGATAAGGCATTGCGAGGATAGAGACTGGACCTAAGGTGAAGAGGTTATGAAAACCCCAAAAACATTGATGTTCATAATATCTAACCCACTAACCTTCATTGTCCCGTTGTTCACGAGTTGGATTTCATTCTCTGCATTAGCAACTCTCTCAGACGATCCATTCATATACGGCACATGGCCAGATGTAGTTGCGGCAGCATCCATCCAGAAAGCCCTTTCGCTCATCATCGGAGAAATTGTTCATGATTTCATGTACGAGGGATATAAGATCGCTGTCCCGTGCGCGTTCATTATCAGTTGGCGGGCGGCGCGGGGCCACCTAAAAGGTAGTGCCAAAGAACGTCAGATTTGGATACCGTGGTATCGCCAGCAAGAAAAAGCAATCGCTGAAGAAGGGATGCTTGAAGCGTCGCCCCTTGCCTCGGAACATAAGCGAACCGATGCATATTTCAGGAGCACTCAAAGCATTTTGTCACACTTGATCCGATACCTGATACGCTTTATTGTTCACTTTTCATGCTGGTATTCTGCTTTTGCACTGTTTGCTATTATCATGCAACCCGGTGACGGGATTAGGGAAACAGCCTCTTATCTCGTGAATTCCTTTCCTGACTTTGCTACTATCGCCGGTATACATGCGCTCCTCTCCAGTTACCAAGAGGTAATCGGTCATATAAAGGGGGCTGCCACAGAACGATCGGTGTGGACGCAGTGGTATAATATGCGATTGAAATGGTATCAGAGACAACAAGGCGCGAAAACGGAGGGATATACGCTTGCTGAGGTACCGCCACCGCCACCGTTAAACGCTGGCTGATTAAGTTTTTCATAGAAAAAGCGCCCATAAAGGAGGAAAAGTTGAGCAGACCGAATATCCTATTCATCATGTCCGACGACCACGCCTCACACGCTATCAGTAGCTACGGCAGTCGGATTAACCGAACCCCGAACCTCGATCGTATCGCAGACGGCGGTATGATTCTTCAAAACTGCTTCTGTGTGAACTCTATATGTACACCGAGTCGGGCAAACATCTTGACCGGCAAACACAGCCATCTTAACGGGGTCAAAACGCTATCAGACCCCCTTGACGGAAGAAGACCGAACGTTGCGAAGATGCTCCAAGCAGATGGTTATCAGACGGCAATGGTAGGGAAATGGCATCTTGGACACGGTGGCAATGCGGATCCAACTGGTTTTGATTACTGGAACGTTTTGCCCGGACAAGGACTCTATCACGATCCGGTGATGCTTGAACCCGATGGCGAGAAAACCCATAAAGGTTATGCCACTGACATTATCACTGATTTCTCATTGGAGTGGCTGCAGAATCGGGACAAGGAAAGACCATTCTTCTTGATGTGTCATCACAAGGCACCACACCGACCGTGGGACTCCGATGAGAAACATGCACACATGTTCGAGGACGAAGATGTTCCGATGCCGGACAACTTCTTCGACGATTACGCGAATCGTTCTAACGCCGCCAAGGAAGCAAAAATGCGCGTCTTCGGACACATGAGCGAAAGAGATCTCAAGATTGATACACTCGGTCCACCGCCTGACGGATTATCAGAGAAGGAGTTAGCGAACTGGCAATATCAGCGGTACATTAAGGAGTATCTCCGCTGTGTCGCTTCGATCGACGATAACGTCGGACGAATGCTCGACTATCTGGATGCTGAAGGCATTGCTGATGACACTATGGTTATTTATACCTCTGACCAAGGGTTCTTCTTAGGCGACCATGGTTGGTACGACAAACGGTTTATGTACGAAGAATCCTTACGGATGCCTTTTCTCGTCCGCTATCCGCGTGAGATCCAACCCGGCAATTCATCCGATGCAATGGCGTTGAATATCGACTTCGCAGAGACTTGGCTCGACTACGCAGGACTCTCTACTCCAGATGATATGCAAGGGACAAGTTTACGTCCAATCTTTAATGGCGAAACACCCGATGATTGGCGAACGTCGATGTACTACCGTTACTGGATGCATCTTACACATCACTACGTTCCAGCGCACTACGGGATACGGACGCACCGCTATAAACTTATCTATTACTACGGCGAGGCACTCGGTACAACCGGATCCATCGATGAATCGAAAGAACCTGAATGGGAGTTCTTTGATCTGGAGAAGGATCCGAACGAAATGTGTAGCGTCTACGACGATCCAGCATACGCAGATATTGTTACCGAATTGACAGCAGAACTCTATCGACTCAAAGTAGAGGCAGGAGACGACGAATAGCCGCTAGTTGTCAATTACCGATTTTTGGTTAAAGAGGACCTTAGTGTAACCGACCTATCTCTTAACCGACAACTGATAATCGAAAACCGACAACCATAAAAAATGGAGGCGCAAAATGGCAACTCAGAATCCGTTAAGCAAGATCGAACCGGGTATGAAAGTTACGGCACAGATGTCGCCGGAACCAAGCGAAGCTGACCTACAGCTTGCTAAGCAGATGGATGTTGAATACGTTGTTCTCTGGACAAATGGCGAGAATGCAAACTACGACTATTTCATGAGTCGGCGCGAGATTTTCGAGAACGCAGGACTCAAGATTTATGGGTTTGGCAACAGCGATGTCCACAATCAGGATGGGATAGTTCTTAACTTGGAAAACCGAGACGCGAAGGTTGAACAATACAAGCGGTATATCCGCGACCTCGGTAGAGCAGGGATCCCGTATACGACGTACGCACACATGGGGAACGGGATCTGGAGCACGGAACGTGAAACCACCCGTGGTGGCGCAAGCGCGAGAGGATTCAACCTTGAGAAAGCCCAAGAGGGACATTGGGGCGGGAAACTGTACCCGATGCCGCTCTCACACGGACGCGAATTCAGTGAAGAAGAACTCTGGGATAACTATACGTATTTTATCAAGCAGGCAGCACCGGTCGCCGAGGAAGCCGGCGTGATGATCGGTATTCACCCAGATGATCCACCCGCAGTACATCTCGCTGGAATTCCGAGGTGTATCTTCAGTAGTTTTGAGGGCTATAAACGCGCCCTTG
Organism: Candidatus Poribacteria bacterium; assembly: GCA_022826805.1. GTDB lineage: Bacteria > Poribacteria > WGA-4E > WGA-4E > WGA-3G > WGA-3G. The sequence continues at coordinate 28,881 of JAJDUH010000018.1, forward strand.
AAATCGCTGATAGTCCAAACGTGGGCATGTGCTTCTGCGTCGGCTGCTGGTTAGAGGGTGGGGAACTCATGGGCAAAGATGTGATTGAGTCGATTCGCTACTTTGGCGAATGGGGTAAAATCTTCAAAGTGCATTTCCGCAATGTAGATCAACCGCTTCCGCATTTCGTTGAGACTTTCGTCGATAACGGTTATCAGGATATGTACGAAGTGGCGAAAGCGCTCCGTGAAGTCAACTTCAATGGCGTGTTGATCCCTGACCATATCCCACAGATGGGGGATGATGGTCGCGTCGGCACAGCGTATACGATCGCTTACATGAACGCACTCGTGAAGCGGGCAAATGAAGAGGTCGCCGCATCAGAAAATTGATGTTTGTCTCTCAATGAAAGAGACTAAGAACAAAGGATACCAATAGAGAATTCATTAACTGACACGTCCACAGTCAACTTCGACGAGGGCGTGTCATATTTTATCACGATTCCTGCTTCAGCGGATTGGTATGTCTGTTCAACAAACACCAATTCCAAGTTATCTGCCAAACAGAGAACATTTATTGGTAGAATAAATCACAGTCTTCGCTCCAGAGGAGCGATATGTCTATAGCACTTTAAAGATAACAATAGACCTATGCAACTTGAAAATACCATGAAAAAAGCATCCAAAAATGTTTTCTCAAGCCTTCACCGATTCGTATACTTCCTCCTATTACTCAGCCTCCCATTAACCGTGTCGGCAGATTGGCCCGATCTTCTCGGTCCAGCGCGAAACGGTAAATCGCAAGAGAAAATAGAAATAGTGCCATGGAAAAACACGGGGCCTCCGGTCATTTGGCACAAGAAGATTGGCACCAGTTACGGGGCACCCACCGTTTCAGACGGTCGATTGTTTATGTTCGCGCGACACGGTGATATGGCGCGCCTTACTTGTATGAAAAGCACCACGGGTAGGGAACTCTGGCGATTTGAATATCCGACAGATTACGAAGATATGTACGGATACAACAATGGGCCGCGGTCTTGTCCGGTCGTTGATGGAGAGCGCGTCTATATCTTCGGTGTTCAGGGAAAGTTGCACTGCCTGAATGTTTCGGATGGAAACCTGTTATGGAAAGTGGATACGGCAGCCCGTTATAATGTCGTTCAAAATTTTTTCGGGACCGCTTCAACACCAATTGTTGAAGGGGACCTACTCATTGCCCAAATCGGTGGTTCTCCACCGGGAATCCCAAAAAATATTTGGGCATCAGATGGCAATCCGCCATCAAACGGTACCGGTATCGTCGCATTCAACAAACAGACTGGGGAGGTTGTTTACGAAATTAGTGACGAATTAGCGAGTTATGCCAGTCCCATCACAGCAACAATTGATGGGCGACGCTGGGGATTCATGTTTAGTCGTGACGGGCTTGTCGGCTTTGAACCCACGACTGGTGAAATAGACTTCTACTATCCGTGGCGCTGTCCGAGAATTGAATCCGTCAATGCTTCATGTCCAGTTGTTGCAGGCGAGCTCGTCTTTATCAGTGAATCTTACGAGGTAGGCAGTTCCGTCCTCCAAGTGCGTCCAGGGGGCTATAAGGTTATTTGGAAAGATCCGCCGCGCCGCCGAAACCAAGCAATGCGGCTGCACTGGAACACTGCCATACATCACGAAGGCTATCTCTATGGCTGTAGTAGCAGGCACACCAGCGGTGCGGAGCTCCGATGTGTAGAATTCAAGACAGGTAAGGTCATGTGGGGACAACGCGTTGACGAACGCGCCTCGTTACTCTGGGTCAACAACTACTTTATCTATCTTGGCGAATATGGACGTTTGATGCTGCTCAAATGCACCCCTGAAAGGATGGAGATCATTTCTGAAACAGTTCCAAGAGACGAAAACGGGCGACAATTCATAGAATATCCTGCGTGGTCGGCACCAGCCTTGTCAAATGGACTGTTATACGTCCGAGGCAAAGATCGATTAGTTTGCCTTGACCTGCGTTCAGAGACAAAGTGATTGCACCTTGACGACTTGAAACCCATCGATCACGGTTTCCACAACGTCGCCTCAATGAATCGCTCACCATCAGGTTCTTCATCAAAATAGTAGGCAGTTACCACAGTTCCGTCGGGACGTTGGATTGTACGTGGGTAACCGATATCGTGGTCGCCGCCACTATCGCGTAGAACGATTTCTTCACCCCACGTCTCGCCATTATCACCACTTAACTTAGCGCAAATCCGATGTGGTGCATCCCGATAGCCGTAGATAAGACACAACCTTCCGTCGTGGAGTTGGGTCAGCGTCGGAGGGTTTCCGCCACGTCCTGTGTTGTCTATTGGTCGATTCATGTAATTCCAAGTTTGTCCGTTGTCATCTGAGGCGTAAAGATCGATCCAGTTTTCCCATTTCTGCCAGTCTGGATTGGCGTAATCACTATCAGCACGGCAGCGAACCGCCACTAAAATTTTTGAGTCAGATAACCTCACGCTTGCAGGCATAATCGCAAACCCTTTAGGTTCTGGTCCAATCTGAGACAACAACGAGAAGGATTCACCGCCATCGGTTGTCCTGGCACAGAATATTAAACCTTCCTCACCGTCGGATTTTGATGCTGTCAGGAACAAGATGCATTCGTCTGGGCTTGAGACGAGATAATCTGTCCGAGCGGCAATGCCGGTATAGTCAAACATCGGGAGTCGGAAGGGTCCGTCCCAGCTTTTGCATCGGTCTGTAGAGGTATAAAACCATGAATAGGCTCCGGCTCTTAGTCCGGATCTACTGCACATCATCGCAAAATCTGGGTGCGTAAAATCGATACCGTGCGGTGCCTCAAACGAAGCGTCCGCTTCCAGTCTATGCCGCTCTTCAACGTGTTCATCTGCAGAAAGTGTGCCTCTGGCTGGTAGGCGACACGGTGTTTCGGAGACACTCCACGTCTCACCGCCATCTAAACTTCGTGCTTGCATCCCCACAAACGGTTTATCCCGATCTCGGCGATGAAAACCTGCATCCGACTTGTGATACCCGACAGTAAACCCGACAACGATTTCGTTGTCCCACGCCCAAATGCCGTAATTCGCTGGCCAGCCAGCATAGCGACCAGGCTCGCGATAGATTGTAACTTGTCGCATTTTAATTTTCTTCTCCCTTATTTATTATTGTAAATTTTAGAATTATCTATACACTTTGAGGGGCGAGGCACAAAGCCGAAGCCATCCTCGCCAAACATCTGCTGCAGGTGCGAGGTTAGAAAACTTCGGCAACGGTGGAGAACTGTTGGATATCTATAACTCCGAAGAACGGGCAATGAATTGCCCTACTACAAACAAGGAGATCTCGCCTACTTTGACTAATGAGATTAGCTTAGGACACGTGCGGTTTCACGTGATACGATGAGCTCCTCATTCGTGGAAACGACCAGAATTTTGGCGCGACTGTTGTCCGCTGAAATTTCCGCTTCTCCAGTGCCTTGCTCGTTTTTTATTGGATCCAAGTAAATCCCACACCACTCTAACCTATCACAAATCTTCGCACGTGCTATTGGACTTTTCTCTCCAATACCCCCCGCAAAAGCAATAACATCCACCCCACCGAGTGCAGCGATATACGCCCCGATATACTTTTTTACGCCGTAGCAGTATGTATCCAGTGCCAGACGTGCTTTATCGTCGCCCGCTTCTATTGCTGCTTCGACATCACGCATGTCACCACTCGTGCCGGAAATACCTTTCACACCAGAATCTTCAATCAACTGACGGCGGATTTCATCAGTAGAGAACCTCTCTTTATCCATCATATAAAGCACCGCAAAGGCATCAAGTTCACCACACCGAGTGGATTGAATCATTCCATATTGCGTTGAGGTACCCATCGACGTATCAATAGACCTTCCGTTTTTGATAGCACAGAGAGAAGAACTTCCTCCGAGGTGGCAAGAGATAATGCGAAGTCCTTCGGTTGATTGGCGTTTGAGGAGTTGCGGGACACGTTCCGAAATATATCGGTGCGAGGCACCGTGGTAACCATATCGGCGAATGTCGTGTCGCTCGACCCAGAAACGTGGAACGCCGAATTCTGTGGCGTAATCTGGCATCGTCTGATGAAACCACGTCTCGAACACAGCGACAAGTGGGGTTGCAGGAAGGAGTTCCTGAAAGGCACGGATAGAGGCGATATAAGCGGGATTGTGCATCGGCGCAAGGGGTGTTGATGCTTCAAGCGCAGCTATCACATCTTCGGTAATCCTTGCTGAGCGCCAATAGCCTTTTGCGAGGATAGTTTTGAACCCAACACCGTCGAGTTGTTCCAAGTCTGTGAGGCATCCGACTTCGGGATCAATGATTAGACGAATTGCGTGGGCAATTGCGTCGGTATGGGTCGGTGCGTCTATTTCACCTCCAACGGTTGGTTTGCCCGGCACGGTATGGGTAAAGGCTGACGGAGAATCACCAATTCGGTCGACACCGCCCTTGACAAGCGAGATTGTGGTCTCTATATCAATAATTTGGTATTTGAACGAGGTGCTCCCTACGTTCGCACAGAGTATGCGCATGTAATTTGTTATTCCTATAGCGGCTGATAGTAGATTTTAGAATTATCTATACACGATGAACCGGCGAGGTTAGGGGGAAACACCCCAGCAAAAACACCTCGCCTACCAGAGGCGTGGACGAACGAAAGTGATTACAGGTCGGGGAAACGTAGGATTCGTTTTGCATTCCTACCCATAATGTCTGCTAACTCTGATTCCGTTAAATTCGGCAGGAGTTTTTCGACTACAGTTGTGAGCTCGCCATAGCCGGGATCCTCCAATATCCACGGAAAATCGGTCGCCCACATCAATCGTTTCGGTCCAAAATCGTTTAGGAGACTCCGATGCCATCCTGCTAAATCTTGATATGGAAATCCTTCCTTGCTGAATGCATATTGACCAGAGAGATGCACGTTAACATTTTCAAATCGTGCTAACCGATATGTGGTGTGCATCGCGAGATTGTAGCTTGTTACTTGAATCTGTGGACGCCCAAGTTCATCCCAACTGAATTTACCCTTGCCTGGAGCCATGCCGAGGTGATTTAGCACGATACGCACCTGTGGAAACGCCTGTATCAGGTATGGAAGGAGATGCGCCTCAATCGCCTGCGGATAGAGCCAGAGCACACAATCGTGTTCAGCGGCATATTCCCAGATAGGGTAGGTCTCAAACTCGCGGACATCCATTTTCGCAAAAATATCACGCGGTCCGCCAAATGTAGAGAGCCGAAACCCAATAATCCCAGTGTCATCTGTCAATTGCGCCATGTATTCAGCAGGATTCGGATGTCCATCTGGAATAAGTCCAATCCCTAAGAATCGATTCGGATAATCCTTGAGGCATCGCAGGAGGTAACGGTGCTGTTCTAAACTCGTGCCAGCCATCTGGACGAGGACTGCCTGATCAATCTGGTTTTTCTCCATCTCACTCAACAGTTTTTCGACAGGTTCTTCGCGATCGGGGGGCCAGACATCACTTGTCTCTCGCGGAAACTCAGGAGAGGCATTTGTGAATACGTGCAGATGCGCGTCAATTCGTGGCATAGAATCACTCTCCTTCGGTTAGCCGTCCAAACTAAACAATTTGCGACGCTCCGGTGTTTGGCAGTAGGATGCAATGGATACAAACTGCTCATACCCAATACGTCCGGGTGTACGCTTCTCATAAATCAGTATGATGGATTTTCGTGGAACATTCGAAGCGTTGTCCATTGACACATGCCATCCGTAGGAATTGAACATAATCGCGGTTCCTGCTTTACCCGGGAAAGTTTTATGCCCCGGCATACTCTCTTGGCGAAGCGGACGTGTATAAGGACCTGCATCTGGCTTGTGGCTACGGGGCACAAAAGCGAATTCGCCGCATCCGGGAGCGACATCATTGACATAGATTTGCACTTTAATGTGGAGCGGATTGCTTTGTGGTACATCAGGATGCCATCCGGTGTAGCTTACGGGCCAGGGTGCTACAGTCCGAACTTGCGGTGCCAATATAATCAGGTCGTGGTCTGTGAAATCCATCAATGCGCCGTAGTAACTTGGATAATCGACAATATCGATGAAAACCGGATCTTTTTCAAATGGGTTTGGGATATCGTAAAAAGTTGCGGCAGCCTCACCCGCTTCAACTCTATCCAACCAGTCCGCTTTACACGCATCTGCCCAATAATCAAAGGCGGATTGAAGTCGCTTGAGATCTTCCCCTTGAATTGCGTCTTCAAAGACAAGATACCCCTCTTCTTCCCACTGTTCTTTTTGTTCTGGCGTCGGTAGAATCATAACTTTCCCTCTTGAGAGATAAAGGTGATATGAGCAGGCGACAACGGAAGCCTGCGATTCTTAGAAAACACTATTGTTGGACAGGAAATTTTGTTTATCCGCTTGCGTTAAATTAAAATACCTTGCCTCTGCCTGCGATCTGCCAAATCGTTTCAATTTTATCGCCTCGGATGCCTACGAGTTCATTGTGAAGGTTGCTCGTCATTCCTTGGTGCAGTGGAATGACAGAGAATTGCTCGCCGACCTTAAATCGGTGTGAACATTCACTAATATCGACATGTCCATGTTCGACCGACATGCCGTAAATCTTGGCATCGGGATGTTCAATGATATGTCCGTAAGGCGTTGGTGGGTAACTGGCGAAAGTTTTCATCCCGCCATCAATAATAATCCGCTCCGGTGTTGGCGTGCTGACAACGGTTGTGATAACACGGAGCACACACCGCTCCGGGTTTAACATATCCGAGTTGCCGACGCGCGTCATACCCTCGTAGACGTAGGAACCACTACGCGTTTCCGTGCAGCCGAGTTCTTTTGATGCTGCCTCCGAACCTGTTCCACCGCCACTAATGATATTCACGGGGATTCCGTCGCTTGTTAGGAGGTCGAGCGTCTCTGCGATAAAGGGTTTCGCTCGGATGTTGCTCGGATACGTCATCACGCCTTGGAATTTGATACCTGGCATTTTCATAATCTGCTGCGCGAGGTGTTGCGCTTCCTGCGGTGACTGTACGCCACAGCGTCCGCTTCCGGTATCGAGTTCCACAATAACAGGCACAACGCAGCCGTCAGCAATTGATTGCTGAGAGATACCCATTGCGGTCTCCACAGAATCGAGTGCAACGGTAATTTGTGCCCGTTGAACGAGTGTAGTTAACCGTTTTAGTTTGGGTTTGCCGACGATATTATAGGGGATCAGAATGTTGTCAATTCCGGCATCCACCATCACCTCTGCTTCGCCTAACTTCTGACAGGTGATGCCTTGCGAACCCGCAGCGATTTGCATTTTGGCGATCTCTGGGACCTTGTGCGTTTTAGAGTGAACGCGGAGTGGAATTCCGAGTTGGCGGCAGCGCGCTGCCATACCGTCAATGTTCCGTTCAAGCACATCCATATCTGCGACGAGCGTAGGAGTATCCAAGTCAGCAATGTTCATCGTTTTCCTCGGTAACGTAGGGTTGCAAGCAACACCTTATAGTAAACAGATTACTGTGCTTAATTTACCTGTTATTCGTTTTTGTGTCAAGTGGGATTGGTTATTAGTGGTCAGCAAGTGTTGTTTGTAAAGTTATCCATATAGGTACGGCGGAAGAAGAAAAAGATGGAAGGAGTCGGGATTGGGCAATCTGTCCTACAAGGGATTTAGCCTTGAACTTTTCTGAAGAATGGATATAATAAGTATACTTAGCAAGTGCACAAAGGACTTGAAGTTGAGCGAATTTTCTCTAAGGAGAATTTAACTATTGAAAAGATTGATCGTAGGGATAACGGGGGCAAGCGCGGGGATATATGGTGTCCGACTGCTCGAAGTCCTGACCCAGCATGAGGATATAGAGGTACACCTGACGATTTCTTCATCGGGTGCCCGCGCCCTGTCAGAAGAACTCCAGATTGAGATAGACCTCGATAATTTCGAGTTGGAATCGCTTATCGGTGTCCCTTCGCCGAGAGTTATCTACCATCACGAATCGGATATCGGGGCATCTATTGCGAGTGGTTCTTTCCGTACGGAAGGGATGATTGTGGTGCCGTGTAGTATGGGAAGCATTGCCTCTATCGCAACAGGTATATCAAGGAATCTTATTCAGCGCGCTGCTGATGTGTGTATCAAAGAAAATCGTAAACTCGTCCTTGTGCCGCGCGAGACCCCGCTGAGTTCTATTCATTTAGAAAATATGCTCAAGTTATCGCGGATGGGCGTATGTATTTTACCAGCGATGCCGGGGTTATACCACTTTCCAAAATCGGTGGATGATATGTTTAATTTCGTAGTGACAAAAATCTTAGATCAGTTTGGAATAGACGCAAAACTCATCCAACGGTGGAAAGAGTAATGGATTGTCCAGTCTGAAATTGGGGGTTCGTTTGCAGAGTTTCAACAAGCCCCCCGAATGTGTTGGGTTGCGCTTATGCTCTATTCAACCTACGATACTATGTTTACGGTGGTATCCACCTTTTCGCTTCAGCCGATTTGACTAAATCGCGTAAGTAAAGTGGCACAGAAGAATCAGTATCTTTTAGTTCTTTCCTCCCAAACACCAAGTCGTAGAAGAAAACATATATGAAAAACGGGTTAGGTCCACCCTCTGTACCGAAATATTTCGAGGGTTCAATCTGGCTCATATTTTGGATCTCGAACTCTTCACAAAATGCCTCAAGCAGTTCATACCCATCGTCTCCGGCTACCCCTAAGTCGTCCGCCAAGTGCGTTTCTGGCGTGAGTTTTTCCTCCGATACAAAACCTGTCTGTTCTATCACCAAAGTTTTGACGCGAGCGTAAAGTTCAGGATTCATTTCTTCTTGAGGCTGTTCCTCTTTCAGGAGACTACTACAGCGTGGACACCTGAGAGTTTCTTCTCCTATCCTTTTTGCACAGTTGGAACATTTCGGTGCCAAGAAAAGATGATAGAAAAGCGAGCAGAGAAATATGCTCACATACAAAACAGTAGAAGCAGCGAAAGAGATGAAGAAGAATAGAAGCACCCCATAAAAAACATTAACAATAACAGAGATAACAGATTCCATTTGCGTCTCCGAGTTCCAGATACGCCTTACCAAGGGTGCATGAGCCATCCCACATTAGGCGATCGCGGGGTCCATGCTGGAACCTCTGCAAAGTTTACCTTCGGGTTTTGATTTCGCCCCATGTGGTAGCCAGCCTACCTTGAGGTGAAACAGACATTGCCTCAAGGAACTTAGCAAGACCATCCTCATAAAGCCCCTTGATTTCATAGGTAGAGAACCCAGTTTCAAAGAACCCAACTTCGTCAATCAGGGTCTTACGCGTACTATCTGGAGACGATATGAAAAACAAAACTTCATCTCCAAAATAACCCGGAAAGACAGTCGCCTCGTGTTTTAGCACAGCTTCTCCGTCAATAAAAAGCGTATAAGTGTTCGCAAACAGCGTATAAGCAATGTGATGCCACTTATTATTAGAAATGTTCTCATCTTGCGTTGTCAGAACCGCAGATGTGTCGGTAGGATAGGTCCCATGTGTGCCTTTGATGTTTCCAGTCGGGGTAACACCAAGGTCTATTTCGCTAACAACATTCTCACGATCTGCTGCGTAGATCCCAATCATAGAAAACACAAGTCCCCCATTTTGTTGTGGGCGTTTTATCCACGCGACAATCGAGAATCCTACAGATGCTAAGTGTGGGAAATTCCGAGTTCCTGCGGCGAACGCATCATCACCTACTAATGAAAGGCACTTTCCTGATTTACCACCTCCCACAAGAGAGGCTCCATCAAAAAGGAAACCGGGGAGATCTTGAGGACCACTGTCCTCAGTATACAACAAACCTCCATCAGTGTTTTTCGTAGATTCAAAATGATAGACGGCTATCACATGGTTGAATAGAGTATCGGTGTCTAAGCCAGCATGTAGGATGTTGGCAAGGCTAAGGGTCAATAGAATGGTCAAAACTGTTAGAGTTTTCACTTAAAAACCTCCACTGATGGTTTTTATATTTTGCGCGTGAACTCACTTTTTCATTTACGTTTTTTGTGTTCAAAACTACTTATTGAGATCCATTTTTTATCTCCAAGCACACCAGGCTTGCTCAAAGTATCCAAAGGGCGGGGGAGACGGTTCAGATTCAAGTAGCCAATACTCGCCGCGTGTAAATCGTGGTTCCATGTTGTAATTCCTTTCTTATCTACTTCTGAACCAGCATCTTTCGGGTCGCGGTGAAGTCCCCTGCCGTTAAGGTATAAAAATAGATACCACTGGCAACAAATTCACCCACATCATTTTTGCCATCCCAATACGCTGCCCGACTTCGGCTCTGATAGATACCAGCAGGCGTTTGGCCCAATACCAACTTGCGAACCAATGCGCCATTGACAGCATAGATTCGCAAGGTAACTTCCGCAGGTTCGGCGAGTTGATAGGGTATCCATGTTTCTGGGTTGAACGGGTTCGGATAATTGGGAAACAGGGCTGTCTCTTCAGGTATCAACAATGCTAAGAGGCGTTGAAGGTTCGCAATACCCTGTCGGAAGGCAACAGAACCATCATTTTTAAGCTGCGCACGTTTTATCCATGCCTGTATCATTGCCGGATCCAATTCCGTCACATTGTCTATTGTGATAATAGCAGGCGCAGCGGCCCCTGTTGATTCGCCAAGATGTTGTGCTACAACGATAAGGTCTAAGATATTAATAACACCATCAACGTTTATGTCAACTTCGGAGTTAGCAGTTGCGGTTTCACCTAACCGTTGTGCTACCAGAATCAGATCAAGAACACTCACCTGCCCATCCGCATTCACATCCCACTTTGGTTTGGATTCTACAGTGATGGTAAGCGGATGCATGCCAGCAGGAATTGCTTCACCTGTGATAGAACCGAGTTGAAAGTTATGCAGTGCTATTTGGCTGTTTCCATCTACTCTCGCAGAGAATTTTACCGATAATAGCGTTCCAGTACCGGTGACACCGTTTTTGGAGATCAGTGCTGTACTTAAACCTGCAATTTTACCCTCAGTATTATCAACCGTGCCTTTCTGAAAGAAAGTCGTTCTACCCCCTCTTTTCAGAAAACCCCCTTCGTTCACATCAACCACTTCAAGGGCATCCGGATCAAATGTGAGATCAAACTGCCATCCTGCTAAATTTGTAACTTTTTCTGCATTGACTTGGAGTGTGAACGTATCGCCGACGCGAACATTTGTAGTATCTGTCGAAAAAGCGAAGCCGGTTCCTGGAGATACCACGGTATATTCCGCGTCAGGGGCAAATCCAAAGAAGCCAGAGAATTCCCATTGGCGGAGAGCGTAAATCCCAACTAACAAGACATTAGTCCCCTGTCTCAGTGTGATAGGAAAGAAATTTTGATAATCATGTGCCCACACATGTGGAGTTTTTTTGTGAATGAACTCACCATTGAGCCAGACTTTGTGCTCCCCATCACTCCCAACAAACATTGTTGTCTTTTGTTCGCGCGGTGAATACAAGATGAGGGAACCATAAATCATATTCTCCTCATGATTTTGCTCCATACCAATGGTACTTAACATCATATGGATGTTCCCTCCCTCCACAATCACAGGAGAGATTTTATGTGATGTCCACACATTTTCTCCGACAGGACTCCCCTCTGTCGCACCGCTTGTTGCGATCTCCAATTCAGTCACAGCACTTTCACTCGCCTGTGAAAGCAAATCTACCTCATCCCAAAAACCACCTCCCGGTACCAACACCCATAACCAGGGTCCCTCTATTTTAGGGCCTCCCTGAGGAAAAACTGGGTTGCCGAACCAAGAAAGCTCTATATTTCCACGTATCCCATCTAAAGGCGACAAGTCCGATATATTATTGCGCTGAAGTTGCAGCTCTTCCAAGTTGTGCAAACCTGCGAGGGAGGATACGTCCGATATCTGGTTGGTACCCAGATCTGCGTATTTAAGTTTTTTCAAAGAAGCCAAAGACGAAATGTCTGATATACGACGGTTGGCTTCTAATGTGAGCCTTTCCAAATTAATCAATCCTGCCAGGGGTGAGAGGTCCGATACGCCACTAGCAGCAATGGTTAAGTGTACCAAACTTGTTAAGCCTTTTAAAGGGGAGAGATCCAGTTCCTTAGAGCCATAAGTCTCCAATCTTTTCAAATTTGTTAGTCCTACCAGTGGTGATAAATCAGATACTGGGCTGTTTTTAAATTCCAACCATCTGAGTTTTGTTAATCCAGCCAGTGGCGAGAGGTCTGAGATAGAAGTTTTCCAAAATCCTACTCCCTCCAAGTCAATTAAACCTGCGAGGGGGGATAGATCTGATAGAGATTCACCAGAAATTTCTACCTCCTTCAATCTTAATAATCCCGATAGAGGAGATAAATCAGAGAGCGGATTTCCGCGAAGTCTCAAATCTTCGAGATTTGTGGCAAAGTGAAGTCCCTCCAAATTCTGAATGTCCATTCCCCTCGCCTCAATGTGCGTCAACGTTGCCATCTCCTCCACTGTGATCGCGGCACCGGGTGCTTTACCAAGTGCTTCTGCGATTGCAGCGCGAAGGTTTACGTCAGGAATATGTACAGAAGCACCGGGGATGCGCTCTGCCTGAGGCGTAATTGGTTTATCTACAGTGCTGTCTGGAGAACCCAGTGCAACAACCACCTCACCAAATTTTGATGTCCACGCGTCTCTTTTCACAGTGCCGTTTTCTAACACCAGTAAACCTATATTTTGTAGGCTTGTATTCTTACGTATCCTTTCAAGGAACGTTTCGGTCTCTAAACCGACAGCGGCCGCGGCACGTGCAATGTCAAGAGGGGCACGAAATGCTTCATGGAAGCGTTGCACGGGTTCAATACCACCAAACACACCGCCTGCTGCTCCTAATGCCTCCTTGTAACGCTGTGTATCCTTCAACACGAGTTCGTCCATCACAGATTTCTCTGTGTAGAGCCGCAACGCACGCCCTTTGTCGAAGGGCGGATTCGGGTTCTTCTCAACAACAGCACGCACACCATCTTCAAACTCCTTCATACCCTTGGTGTGGCACCCGATGCAGGAGAGTCCGTTATGTACAGTTGGATCGCTCGCAGCGGGGTTTGAAACGATACTGATCGGTGCTGAATCCAGTCGGTTACCTCCAGCATCTACCAAATAGTATGCCTGCAAACCGTTTGGAAGATTAAAAATAATTTCCCCACCATCGTGTGTGAAGGAAAGCGGATGCGTAAAGATATTCTGGGTCCCGACACTTCCAGCAAAATCGTAACTTTTCCAATACGCACCATATCGAGAGGTGTGTCGTTCCACAACGCGGTTGTGATTAGACACTCCAGAATTGTTGAAACCCGCACGCCAGACGCGCTTGCCAGCGGCATTGCGGATATTTTCAACGACATTCACCTCAAGTCGTGCCTCTAACTCCCGATCCGTATCGGGAAGACCGAGGATATCGTGATAAAGTGGTGGTAAGGAGGCAGTCGCAAGAAACCAATCTACATGGATAAACGGGACCTCACAATTCATCGCCTCACGCAGGCTCACCAGTTTTTCGCGTAGATCTGTTTGTATTGGCGCACTGAACTCAACTCTATACGGATACACCCGTTCAATCTGTGTCCATCGATTGATTCCGACCTCCCATTCGTAGTCTCGAAGATCAATGTAGAAGATCGTTCCTTTTGGATCAATGGATTGGGGATTGACAACCTCGCGTCCCCAAGAGAGGCTATTTACCAGTTTTGAGAGTGCGCGTTGATAGGCACCGAGTGCCTCAGTCGTCTCACCAGCGTTATACAGATGCGTCAACGTGAAATAGCGTGCGAAGGCGCGGTCAAATGGGATAAGCGAGCTAACATGGCTCTCAATCGTCTCAAGCATTTCCTTGGGTGTAATGAAGGGACCGTCTGCCTCAGAGGTATTCTTCCAATCTGGTGCGCCTGCCTGGATCCAATTACCAATCGTCAAAATCGCGACGTCGGAAAGCTGGGGTTGACCCAAAGGCATCCGCTTTGCGAGATTGCCTTCACGGAGTCGCCTATAGAGTTCGGATTCAAGAGGTTTCCCCGGGATAACGGCTCCAGTTTCGAGGAGTGCCGTATGCTTAATGATGATTTCCTCGGTGTAGGCGCCGTGTTCCCCGTGGCAGTTGAGGCAACTTTGCTCAAAAATAGCATACGCCTGTTGCGCGAGGTTCTGTTGCGCATCAACACTTTGATAGTTGCCCAAAATTAACACCAATGGACAGACCAATGCGATAAATACTCTCCAGTTTTTCATGTCCTCACTCCGTTGGATTATATAGATGGTTATCCACTATTTCATGACTTAGAACGAATTGCCCGACTCACCAGATGCTTGAGTTCGTCCACTTGTTCATTGGGGATTTGAGGAGCGATACCTTCAATACTTTGCGAGACTGCTTTCAAACTTCCTTCTTGTGCCCAAAAACTCTCACGCAGAATTTCTGCGAATTCCGCTATAGTCGCAGCAAGTTGAAACTCAGAGGATGCCGCTTCAAATCTCCCGTTCAACTGTGTTGTGAAAATTTCCTCGCTGATTTCCGAGAACCGATGGGTATCTGGGTCCTCATATCGTATAAAGACAGTTGCCAATTGTCCGTTGGCACCTTCATGAAGTTTAATTTCATAGAGTGCCGTGACGCTGTGGCCTGAACCGATTTCTCCGCCATCCGTCTTGTCGTCCCGGAAGTCTTCATGCTCGAGGCGACGGTTTTCATAGCCGAGCAGTCGGAAGCGGCTGACGACTTGCGGATTGAAGTCAACTTGGACCTTGGCATCCTTAGCGATCAGTTGTAATGTTCCCGTCAGGTTTTCAACAAAAATGCGCTTTGCTTCGTTGAGGGTATCAACATAAGCGTAGCTACCATTGCCATGGTTAGCGAGTTGTTCCATGAGAACATCATTGAAATTACCCATTCCAAACCCGACTGTCGTCAGGGTAATCCCTTCCTCAACGTGAGAGCGAATTTTTTTCAGGATGGCATCAGCTCCTGTTTCTCCAGCATTAGCAACGCCGTCCGAACAGAGAATCACGCGATTGATTGTATTAACCTTTGCATTGCGCAGGGCGAGCGTGTATCCAAGACGGAGTCCTTCTTCAGCATTTGTCACGCCCTCTGGTGAAAGGGAATGGATTGCCGCCAAAATTTCCTCACGCGCCTCAATGCCTGTATGAGGTAGAACGAGCCGCGCGCGCGAACCGTAAACGACGATAGCAACCTCGTCGCCCGGACGGAGTTGTTCAACCAAAAGCGTTAGGGCACGTTTGACCAATTCCAATCGATTTTCCATATTCATTGAACCGGAGACATCAATTACGAAAGTCAACATGGCGTCCTTGCGATCCTCGTTGGGGATAACGCGGCCCTGGATACCGATTCGCAACAATTGGAGTCGTTTTCCATCACCAAATCGGGAGGGTGCTCCCTCAACGTGAACAGCAAATGCTGCCGTCGACGGTGGTAGATAATTATAATTAGGACTTACGCAAAATCGGTTTTTATAGCAGGAGATTTGAGTTGTTGACATAGATATTCAGAAATCAATCCATGCTTGACTTGATAAAGCGTTTGACCTTTTTGATAGGCACTACGCATGAGATGAGTCCAAACCAAA
>JAJDUH010000069.1 GCA_022826805.1 Candidatus Poribacteria bacterium
ATCAAATTAGATTGACCACTGAGTTTGTATTTGTAAGTTCTCATTGTGCTATCAAGTATCAAGTCTTTAACCCCTAACGAGTGGGTAGGCAGACACGTTGCCTTGCAGCAACGCTCGTTATGTCTGCCAACTTGATACAAGAGTTATACCACAATTTTAGGTAAATGTCAAGTTTATTTTTCATTTCAAACTCTTGGTTTCCCGTCTACATCCCCAAGCTAAAGCATGGGGTCTTGACGGGAAGATTGATAAACCTTTAGTTTTATCGTAAGTGATTATCTGGACAAAATTACTGATCGTCATTAGATTTTTCTGGTGGTGTGCGTTTGGACGGATCAAAATACGAGACATACTTGACCCCGTTCCGTTTGCCCTCTTCCTGCATCACTTTTAAATAGGCAGAGAATTCCGCTGGGGTCTTGAATTCTGCACTAATCTCTGCTTTGATGCGATAACATTCTTCGAGAATGGGATCCGTATACGTTTCAGGATCGAACTCCGGATGTTTTTCTGAGTTTTCTTTCTCTTTCATTTGAGGGTCCTCCATCAGTTCAATAGGTGTGCAGATGGTTGTCGGTTGAAATCCTAAGTTTTATCTGGGCAAAATTACTGATCGTCATTAGATTTTTCTGGTGGTTTGTGTTTGGACGGATCAAAATACGAGACATATTTTACCCCGTTCCGTTTGCCCTCTTCCTGCATCGCTTTCAAATATGCGTAAAGTTCGCCCGGGTTCTTGAATTGCGCGCTAATTTCCGCTTTAATCCGATAGCACTCTTCAAGGATAGGATTCGTATACGTTTCAGGATCGAATTCCGGTTGCTTTTCTGAGTTTTCTTTCTCTTTCATCTGAGTATCCTCCATCAGTTCAATAGGTGTGCAGAGGGTTGTTGGTTGAAATCCTGCCGTTTGGCAAACTTGATTAATATGTTCACGTTTGTTTTCATTTACAATATGTTTGTGATTCCATGATACCAAGTAATCAACACCGTGCGCGGTCGCAATAGCGATATGCTGTGCATCTAACTCGGAATTGCGTGGCACTGCCCCGGCATCTATCAGTTTCTGCGCAAGGACATTTGCCTCTGGTAATACCTCTAATACCGTTAACTGTGACACCACTTCGAGTCTTTGCTGTGCTGGAGCTGGGTCTCCGCGCTGGATTTCGGCGCGAACTATGTCTGAAATAACGAACTCGAATCTGTTGGCATAGTTCTCCCACAGCTGCCGACTGGCACTTTGCCAAGACGCTAATATGGGGTCGTCGCTGGGGCGCGCGACCAAGTGACTAATAACCGTTGGCTCAAGATAGACTCTCGATTTTACTGTGGCATATTTTAACACGAAATACTGCTTCTTTCAAATCAAACTTCTGGCATAATAAAAGCGTAAAAGGATAGCAGATTGGGAAGGTTCCTCTTCCACCTTTCCATCCTTTCAACCCTAAATTAAAATCATATCACGCCAACGTATCTTTCCCATCTGTCAGCCATGCCAAATCAAACTTCGCAAACGACAACGTTTCATACGCACCCTTCTCACCGCGCTCATAGAGACAACATATCTCCATGTCTGAAGCGATACAGAGATCGGAATACGCCGCAGGACCCGCGTGCAAAACTTTGCCACTGCTCCAGCTTTGACACTCATCGTAACTGATACGAATTGTCATCCGCTCACGACTCGTGCTGGCGGGGTTGGAGAACAAGATGCGATTCTTGTCGTGTTGGTTTGCATCCGTGTACCGCACCATACTCGCCTGACAAATCGGTTCAACCAGATCTTCCTCGTAACCAAACTCCGTGAATGTATCACCGCTATCGCTGCTTCTCGCATAAGCACGCCGCTTCGGGGCGACGTAATTCCGACAATTAAAATAGAGTCCACCATCTACTGTTTCGATGACAACCGATTCATTCGTACCCGGTTGTGCCTTACCACCGATTCGCCATGTCTCACCGCCGTCGTCGCTAACAATCAGGTGTGAGTAACCATATTGAGCATAGTCCCGATTGTTCCCAAGCACATGGTCACACGGGATTACCAGTCTGCCGTTTGCGAGTTGAATCCCGTGACAGGGACCCGTCGCATACCACGTCCACGCTTCGTCTTTCGTTGTGGCTGTGATTTCTCTCGGTTCCGCCCAAGTTTCCCCGTCGTCGCTACTGGAGGTTACCCAAACGGTGCGCGGTGCTTCACCCGCAACAATCTTCCCTTCTGCACCATCAGCGAGATTCTTGCAGAAAACGAGAAAAATTGTGCCTGAATCACGGTCAACGACCGGTGCAGGGTTACCATCCGTATCGCTCCCTGTGGAGACAGCGATTTGCATCGGTTGCCAACTTTCGCCGTTGTCGAAACTCCGTTTCAAGACAAGGTCGATGTCTCCTGAGTCCCCACCGCCTGTTCGCCTACCTTCACAAAATGCCAACAGTGTTCCCGCATTTGATCGGACAAGCGCAGGGATCCGAAATGTGTGATACCCTTCTGTCCCTGCCGTAAAAAGAGGACTCTCTGTTTTGTGCATGCTTATAGCCTCCTTATCAATAACCCAAGTTGCTACTAACGGATTTTGCACATTTCAGAAAGGTTTAGCCTCTCTTGCCACCCCAGGGGGGTGCTATGTCTATAGAAAATCGTTATTTCAAGGCTGCACCCCAGAGGGGTGCTATGTCTAGGGGAAACACCCCAGCAAAAACACCGCACCTACCGAGGAACGAAAATGTCCATTTATTTTTCGGATCCACTATAAAATAGGTAATGGTGCCGTAGGAGTTGGGTCTCCCAACCCATTGGTCTTGTGATCTGGGTATATCAAGCGAGATGCCCTCGTCCCTACGAATATTGAACATGGGCTTCAAAACGCATTATTATTTCTCTCGCTTAATCCGTGCCCAAGTTGTTGCAAGTTTTCCAATCGGTTGGACATCTGCTGGATCGTCCATCACAAATTCATCAGGTTCCTTCTGATGGTCAGAGAGTCGCAAACTATCAACAACACAGTTCGTTGGGAATTTTGGATCAGGTGGAGAAGCATTGTTAATCTCAAAGGTTTCCGCGAACACAGTGGGTCCCTTTTTGAAGGGGGCTTCACCTTCAAGTTTTCCATCTAAGTAGAGTTTCAACCCATCAGGTCCCCATGTCCCTGCCATGTGGTGGTGCTCTCCCGTTTTCCAGTCGAGTGGGGCACTATTGGCGTTATGCCATGATCCCGCACTTTTAATCCGCATCATTGCGATCCCACCAGTGTTAAACTGTACAAATACTGCATCGGTGCCGCGTTTATAGGTCATGAACATGAAAAGTTCGCCCTTCACATCACTGGCATCCAGTCCCATCGTTATCCATAACTCAACGGTCCCTTCATCGAGGTTAGTGAAGCGGTCGTCCACAGGAAAGTGAATAACATCACCAACTTGTTCGCTGACAAAACCATTACCCCATTTACCGGGCTTGAAGACGCCACCATCGACGGTGGCTCCCTCTTTTTCAACTTCCGCTTTGCTCTCTAACGCAGAAAAGAAGGTCTCCTTTGCCACAGCAACAGAGACGCAAAGCAACATAATCGTCAAAATACACAATGTTTTCATGAGACATTCTCCTATTTAGGTTTCTTTGTGGAAGAGTTTTCAACCCCGATTCCTGTTTTATCCACATCACAGACGACGAACCATATCATTGAATTCTGTCCATGTATTGTAGCACAAACTTTTAGTTTGTGCCATGCTAAGTGAACTCAGAGGCAGAGTCATTTAGTTTTCCGATAAAAAGGACTGCAAGTCCCCCTGATAAGGGGGATTGAGGGGGTTAAAAATGAAAAATCTCATACCACATGCTAAATTGACACAGAAAACATTTACATACATAAAGTAAATATATAAACTAAATAGCCCTAAACTCAGAGGTATCGCAAACTCTTACTTGAGGCAAGTTTGTAGTCCAATTTCTTTTTATCGAACGCATGTTCCTGTAGAAGAGGTTTGTGCCCCGATGTTTCTTACACTTTATCTGGTTTTCTGCAGAGAGCATACACATAAGGAGATGTCAATTGCTGATTTGGTACGCCAAGTCCTGCCAGTAGATTACCAACGACAATATCCGTCAGGTTGACACACTTACAAAGCACTTCATGCCCCCATTTGCCAATGACTGCCCGCCACGGTGAATAATCAACAACGCTCAATTTCAAAGGACCGCCTGTGTATCCATATTCCGTGACATGAAACCCAACATCCCTCAATGCCGCGGCGAGACGGACCGGCGGAATTACTTTGTGTGTTGCGAGAAGTTTCGGACTCGCGACGCGTGCTATCGGTGTATACATACCGCGCAGGTTCGGCGTTATCGTGAGCATTGTGCCATCCGGTTTAAGAAGACTGTACATCTCTTCTAAAATCGCCTGCGGTGTGCTGAAATGTTCGATTAACCCCATTGAATAAACAAAATCAAACGCCGCACGCTGCTTTTTGGCAAACGTGAACAAATCTTCACAAATAATTGTGCCGTTCACACCCATTAGGGCGAGGTTGCGTTGGGCGAGTTGACACCCCAATTCTGAAAAATCAACGCCATAGCAATTGCTCTCATAATTTCGGGCAAGATAGGGAAGCCACAACGAATCGGCGCATCCCAATTCAATCAGTGTTGGTTGTTTAAACCCCGCAAGTCCGCGATGAAACAGTTTGGCAAGTTGGCGATTCGCCACATAAGCCCGCCGTAGGTGACGCACTTTATGCTGTTGTCCGTCCCAGAGTGTTGTCCAATAGGATTCATCCGTCAAAGGTGTAACTTGTGAATCCATACTAACTTTCCTCCAGCAGCACCGCGTCGTGTTCCAAAATAGGACAGAGATCGCAGAGCCGATCAGCACAGTAGTTTTTATAAAGACGGATAATACCTTGCTCAATTTTTGCTGTCGGTTTTAGGTGTCGCATCTGCTGTGTTTCGGTAAAAATTTGCTTATTAATCTCTTTGATAATCTTGTTTCCTGACGACTTTGGAGCGACCCCATACAATTTTAGTACAGCCTCTTGGAGCGTCTGACTTCCTGCTTCGACTGCCCAAATGTACGCAACCGGTAAGACTTTATTGGTGATAATATCCGCAGCCCTCACATTTCCAATCAGGGCTTCTTTCCGAGGGTTGTCTGTTCCGAAGCTAAAATGCGTTTCCCAGTAGCCTGTAGGTTCAACCATCAGCAGCGTCCGGAGTTCTTTCCCAATAGTTTGTAACGACCTTCGCGTATCCTCAGCCGCAGCCTTTTCACACGTCGATAGAAAGTACATCATTAGACTACCCTGACACTGATGAATTAACCGACTCATTGCGGCAATACGTCGAACAGGGTGGTTAGCAGGTCTGCTTGTGAAACTCCAACGTGCCTCTGTCATGCGCGCAGGTAGTTCAGCGGACTCGGAAGCGCGCCACAACGCTTCTAATGCCACGATGCTTGGATCATTTGTTACTTCGCTTGGTAGTGCTTTCTCCAGTTGTGATGGCAGGAGTCCGGCTACGCCCAAGAGGATAGCTTGGATCTCTAACTCGGATTTCTCATCAAGGTCCGCGAAAGGAACATGCTGTGCCAATTCACGGAACGCCTTGCTGTTGCGGGCATATCCCAGTGCCTCCATGATGCCTTCATAGAGGAGTTGCTCGAAATCGAGTCGGGTTCTTAGCAGACGCATTGACTCTACTTTTTCAAGGAAGCGTTCACGTCCTAACGATTCAAAGACGCCTTTCAGCGTCTCCATGTTCAGCTGTTTTCCTGTAACTCGACAAATACCATTTTCTGTTTCTGTATCTTGCGTATCTCCATATAGATCGCCGGTATCTGCCTCCACCCATTTTAGTAGTTCTAAAGTCGGAATACGTTTGCCGTTCTGAAGCCGTGTCCGCAAATTAATGTCATCGTCAAAATACACAGCATGCAGTATAACGCGGTTGTATCTGGAATTGAGATAGTGCTTATGTGTATACCAGTCTGAAGATTGGACATGGATTTCAACATCACCGACATGAAGTTTACCGTCAATCTCAATCTCGGCGTGCATAAAATCGGGGCCTTCATTATGGTTCCAAATGCCAGGTTTTAGCACACGAATCGCCTTTCTATCAATTGATGCCATATTGGTGTCGAAAAAGCGTTGTTCGCGCCACAATTTCTGAACATAAGCCTCGTCTATTTTATCCAGATCTGGCTTGTAAGTCTCATTGATTTCTCTGAACGGTTTAAGGCGATGTTCAATTTGAGTTATATCATCCATATATATTTTCATCTGTTTCAGTTCACTTTACTGCCTGAATTTCGTTCAGTAGTGCTTGTGTTGCGACATCTGGTTCGGGGTGTGCACAAACAGCAGAAATCACAGCGATGCCGTGTGCCCCTGCCCGAATTACATCACCCGCAGTTTCGATACCGATGCCACCAATAGCGATAACCGGACATGCCGCGATATCGCACATCCGCCTGAGGCGTTCTAATCCCTTAGCCATTTCCGCATCGGGTTTTGAAGAGGTGCCATAGATGGGACCGAACCCGATGTAATCAGCACCCTCTGTAATGGCTTCGAGTATCTTCTCCTCGGTTCTCGCTGATGCTCCAATGATGGCTTTTACAGGCAGGATCCGTCTACCTATGGAGACAGGCATGTCGTCCTGTCCGAAATGTGCACCTGTCGCGCCGACAGCCAGCGCGATGTCGGCTCTATCGTTTACAATCAGCGGGACCTTGTGCCGTTCGCATACCGACTGCATCGCTTGTGCTGTTGCCACTAATTCGCGGGTCGTCCCCTGTTTTTGCCGAAATTGCACCGTGTCAGCACCACCTTGAATCGCCAGCTCGGCGAGTTCTGTGTGCGTGAATCGAGATTGCAGCGTCGTATCCGTGATGACGTGAAGAACACCGATCTTTTTCATTTGGCATGCTACCTAAAATCTGATAGATTATAGTTATCGGTTATTGGTAAGAAAGAGTCTTATCTTTCTGACAACTGACAATTGAGTACTGACAACTAATAAGTATATCACATTTAGGAGCTGCTTTGTGAACAATTTGTTGTTTCAATCTGGAGATAAGGTGCTTTTTATCGGGGATAGTATTACGGATTGCGGTCGACGAGATGCGCATGCACCCTTGGGACACGGCTACGTCCGTAAGGTAACGGAACTTATCAATCTTCCCGTCAAGACCCCATGCTTTAGCTTGGGGATGTAGACGGGAAACCAAGAGTTTGAAATGAAAAATAAACTTGACATTTACCTAAAATTGTGGTATAATGCTTGTATCAAGTTGGCAGACATAACGAGCGTTGCTGCAAGGCAACGTGTCTGCCTACCCACTCGTTAGGGGTTAAAGACTTGATACTTGATAGCACAATGAGAACTTACAAATACAAACTCAGTGGTCAATCTAATTTGAT
>JAJDUH010000064.1 GCA_022826805.1 Candidatus Poribacteria bacterium
GCCTCAAGAACAACTCGGCCTTTAAACTCGGGGGTGAAGGTTCTTCGTTTTCGTTTCGCCATCGGGGTCTCCTTTCAAGTCGTAGATATTATACCACAATCTTGGTTTAGGGAGTGGCCCGAATTTAGGGGGGCAGTACAAACATCTGACAAATCCACATAACCATTACCATCTATATCAGCATCTATGTTACGGGTTATTACCATGACTGAACCTGTCACATGAATACCCATAATATCTGCCATTTCTTTCACGTATTGTTATCTTCTAAATCCACCTTATTGTACCATATTTTCATATAGGTAGACATTTTTTCATGCGAATCTGGCATTTGTCTAATAGCGTTCCAGGCTTCAGGATGTTCTTCAAAAATATTTAGAAATTTGTAAGAGAGTTGTGAAACTCTGCTATAATCGAATGCGCTGGTATCTTCACGCAAAATATCTTCCCACCGTGAAATCCATTGTTTAGCAGTGCCAGAATATTGTGTGCCAGGGGCATCTAATAAGCCTTGTGCATAATCTGCAAGTGCATGCCTATAATCTATCCAGTTTTGATAAGGCGCACGATAAGCCCAAGTTTTTGACATCTGCCTAATTACCCACACATTCGCTAACTCACAAAGACTTTCGAAAAACCAACTATTAGGATTATCAGGGGACACCACATCAAAATTATGTAGAATATGACAAAACTCATGACCAAACTGATACGCAAATTGAGACCAAAATCTATCCTTTGCTGACAATCCTATTTTATATTCATCAGGTTCACCATTGAATGACCACCTGTAAAAAGCTCTAGGCCCCTGAGATCTGTAAATAATAGTTAAATTTCCATTGATTTTATATTCATCTCTAAGTTTTTCATTGAAATGCAAAGCAACATTCTCACATAATCTTTGTATATTAGAAACACGAGCATTTCCCCAACCTTCATTAGGTTCTACTGTTATTTCCAAATCCGCAAAAATAGTAGTTGAAGTGCCAACGTTTATTTAGACCACTTTTTCGCAAAGTTAAGATAAGGTTTTTCGTTGAAATTCCATAGGCGTCAAATACCCTAACGCCGCATGTGGGCGTTTCTGATTATAGACGCTTGTGATAAAATGTCCGATGCGATCTCTCGCCTCGGTGATGCTTTGATAGTCATTGAGGTGGACTTCTTCCTCCTTGAGCGTGCGGATGAGTCTTTCGGCATATCCGTTCTCCCAAGGGCGGCCCCTATGTGCTAATGAAATCTCAATCCCATGACGGGTGAGGGTGGAAATATAAGCACTTGAAAGATACTGCACGCCTTGATCAGAATGGTGGATCTCCGGGACGCTTTGGGACAACGCTTCTTCGAGCGGTTTCAAGGTCAGAGATTGCGTCAAATGCTGACTGAGTTTCCACCCTTTTATCATGCGACTGAAGACATCCATGAGCACAGCGACATAAACGAAACGTCCTTTGACTCGGACGTAGGTGACATCGCCAACCCAGACTTGATCTTGATGAGAGACTTCAAGAGTTTCGAGTAGGTTGGTCCAGGGTTTATCCCCCTGGAGCGATTTTGTTGTTTGACCCGCATGTTTGACGGAGACCAAGAGATTCATTTCTTTCATCAACCGAGCAACGCGTCGGGTCCCAACGGTGTATCCCTGACGCAGGAGTAGCTGTCTGATACGCCTATATCCGTATCTCGGATACCGTCCAGCAAGCTTCTCTATTTCAGCGCACAGGACGGCTTCGGACGGATACTCTTTGGATTGATAATAGAAACTGCTCCGGTTGACACCGAGGATGCCACAAATATCTCGCACGGAATACTCCTGTTGCAATGCCGAAATGAAGCATCGCTTTTCAGATAACGTTAGTCCAACTCCGTCAATAGTTTTTTTTGGATGTCTAAGGCGACAGCCATTCTCCCAACGAGCTGCTCAAGGTGGGCGATACGCTTCTCGGCATCGCTGGACTGCTTATCCGTAGACTCAAACAGCATGGGCGCATTTTCAAGCAACTGTCTTTTCCACTGTGAGAGTTGATTTTCGTTGAGATTATGTCGCCGACAGACTTCTGCTTGGGAAGTCGCACCGCTGAGGACTTCGAGAACAACTTCTGCTTTAAACTCAGGCGTGAATCTTCTGCGTTTCGCCATCGGATACTCCTTTCAGTGAGATTGTATTATATCACAATCTTCCTTTAGGGAGTGGTCTAAAAAACCGTAGGCAGTACAAGTAGTCGTTGTGAATAATAAACACCACACAGAAAGAGTGATTTTAGCCTTCATTTGTATACTCCTCGCGGTAATGAAAAATCATTTGACAATTCATTAAAAATCGTGTATACTTAAAATGGAATGTTGTAGAGGGCAAAAAGCCCCCTACAACATGAAAATAGTCGATATGGCTATACGAGCCATATTGAGAATTTGCCTTAGGAGGTATAGATGGCACTCTGTGCCTCCCTCTTCTCTTTATTAAGCATACACGATTTGCAATCGCATGTCAAACTAAATATTTAGAAACAACTGACTTTCAACTTTATATTCCTTATATTTTTGACCTTCCACATATTCTTTGAGAGCCTCCAAAGTCACGCCACCAGTTGACGCTACAAATTTAGAACTCGTCCACAATGCCCTTATCCTTAGCAATCCAAAGAATTCCCGCCTTAATATCATAGAAGAATAGCCTTTGATTTTGCCAACTATCTCTGTCACAGAATATGTACTGCCATCGGTTTTTTAGACCACTCCCTAAACCAAGATTGTGATAAAATACAATCTACTTGAAAGGAGCATCCGATGGCGAAACGAAAACGAAGAACCTTCACCCCCGAGTTTAAAGCGGAGGTTGTTCTGGAGGCACTCCGCGGTGAAACTTCGCAAGCGGAATTGTGTCGCCGACACAACCTCAACGAAGACCAGCTTTCCAAGTGGAAACAGCAAGCCGTTGAAAATATAGCCACTGGGTTTACCTCAACGGATAAACACGCAAACGAAGCCACCGAGCGGATCGCCCAACTCGAACAGCTCGTTGGACGGTTGACGCTGGCGTTGGAAATCGAAAAAAAAGCATCAACCTTGTTGAGTTGACCCCGTCTCAGCAACGATACATCGTTGAGACGTTGCGGACGGATTTCTCAGTGCGAGAGATTTGTGAGACGCTGGGTATCAACAAAAGCACGCTCTATTATCAAGCGAAAAATGACCCGTCTGAAGACGTCCTGCGAGAGGAGATAGAGCGGTTAGCGGCGCGGTATCCAACGTATGGGTATCGGCGTATCACGAAGGTGCTACTGCGTCTGGGATACCCCGTTGGGTATCGGCGCGTTGCCCGCTTGATGAAAGCGGCGAACCTCTCGGTGTCCGTCAAACATATCAGTCAAACGACGACCTCCAATGCGGGTATGCACCCGTGGGTGAATCGCCTCAAAGACGTTAAGATTTCTCGATGCGATCAGGTCTGGGTCGGCGATATTACCTACGTTCGACTCAAGGCGCACTTCGTTTATGTGAATCTGCTCATGGATGTCTTCACTCGCAGCATCAGAGGGTGGCAGGTGAGTCAACACCTCACCCAACCGCTGACCTTGAGATCGTTAGAGCAAGCGTTAGACCGAAGCGTCCCGGAGATTCATCATTCGGATCAAGGCGTTCAATATCTTTCAAATACCTACATCTCAACGCTCAAGCATCATGGCATTGAGATTTCGGTGGCCCGTCGCGGGCATCCTTGGGAGAACGGATATGCTGAAAGACTTATCCGCACCCTCAAGGAGGAAGAAGTCCACCTCAATGACTATGACGACATTCACGAAGCGAGAGATCGCATCGGTCATTTTATTCAACACGTCTATCATCAGAAACGCCCGCATTCGGCGTTAGGGTACTTGACACCTATGGAATTCGAGCAACAAAACTTGGATTAAATTTGCGAAAAAGTGGTCTAAATAAACGTTGGCACTTCATTTTGATGTAAAATTACTTGTGCAAAGAATGGCAAAGCAAGAATGGTATTATCGCAATCGAAGCGAACTTACAGCTGAGCAACACTATATTCTTGAGCTTGAAAAGGCAGGCAAGTTACGAAAAGTTGCAAAAGGCATGTGGGAATATACTAAGTAATATCCACAAAAGAAAGGCTTGAGGATGTTTTTTGCCATTCCAAGCCTTTCTTGTTTAAAGTAGTGATTAGCATTTTCTACATCTCCAGCCTAAAGGCTGGAGTTTTAAAAATGAAGATTTTGATAATCCTTGGTGCCTTCTTCAGGTGCCCTCCTGTGGATGCATCCCACAAGTCGAATCCAATGGCAAGTGTTTGACCATCCGGACTGAAGGTAATCCTACCGGACGTACTTTTATTAAGTGTTTGCTTGTGAACCCCTGTGGCAAGATCCCATAAGTGAGTTCCATGCCCACTACCGGCAAGCGTCTTACCATCAGGACTAAAGGCGAATGTGTCAACACTAAAGTTGAGTTGGTCAACCTGCCTGTTATCCACTGTGAACAGAGCGCCCTCTTGGTAGGTGTCTGCATCATATATCCAGACACCAGTTCTCCAGCCGATAGCAAACTGAGTGCCATCAGGCAAGAAGGCTATGGTTCCAATGGCACGACCTTTACCGAAACGCGCAATGGCACCCTCGGGTAACTCCCACCTTGTGGGATTCTGGGCAAAGGTGTTTGGTAGATAAAAAGTTGAAACGAGAAATAGGATCAAAAAAATGGACAAGTTTTTGTTTTCCATTTTGTTTTCCAATTGTGTGTCAGTCTCCTTTTCAGTATGGACAGCCTGCCAACTGTCGTTACACCTATCTTGATAACTCCATCAGTTGGCAGCTGGTTTTTTATCTACTATCAAGCAATAAATCTCAATCACTTCGTTTGGACTCGTGAGAAACCATTCCTTTCCTTGTCCGTGCTTTAGGTGGACACCACGTAACGTCAGGA
The DNA here is from genome assembly GCA_022826805.1 of Candidatus Poribacteria bacterium. GTDB lineage: Bacteria > Poribacteria > WGA-4E > WGA-4E > WGA-3G > WGA-3G. The sequence goes on from JAJDUH010000064.1 coordinate 4,936, forward strand.
TTCCATGGATTGTTCTTTCCAATACCTTGGGTTTAGCTGTTCTAAGAAGGAGTGCTATTATGGGTATATCTGAACCTTCATCTATCTGCTCTCGAATTCTTTTTTCAGGATCTCTCTCAGTCCGGCCAATCTTACATGGCCAAACCTCATTTCCTCGATCTTGTGCTTCGACTTTTTCTTTATCAAAATAATAGAGGTAAACACAACCTTCTCCCTTTCCGAAAATCTGTTGGCATGCTGGAGGAATCCACCATTTCTCTTCGGAAATCCGTTTGCGTTGTTTATCGCGAAGAAAATCTAATAATTCAAACTTTTCCCATTCGTCTTTGGAAATCTGTTGTGCCTTTCCATCGTCACTAAGCTGCCTGAGTACTTTTTTGGTGATTCGCCTAACTTCATCTATATCTATTGTCCGCCCTTTTCCCCCGAGAATCTGATGAATTCCATCTATGTACATTGCTAGCCTGAATGGTTCTACTATGTAGAATCCATTGGAATTATCCTCCCATAAGGAGTCCTTAACCGCTTTAGCAATACGCTCCAATTTTGTCTTCTCAATATTGTAAGGGAAATCAGAGTATAGAGAATGTAAGTGGCTGATAATGTTCATAGCACTCTCAACTGTCAGAGGTTTATTGACGCCTGGATAATTTATAGGTACATTCTCCTCTTATCAATTTTCACGCCCAGAACCCCGTGCTCCTCCGCAAGTCGTAGAGCGTGTAACGTTTTTGACATTAGGTCCCCAAGTCAATAGTCAGAAAAGATAGATATTGCTTTCAACCAAGATACTCCTATAATCCTGAAAATCCTCTAATCTTGAAAATCTTGGTTCAGACAGTTAACGACGCACATCCCCCTATTAAATTCTTAATATTCATTTATGGAGGATTTTATACCATTTCTAAAAGATTATATTGCATTGACAGATCGCTTCAAAGACCCCACAAGACTGCACAGGCTAACAGCCTATGCTACAAAAGAGTTCGTTTATTGAAGCATTTCCAATAGGAAATGGTATTAGAATTAATTAGAGCCTGCGAACCGGCGAGGTTGGGAAACCTCGCCAGCGGTGAGCGTTCATAGTGCCCAGACACGCTTTTTTTAAGGACTTGCTAAGCTTCTGGAATTTCGACCGGCAAATCCAGCCGGTCACCCCACTCTTTCCAGGAGCCTATGTAGTTGCTCACTTTTGGGTAACCCAAAAGCCGCAACGCCAAATAGGCTTGGGAAGAGCGGTAGCCGCCCTGTCAGTAGCACATTACCTGTTTTTCCGGTGTAATACCGACCGCTTCATACATTTGTCGGAGTTCATCTGCAGTTTTGAAAGCCCCCGCTTCGTCAAGGTTATCGAGCCACTCAATGTGAATAGAACCAGGAATTGCGCCAGGGCGTTCTGCGCGGGCAACTCTGCCGTAGTGTTCATCATCGGTGCGGGTATCAAGACGGACAAAATCGTCTCGACTGAGTAGAACACGGATCACATCAGCGTCCATGTGCGTATCGTGTTTTGCGTTTATTGGAAAGGGCGGCACCTCCGGCGGTTCAACACCAGTCGTACTAACAGGTCCATCCGCCGTTAACCACGCCTTGAAACCACCATCCAACAAACGGATTTCGGGATGTCCCAAATACTCACAAAACCAAAATCCCCGAGAAGCGCGTGTTCCAGAGATGTCCTCGTACCATACAATAGGTTTTTGTGGATCAAGTCCGCGTTGCTGAAATAGATACGCTATCATCCACATGAAAGTATCAAAAGTCTCTTTGCTGGTATCAATAAGGCTTAAACCGAACAAATCCAAATGAAGTGCGCCAGGAATATGCCCGCGTATATATTCATAAGTCGGTCGCGTATCGACGATGCAGTACGTTTCATCGTCGAGCGTGCCTTTCAATTCTTCAGCAGAGATAACCAGTTGTGGATTTTCGTAGCCTTTGTAGTTTTCCATTCTAACTCCCTCCGAAACTGTTTATGGTGATGTGGGGGTGCTTCGGTTTTCCTATGCCGCTTTCGGCCCCTTTTTCACAATTTTTATTGATTTCCACCTTCCGGTACGATACCAAAGCCACATTACAATACCTTGCACGACATTTGAGAGCGCAATGCCCAACCAAACACCGTTGAGTCCAATGAAATGGGATAGTAGAATCACAAGTCCTAAGCCGACGCCTACCTGTGAGACAAGTGTAATCACCATCGGAGAGCGCGTATCTCCAGCACCATTGAGTGCTCTGCCTAAAATAAGCGAAAAAGCGATAAATCCAAATGTTGGAGACAGAAACTGTAAGTAAACAGCACCAATTTCGATGACAATCGTATCCGGTGTGAAGATCCCAACGAATGTCCGCGGGAAAATGAGGAAAACTGCCCCAATTAGTGCCATGAGCGCAGCACCTAAAAGGTTTGCGATCTTTGTTGATCTTTCGGCACGTTCCATCTGATTCGCGCCTAAATTCTGTCCGACCAATGGTGAAACCGAGTTTGCAATACCGAATCCCGGATTCATGACCAGAATCCGAAGTCGCATGCAAATTGTATATGCAGCAACGATAGTTTTACCGTAGGGTCCAATTACCCATAAGAAACCGAGTCTTGAGAAATGCCGCCAGAACCCTTGCATAGAACTATAAACACCGAGTCGTAAAATGTCAAGCATTTCTGAGAAATCTACCCGATGTTGAACGCGTCGCAGCGAAACGGGTGCGCGGTTCGTCCAACACAGATAAAGCAGCACAACCACACCAGCACCACGTCCACTGAGGGTTGCGTACGCCGACCCGGCAACCCCCAGTTTCGGGAATCCCCACAAACCGAAAATCAACAACGGATCTAACACAATGTTAATCAATGTCGAAAAGACTAACACGACCATCGGTGTAAACGAATCCCCGCCAGCTCGGAAGATAGAACCGAGGGTAAAAGATACAAACATCGTGCTGATACCAGCGAGCGTGATATGCATGTAAGTCGTCCCGAGACGTAGCACCTCTGGATCGACCATTCGGACAGCACGCAAGCCGTGTTCCGCCAGTGGGTAGCCGACAAGTGTAACACCAACAGAAAAGAAAACAGATAGCAGGATTGCCTGCATCGCAACGTGCTCAGCCTGCGCGAGGTTCCGAGCACCCAGATATTGCGCGACCATAATCCCGGCTCCTGTTGAGACCCCAAGCGAGAAGACACCGATTAATCGGAGCAAGTTGCCACTCACGCCGACAGCAGCTATTGCCCCGGGACCAAGTCTCCCAACGAAAATCATATCAACGATGTTAAAGGCATCTTGGAGAATGTAACTGAATATTATCGGCACTGAGAGCCGTAGAAGGTGTCTAAAAAGACTTCCACGGGTCAAATCACCCCGTGCTTTCTTCATATTTTTCTATTTTAGTTCCTATTTAGGATTGATCGGCTTCTCCACCGGATTAAATCTGGCGGTGTCAGACTATGGGTTCCGCCTATGTCTTGTTCATGTTAGCAGAATTCTGCTCAGATGTCAAGATGGGAATCCGAGTTTTCCAAATCGTAAATACCTTAAGGGCGTTTTATTGAGCGTGTTTTTTCTTTGACAGCGTTCTAAAAAACTTGTTATAATAACCCTATACTTTTGAAGGAGGCAAAATATGAAAAAGATAGTATGGACTCGCCAGTTTTCCCTTTATGGGATTGTGTGTTTCTTGGTAGCCCTGTCGATGTTGTTCACACCGTTCGTCTCAGCGGATCTTAAAGAGGGACTTATCCTACATCACACGTACGATGAAGGGCAAGGTACAACCGCTGCAGACGCAAGCGGAAATGGTCACGATGGTGAAATTTCTAATCCGGATTGGGATTCTGGAAAATTCGGGGGAGCACTTCGCTTTGGCGGTGAAGGCAGCGACGCTTATGTCACCGTTGAGAGCACAGATACATTGAACGTGAACGAGTGCACGTTTATGGCGTGGATTAACGCCGATCATTGGGACGGCACACGCCAAATTGTTGGTAAATCTGTTCATGGTGGCTGCGCGGGAAGAACACAATACGGTCTGTTTAGCGAAGGTGGCACCTTCAAACTGCGCTTTGAGACCGAAGGTGGTAGAGCCGACATCGCGACCGATCTTCCAGCAACCGGTGAGTGGCTCAATATTGCCTTCACCAATGATGGTGAAAAAGGGATGATCTACATTAATGGTGAATCCGTTGCGGAAGGCGATGTACCAGGTCCGCTGAGGGCAAATGACGATCCGTGGCGAATCGGTCAGGATTGTGAACGCCTTAACTATGTTTTCGCCGGTGCGATAGACGAGGTGCGTCTTTGGAACCGCGCTTTGAGCACCGATGAAATCGTTATGGCGCAAGGTTTGCTCACACCTGTCGATCCTCGTGCGAAATTAGCCACCACATGGGGCAATATTAAGACCGATCGTTAAAACAGTGTAGGCGCGCTTTCTGAGCGCGCCACTCTCTTCCCCATCCTACCTCCCCAACATCCACCAGAAAAAATTGACATCCCATCTCGGAGCACAGTATGTTTTGGGAACAGATAAAAAGACACCACAATGCAGGTTCCGCACACGAATTTCTGCTCCATTTTAACGTACAGGATCTCTTGTATGACGATGTTTACGGCTACTTACCCGCTTTCGACTATCTCATGGAGCAGCTCAATGCATTAGGCTGTGATCTTGTTCTCGGATATAACACATCACAGGGGATCATTTGGCCAAATATTGAGCGGTGGCAGAACACGCAGAAGATGTTAAAACTTATCCCTGCAGAGCAGGAAGAAGCACCGGAGACCGAACGTCCCAGAATTAATGCTAACTTGGCAATCGATAAACTTCACGAAGATCCGTTTATAAATGTCGAACCTGATCCTTCGGAAGAATTACAAGAACAATTAAACAATCTCTTGCAGCAAGGTAGAGCCAAAGTTGGGTTAGTTATCAATTTTCTGGAGCAGTTGGCACCGAACGATCCTTCTTTGAGCAGCGGGATCAACTACGATCTACACCGCTTTTTCAGTCGGGTCCAGAATTGGGCTTCCGACTTAGAGATCCGAAGACGTGGACACGTCATTCTACTCCTCACCCAAAATAGATTTGATATTCATCCAAGCCTTACCGTCAATCCCGAGATTCCTGTGATAGAAATCTCATTTCCAGACTATGCCCAACGGCACCACTTTATTGAACATCTACATGCCATTTCGACCGATTCATCACAGATGCGTAAAACCCTCGGGGGCGATCGTGACAGGGAAATCTTGGCACGTGATACCATAGGACTCAACCTTTTCGGCATTCACGATGTTGTGCGGCAAGCAGAATCTGTGGAGGAGAAAGCAGGTGGCGAACCACTGGTGAGATACAAACGCGAGAGCATTAGAGCCTTCAGTCACGGTGTTCTTGAACTCGGTGAAACCCACACAAATTCCGATGCTGACAGTTGGTATGTAATGTGGACAATCAGGGATATTGCGGAAGGTATGAAAAATGGGGATCTACGGCGGGTACCACGTGGTATCCTTTTCCTGGGTCCGCCCGGTACCAGTAAGATTTACGCGGCGCAATTGCTCGCTGGCGAAGCAAATATGACGTTTGTCCAACTCCGCTACGCCAGTCAAGTGGGCGAGGTGACCGTTAACATCAATGAGAATGGGAATTCCTATGAGCGAAATCTGAATGCTGCTATCAGCTTTATCCGCGGAATTTCACCCGTAGTTGTCTTTATTGATGAAATTGAACAAGCATCACCACACACCAGCATGCATCCAGAGGAACAGCAGCCGTTTCCCCAAAGCCTTGTGAACGCCATCAGTGATCCATTACTGCACGGTAGAGTGATATGGGTTGGTGCATCGCACCGTCCGGATCTGATGCCGCAGATCTTCCGTCAGTATGGTATCTTCGATACTAAATTCGTCATGTTGCCGCCAATTGCTGAAGGCAGAATGGAAATTTTAAGGATATTTTGCCAAGGACAAACTGAAAACGAGATTAACTTCCGAGCACTCGTCGGGGGTCCAGATACGGACGGATTGACTTGGCGCGATCTCTTCCTAATTGTTCAACGCGCATATAACATTGGGAGACATAATCAACGCCAGCATTTCACGGAAACCGATCTGCGTCAAGCCTTAGATGATTTTATACCTGCATACTCATCGGAGATGCAGCTTTTTATGGGGCTATTAGCACTGCGAGAAGCCAATTCTCGGATAATGATCCCAGAGTCACTGCTACCACCCTACCAAGAGTTCGTAGATGAAAATCGCATCGACAAAACAGGAATCAACAAGCGTCTAATGGAACTGAGCGATCAGCTCGGCTTGGATGCTTGATATATAAATCGGTTGTTGGTTGTCAGTTTTCGGTAGGAATCCATAACTAACGAAGTCCACTCGTATAGGGACAGTAATCTAACATATCGCGAGTCGGATGTCGCTCCTATCACAATAGAACTACCATTTTTTCTTGACAGATATGTTTGACGTTTGCTACAATACTTTATCTTTACCTATAAGGAGGAAATTCTGACCATGAAATTGACTATTTGTTTATCCGTTGTGTTGCTTTTGATGCTAACTCCATTTGCTATGTCTATCGGTCCAGAAGAATTTCTGGATGGTTTAGTGCTATACCACCCTTATGATGAAGGGAAAGGTGCCAAAGCTGAGGATCTCAGCGGAAACGGACACGAGGGGGAGATTGACAATCCTGAATGGGTTGACGGAAAATTTGGAAAGGCGTTGGAATTTGGCGGTGAAGGTAGCGACGTTTTTGTTACTGTTGAAAGTACCGCCAAACTCAACGTGGATGAAATGACGTTTATGGCGTGGGTTAACGCCGAGCATTGGAATGGCACACGCCAAATCGTTGGTAAATCTGTTCATGGTGGCTGCGGTGGCAGGGTTCAATATGGGCTGTTTAGTGAAGGTGGCACTTTCAAACTCCGCTTTGAAACGGAAGCCGGCCGCAACGATATTTCAACGGCTCTGCCCGATACTAAGAAATTTATCCACATTGCTTTCACCAACGACACGAAGAAAGGCAAAATCTACATTGATGGCAACGAGGAAGTGGAAGGGGATGTCCCTGGCAAACTCAAAGCCAACGATGATCCGTGGCGGATTGGACAGGATTGCGAACGCCTTAACTATGTTTTCGCTGGAATAATCGATGAAGTTCGCCTCTGGAACCGTGCACTCAGCGAGGATGAAATCAATACTTTTATGGAGCAGGGCGTGGATGCTCTCTCTGTTGAAGCAACTGGAAAACTCTCGACAACCTGGGGTCGCCTTAAAGCAGGACGTTAAGGTAAATTTAAGACCAAAGTTTATAGGATATTTGTTTAACTGGCGAGGTTAAAACTTCGCCAGTTTTCAAGAGGCGCGCTTTCTGAGCGCGCCTATCAATTAAAAAAATGCCCAAAACTTTAAAAACAGTCACATGTAGAAATTGCAACACAGAAATTGTAGCACAGGTATTCGCTAAAAACCTCAAAGTTTGCCCACACTGTGATCACCACCACTATATGAGTGCTCATGAGAGACTTGACCTCATCGTAGATGCGGATAGCTTTGAGGAATACGATGCAAACCTTTACTCTATCGATTCATTAGAATTCCCAGAATATCCAGAAAAACTGGAGAGAGATGTCGCGAAAACGGGCCTTAGATCCGAGATGCTCTCTGGCATAGCTAAGATCGGCGGTTATCCGACTGCTATAGCCATCGGTGATGTCGGTTTCATTGGGGGAACGTGCGGTTCAGTTATCGGTGAAAAAGTTAGCCGATGTATTGAACGCGCCCTTAAAAAGAAATTGCCGTTAGTGATTGTTTCCGTGAGCGGTGGAATGCGGATGCAGGAAGGCACACTCGCTTTGATGCAAATGGCGAAAACTGCCGCTGCTTGTGTTGAGTATGCCAAAGCAGGGGTCTTTTATATTTCTGTTGTCACCGACCCAACTTTTGGTGGGGCTACTGCCAGTTACACCTCACTGGGAGATGTGATTATCGCCGAACCCGGGGCACGTATCGGATTTGCAGGTCCATTAGCCGTTGCGAGCCTCCGCGAAGAATTGCCCGAAAACTTCCAGAAAGCAGAATCGTTACTCGAACATGGGTTTATTGATTCTATCGTCCATCGCGCAAATATGCACCAGATGCTTACCGATCTGATTGCTTTTGCGTCCTAACGCGCGAAACCATCGTCCCTTTTCTTTCCGTATCCGAGAAACAGGATGGATGCCCATATTTTAGCCGACTAATAAATGCGATATGAAACTATTAGCAGTATTCTTCGTTACTAAAAGTGCGTAAGTATGAAAAAAATTGCGTGTTGTTGAAAATATATGCGCTAATATATCACGCCTTACTCAATTGCACCGTTGACGGAAACTGCTGCCACCAAATCGAAGGCAGACATTCACTAAATAATCACCTCTGCCTCTGTCAATATATGAGAATAGGAACAACACATGCCGAAGTCACTCGTCGTTGTTGAATCGCCAGCGAAAGCAAAAACCATCAAAAAGATTTTAGGTAGAGATTATATCGTTGAATCTTCCGTAGGACATATTCGCGATTTACCCACGAAAGAACTCGGAGTTGATATTGAGAACGCCTTCGCACCGAAATATGTCCTCATCCGTGGGAAAGGCAAGGTTGTGAAATCCCTCCAAAGCGAAGCACGTAAGGTAGACAATATCTATCTTGCTGCTGATCCTGATCGAGAAGGCGAAGCTATCTGCTGGCATCTTGCCGAAGAACTAAAGAAAACCAAAAAACCTATCTATCGGATAACCTATAACGAAATCACTAAGAGTGCAATTTTAAGTGCGATCAAAAGTCCGGGTGAGATTGATATGTCGCTCGTCGACGCGCAACAGGCACGACGGGTCCTGGATAGACTTGTCGGATACCAGATTAGTCCTATTTTGTGGCGGAGCGTTAAACCGGGTCTCAGTGCTGGAAGAGTTCAATCGGTCGCAGTACGACTTATCTGTGAACGTGAAGCAGCAATTGAAGCATTTGAACCGAAAGAGTACTGGACACTCACGGCAACGCTGACACCAGTTGATGTTGAACATCTTTTTCCCGCGAAATTATATAAAATTGGTAGTAAGAGAGGAGAAATCAATAATTACGGGTTCCGCATCGATGAGACGCGTGCCAAAGCACTCGCTGCAGACGCAAAGACCAAGAACTATGTTGTGGAAAAAGTCGAAAAACGGGAACGCAAGCAGAGACCAGTCCCACCGTTTATCACAAGTACCCTGCAACAAGAGGCATCTCGTAAACTTCGGTTCGCTGCTAAACAGACGATGTTTATTGCTCAACAGCTTTACGAGGGATTAGAGATCGGAAGTGAAGGTTCGGTTGGTCTTATCACCTATATGCGTACCGATTCGACGCGTGTCGCCCAAGATGCAGTTCAAGCAGCACGAAACTACATTAAAACAACATACGGTGAAGAATATCTACCTGCCCGTTCGGTTACTTATCGAAGCAAAAAGGGAGCACAAGATGCCCACGAGGCCATTCGTCCCACTGTCCCCTTGCGAACTCTGGCAGAATTGAAACCTTATTTGAGCAGCGAACAGTATCGTCTCTACGACTTGATTTGGAAGCGGTTCATAGCGAGTCAAATGAAACCTGCTGTTTTTGACGCGACAACAATCGACATCAAAGCAGATAATTACCTCTTCCGAGCCACTGGTTCAGTTATCAAGTTTAATGGATTCAGGCGTATTTATATGGAAGGTAAGGATGACATCGCCACCAATGAAAGCGAATCTAATGAAGAGAACATCAACTTACCCACAATTAAAGAAGGGGACACACTTAATCTACGCAAATTAGAACCGAAGCAACATTTTACGCAGCCACCACCGAGATACAACGAAGCAACCCTCGTCAAGATGCTGGAAGCAAAAGAGATCGGGCGCCCGAGTACCTACGCCTCCATTCTGTCAACCATTCAGGACCGAGGCTATGCAACCAAAGAGCGTAGACAGCTCTTACCTACGGATGTTGGTAGACTCGTTAACCACCTTCTCATTCACGGTTTCCCCAATATTGTTGATGTTGCATTCACAGCAAAAATGGAGGAACAACTCGATATCATTGCAGAGGGTAAAGTCAAGTGGTCGCAAACCTTAGGGGAATTTTATCCGCCTTTTCAAATTGCCCTGAAAGAAGCACCTGACAAAATGTATGAAGCCCGCAGAGAATTGGAAGAGGAGTCCGGCGAATCGTGTGATAAGTGTGGTGGGAACATGATCGTTAAATGGGGTAGATATGGACGGTTCCTTGGATGTGCGAACTATCCAGAGTGTAAGAACATCAAACCGTTAACCACAGATGAAGTGCCTGCTGCCGAACCTGAGCCAACCGACACTGCGTGTGACAAGTGCGGGAAGCCGATGATTATTAGAACAAGCCGTGCTGGTGGTAAATTTTTGTCATGTAGCGGTTATCCTAAATGCAAAAATGCGAAGCCAATCTCAATAGGTATTGACTGTCCAGAATCCAATTGTGATGGCTATCTGGGTGAACGTCGCAGCCGCCGTGGCAAAATTTTTTACGGGTGTAGCAATTATCCGAAGTGTGAGTTCTCAACGTGGGATAAACCCGTTCCAGAACCTTGCCCAGAATGTCACGCTCCATTCTTGGTTGAGAAAAGAAAAAAAGCGAGAGGTAGTGAAACCGTGAATACCTCTATCAACTGTCTCTCATCAGAATGCCAATATACAAAAACAGCATAATGGCATTTCTTGGTTCTTACTTTAGATCCGGTTTTAAACCACGTTTTAACCTATTGGAAAGCTTGTGAAATGATACAGGTACACCAGATTAGTTTCAGTTACGACGAGCTTAGTGTGCTGGAAAAAGTGAGCTTTCGCGTTGAGCGTGGTGAGTTTGTATTCCTTGTCGGTCCGAGCGGTTCGGGCAAGACGACCCTACTACGCCTACTATACGCTGACTTAGTGCCTATAGGGGGTGACCTGAGCGTAGCTGGACAACAACTTGCTGAATTGAATAAGATAAACCTTCCATATTTTCGGCAGAAGATAGGTCTGGTTTTTCAAGACTTCAAGTTATTAGCGGACAAAACAGTAAAGGAAAATTTGGCACTCCCCCAAAAACTGATAGGTACGGCACCCCGGCTGCTGCAGGATAATGTGAACGAGCTGCTCCATCAAATGGGGTTGAGTCACCATCAGAATGCGCGCCCAGCAGAAATATCTGGCAACGAACGTCGCAAACTTGCTATTGCGCGAGCCATTATCAACAAACCTTTATTACTCCTTGCCGACGGCCCGACAGAAGGCTTAGATTTACGGCTTTCACTTGAGATAATGGCACTTCTCGATGCGCTTAACTTCCAAGGTATGACTATATTTGTTGCCACAGCCGACCGAAAACTCGCCGAGAAATGTAATAAACGGATTATAGAACTGAGGGATGGTGCCATTCATTGGGATCCGTCGTCCCCGTCCATCTGAGATGTAGAGCGATACCATTGTACCTCTCATCGCCTCGTTTCATTTTGGTTAACAGAGAAAAATGGGAAAAAAATGCGCTACCGCTTTCAAAATGCCATATCTCATATTTCGTGTGCTGGCACCTCCAATATTATGAGCATCGTAGGGCTTGCGTTCGTTGCGACTCTCCTTGCGGCTCTGCTGCTAAACCACTCATCTATATCAGAAAGTTCTGAATTTAAAAGCCACGCTCCTACCCTTGTAGCCTTCCTAAAAGATAGCGTGGACGAACCAGAAGGACGTAAACTGCTCAGTCAAATAGAAAAAAGTGGACAGATTCTTGCTGCGGACTACACATCCAAGGCAGAAAATTTCGCTCGCGGTGAGACCGAGTTCCGCGATTTGGGGATTTTGATTAAAGAGGCGTTTGCAGAAACAAAAGGCGTCAATCCATTTCCAGCATCTCTTAACATTTACGTAGACGAAGAGCTGGCAACACGCCAAGCATTAGAGCAGATTGCTTTAGACATGAAAGCCTACGATGAAATTGAGGATGTATCACTAACAGGCCAGGGACAGTTAAACGATAAGTTGCGTAACTCAGAGCGAACGGTTTTCATCGGTATGGGAATAGCAGTCATCGTTGTTTGGTTGATTATTGGTTCTCTTATCAAAAAAACAGCGGCTGTGCGTGCTGAAGAGATTATTCTTATGAAGTTCCTTGGTATGCCTCGACACTATCTCCTCTCCCCCTTTGTCTTCCACGGATTTTTCCTTGGCGGGCTCGGCGCCCTGTGCGGACTCTGCTGCTTCTACGGAATGTTTCATGTATTCAGAGCTCAATTAGGCGCAATCAATTTCCTTAATATTTATCAACTCATCTCGGTTGTCATGGGTGGCATGTTAATCGGACTCTTCGTGGGTTTCACTACGCAACGGAAATACGTGTAACATCGCGCTTAACGGAGGTTACTGCAATGACGAATCGTGATATCAGTGCTGTATTCAGAGCTATCGGATATCTCCTACAAATCCGTGGTGACGATACATTTCGCGCACGTATTTACGAACGAGCATCCGATATAATTGAGGAATTTCCACACGAATTGACTGCCAAGTCCACTCAACAAAACACACCAGCATACAACAAAACAGCATTAGAGCAGCTCCGCGCTACACCTGGCATCGGGAAAGCCATCCAAGACAAAACGGTTGAAATGCTCGAAACAGGACGCTGCAAATTCTATGATGAATTGGTAGCAGAAACAGGGACAGGTATCCTTGAACTGCTGGAACTCCGAGGAATCGGTATTAAGACAGCCAGTAGATTCTATCACGACTTCGATGTTAGAAATATTGAGGATCTTCAGGAGTTGCTGGAAAGCGGAAAGCTTAGTGGCATAAAAGGGATCGGACGTAAAACGCTCCGAATGATAACTGAGAGTTTAGCGTTTCACATGGAACAAAGAAATAAACGTCCCTTATGGAACGTTTTGCCGATCGCGGAGGGGATTGTCGAGCGTTTAGGACAATTTGTAAAAGAAGGATGGATAAAACGCGAACCCGAATTTACAGGAGATTTACGTAGGCGTGAAGAGGTGTGTCAAAGTATAGAACTCGTCATTGAATGCGAGGATAAAACAGTATTCCAATTTGAAGACCGGACAGTATCTCCGCCCTTGCAATCGTTACTTGAATTGTTTTCGCAACTTCAATTTAATCCATCACATTCCATAGAAAATTCACGTTCCCCAATAATTTTCAAAACAACAAATCAAATTCAGTATATCTATGACACAGATAGCAGGATTCCTGTTGAAAAGAGTCAAGGTGAACCGACAGGTGATGTACGCGACACACTCCCTGCCATTCAATTCTGTATTCAGGGAGAGTTTCCAGTGTCTATCTATCTCTGCGTTGCTGGCACTTATGAGTCAACTCTCTTCTTAACAACAGCGACAGATGAACACCTTGCAGCAGTATTTCCAAAGGCATCAGGATCAAAAACTGCATTCAATGCAATAGGCGATCTAACAGAAACAGAAATTTACAAAAAATTTGGAATCTCCTATATCCCGCCGGAACTCCGACAGGACGAAACATCAGTTGCAGCAGCAAAAGATAATACCTTGCCCGACCTCGTTGAATTCACGGATTTACGGGGAGACCTGCATGCACACACAAACTGGAGTGACGGAAGACATACACTTCAGGATATGGTGGAGGCGGCGAAAGTAGAAGGTTTGGAATACTTTGCTATCACTGATCACTCTGTCTCGTCCACTGTCGCGAATGGTTTAGATCGGCAGCGACTCCTCCAACAGGTAGCACAAGTTCGTGAATTAGATGAAAAGATCGAAGGTATTAAAGTTTTTGCTGGTTCTGAGGTAGATATCCGGCGGTATGGCGAATTGGATTTCCCTGATGAGATTTTAGCCCAACTCGACCTTGTTGTCGCAAGCGTTCATAGCAATTTCACACTAACCGAAGCAGAGATGACCAAGCGGATTATTCGCGCGATTGAAAATCCATTCGTTAACATCATTGGTCACCCTACAGGTAGACTGCTCGGACGTAGACCGATGTATCCGCTGAATATTGAAGAGATCATCGAAGCTGCGGTAGAAAACAACACAGTCTTGGAGATTAATGGATCGCCGAGCCGATTAGATTTGGACCCTCAATTTGTACGGATGGCAAAAAATGCGGGGGTGTTATTAGCAGTCAACACGGATGCTCACGACATCAGACTGCTGGCGCGTCGTAAATCCGGATTAAATGTTGCGCGTCGCGGGTGGTTAACAAAATCCGAGGTTATTAATACATACTCCCTGGAAAAATTGCGCGAGGTATGTGGAATAGGTGCTCGCTCGTAAAACGCGCACCTATTGTGTTTACTCTAAACTGGCAAGTTGGGTTAAATGCCAATTCGGATCTGTTAGTGCCTCATAAACGACACCGCCCTCGACTTTGTCAGGCATCGGAAGCCCTAACAGATAACAGAGGGTTGGTGCGACATCAACGACACGAACCTGCCCTTGCAAAGCGAGCCCTTGCCGGACACCAGCCCCTGATAAAATAAATGTAGAGTGCTGGCCGCCGATACCGAAACTCACGGAAGGTAGCTGCTTGCCGTGTGCGCCATCGAATTCGGGTTGCAGTGCATAGACGACATCTCCTACTAAATCGCTATGTAGGTTGAACATCTCTGCATCAGCACGAGTGACGGCTAATGTAAACGGGTGTCGTCCTGTCTCTGCGTCCTTATAGGTATGCAAGGCTGCGATAAGCTCACGTTGCGTTGCTTCATAGTCCTCAGGGGCAACGATCCCATTCGGTTCACGTCCGGCTAAGTTAATGAAGATATGTACCAACCCGACATTGACTGCCCGCGTTTTCGTCCAGTCTATCGCTCCATTCGCATCCTTAACGATGAACCCTGTCTCTTCCAAGACCTGTTCAATGTCTACAGCACGAAATTGGTTGGGTGTGCCGCCGTGATCCGAACAAATAAGAACAACAGTATCTTCATCTGCCTGTTCCACCACGCGCCCAATCATCCGATCTACAGATTCGTAGGTTCGCCGTAGACCTTCAAGACATCGGTGAATTGTTTCAGGGGCAGCACCACTGATTTCATCTGCTTGACTCAGGAAGAAATGACTGGCGTAGTCCGGGGCATGACTCTCCACCATCAGGACATCCCAGTCGTTGTTTGCTGCAAGGTGTGTCGCGACATCAGCGAGACGTTGGTGGTGATAGTCTAACACTTCAAAATAGGTATCGTCATCCATTTGTCCGAGCGCATCGCGAGCCGGATTTTGAAGAAATGATCCGATTTCCTTATCAATCGTGGCGGCAATCGTATCTGGTACTGTGTATCCTGTTCTGGGCCAAATCTGTGGTACAAAAAGTTCAAAAGCATCAGCTGCCGGTGTGAGCGTCACGAGTTTCATTCGGACGTAACCTTCCACGCTGTTCCCATCAATTTCAAATGTATCCAACCACCACTCGCTCCACTCCCCAACACCGAGATCAGCAACAGCATCCTCTCCAGAGCGGGTTTTACAAACCCGTACTCGGTCATAGCCGTTATCTCCAGAGGCGTAAATCAACCCATAAAACGGTTTTGGAATACGGGTTTCGTCGGAGGCTTCACTTTGGGAATAGACTGAAGGCATCACGTCTTCCCTGCCACGCGCCAAAGGTCTGATAGTGAGTTCAACCTCTCGCACCGGCTCGGCGGAATCTGGTAAAGCATCCCAACAGCGATTTTCGATAGGTTCAATGCTCACCGGATCAACGTTTCGAACTGTCTGCAATGCGCTTGGATCAAGTGTCTCCGGGTCGCGCTGTCCACCGATAGGACGAGGTGCCCACTTTCCGCCGACAAAGAGGTGATAACCTGCAATCTGATGGTGATTCGAGACTCCGGGTCCTGTGCCTTCGACCTGAATACCTGTTTTCACAGTGGGGGGCCAGGACATTTCCCATTTCACCAAAATCGGTTTTCCACCTGCCCGCTCTACAAGGTTCCAGAAATATTCAGATTGGCACAATCCTGTGTTAATTCCCCACGTTGTTTTATCAAGACGCTCTCCGAGTGCGCGAATGTTAAAGTCCATTACCCGATGCGTGCCGGGCCATGAACCGGTAGAGAGTGCTGTCCATCCCGGTGGCGTCAAGGTTGGAAACACACCAATCATCGGTCGGTAGACCCCGTTCTGCAGGAGTGTCGCCATATTAGGGGTATGTCCCCAATCAATCATATTTTTAACCAGTTCCATGCTTGCCCCATCCATTCCGATAATAATTGCCCGTTTTGCTGGGGAAAGCTGCGTGCGTTTTGCCATAAAAATTCTCCTTATCCGCTACGGAACGCGTTGGATATATATATCATAATCTGTGCCACGTGCATCGCTCCAGACGACAATTGCTGCGTTGTTGCCTGTAGATACGGCTTGGGGACTAATTTGCTCTTTTGGAGCACTGCAGACAGGGATACCATCAATTTCCCAAACCGGGTTGCCATTAGCATCAAGGCGTTGTGCATAGATTGCGTCCTCGGTTGAATCAGCGAAATCCTCTCGATAGTCGAGCCAATAGACGATAACTCCCATATCATCGGTAGGAACAAGTTGAGGGAGTCGCTGGACACCTGCTTCAGTGCATACCGGGATACCGTCTCGCGAGTCAGTATCTTCACTACCCCATAAGGGCCTACCGCTTGCGTCAATCCGTTGGGCATAGATGTCAGCGAAAATATTTCGTTCATCCCACCAGACAACAATGAACCCTCCATTTCCATCTGGGATGCAGTGCGGCTGCTGCTGATTAACCTGCAATTCACAGACAGGAATACCGTCCTTTTCCCACAACGCCTCTCCCTGAGCGGTTATATGTTGTGCGTATAACTGAGCCCTTGTATACAACTGAGGATCATTGCGGTAATCCGACCAAACAAAGAATACACCACCTTTTTCATCGCTAACAGCAACAGGTGCGCCTTGGTTGCCTACTGCTGTGCAGAGAGGGATAGGACTATTCTCTGCATCAGCATTAGAATGCCACATAGGCACTCCCTCTGCTGAGAGTCGCTGTGCGAAGATATTCCAATCCGGGGTACTAATGTCCCACCATGCGAAAATAGCACCGCCTTCTCCATCGGCGATAAGAACAGGATCATACTGATCACCATCGCCGTTATAAACCGGGACACCATTCATCTCCCATAAAGGTTTTCCAGTGGCGTCAATTCTCTGGGCATAAATATCTTGATTCCCGTTTCGCCAATCCTCCCATACGACGATTACACCACCTTTTCCATCGGCGATAGCGTTGACGTCGTCTTGTAGTGTTGGATGTGTACAAACGGGAACACCTTCCGAATCCCAAAGTTTGTTGCCGTCAGCATCAATCCGCTGTGTATAGCTATCTTGATTGCCATGTCGGGTATCACCCCAAACAAGAATAGCACCACCGTTCATGTCATTGACAATCAGTGGCCAACTCTGCGATGAAGGCAGATCGCAGATCGGGATGCCGTCTGGTTTCCAGAGCATATCACCTATAGCGTTAACGCGCTGCGTAAAAATATCGCGATTTGCGTTACGCGCATCACTCCACGCCACGATAGCCCCGCTGTCTCCATCGGCAATAAGAACAGGGAAATGTTGTTCGTTCTGTGCTGTGCATAACGGTAGGTTTTGTGTTGGCGAAGAGGTCCATTCCGCAGTCGCTAAATTTATTATAGTGAGTACGGAAAGGATTGTAAGAGCAAGACATGACCAGGACCGTAGAAAAGAATCCCGGTTTGAAGACGTGCCAACAGCACAACAGATAGGCTGAAGAAGATGAGTCATTTTATAGAGCGAGTTGTGTTCGTGAGGCGTTTTTGAGTTTAGATAAGCAATTCATCCCCGATTGGAAAAAACTGGTCTGCGATTTGTTGTAAGTCCATAGAAGTATTGTGCTCGAAAGCTACCACCTCTACCCGTTTATCCTGTTGCTTGATAAGTTCTGCGAGCGGACAAAAATCACCATCGCCACTTGCTAAAATGACAACATCTAATGATCCAAGCATTGAAACAACATCTACAGCAATACCGACATCCCAATCACCTTTTGCTGAACCGTCGCCCCGCAAGCGCAAATCTTTGCTCTTAATCGTATACCCGTTGTGTTCAAGAAGTGAGAGAAAACTGGATTGATTGATTTCGGGTATTTGGACTACATAGGCGTAAGCGACCATGAGGTATCGCGGTCCAACTATCAGGTCAAGAAGTTTGATATAATCGACCCTACGTCCAAACCGGTCTTTGGCGGCATAAAACATATTCTGCACATCGACGAAAACCCCGACGCGCGGTTGCTCCGATGTTATACTGTAAGGTCTTTCTCCCTCAGTAACACGCTGTGAATCCAGATAAGCAAGGGTTTGGCGAATCTGGTTCAGGGCACCTCTTGCCGCTTGATGGCAATTTTCTAAGGCATCAAAATGATTATCTAAACTTCTTTGAAAATCTTCGAGGCCTTGGTGTCCCTTGTAGACTGCCTCCTCAACCAATTTGAGATCGGTAGTAAAAGTCTCCTTGGCTGCTTTGACTTGTTCATACTCTCTTAGCTTTTCCGCCAATTGCTCTTTTTCCACGATGAGTAGTTCGCGCTCCTCAGCAAGTTGCTGAAGCTCCTCTGTGTCTTGTACATACTGTGCTACTTGTTCACGGAGAATGCGATTTTCCTCTTCAAGATTTTCTAAACGCTTGTTGTTTTCGTTACAAGCATCTGCCTCACTTTTCAACCCTTTATTTTCTTCTAATAAAAAGGTCCGCTGTTGATCCAGTCTGCTGTGTTCTTGCTCAAGAGAGGTATAATTTGCCTTGGAATTTGCCAATTGTTGTTCAAGCTGCTCAATTGCTTGAATAGGACTCTCTCCGTGTTGTTGTCCATCTTCTGAATCGTAGGCATATTGTTGATGAATTTCTGACAATTGTTCTGTATTTGATAGCGTTTCTCGCCCGTTTACATGCGGTCCTTCTAATGATTCGTAAGTTCTGTTAAGCAGTTTGTACCCGTGTTCAACAACTTCTCTGCGTTGGTCAGTTAAGAGTGCCCAAACAATTTCGGCAAAGTCCCCGGCTTCAATGAGTACTTCGGATGTTTTAAAAAACGTTTCGATTTCGGAGACTTCCATGTATCCGACTCGGGAGATCGCTGCTTGCGCCTTTTGAGTAAAAAACTGGCTTGCGAGTTCCTCTACTGAGGTATCTCTTTTTATTTCTGGAGATTTTGGCGTGTAAGTCCGACCATTTTCAATAGTATTTTTGGGCTCACCAGTTCCGCCCAAAAATGCATCCGTTAGACTTGCCAACAACTCCCGTTTCGACAATGCGTACAATCGGTCAAAATCCGGAATAATACTGGCAGAAGCACTCAATTGGAAGATCTCTCTTTCATCTAAAAGCAGATCCAGAAACCACGTGAACTGATCCCGCCGTACTTTTAATTTTAGATTTGGGTTTGGCATAGGTAATTGGGCTCCAAAAGATGCGGGGAATTAGATTCTGATAATCTTTTCTCGTCCCTGTTGCACAGCGTGTGTGGCGTTGCGCGTGTCAACAACCAATTGTGCATGTTCAACAAGCCACTTATAATCTATAGCACTATGATCGGTCAGAATGACGACACAATCCACATTTTGGACCAAAGCCGCTGTCAACGGTTCCGAACGATAGGTTTTCTGTTTATTGAGAGACAAGGTCTCCACGTACGGGTCATGATACAGAAATTTTGCTTTTTTGTCAAGAATTAAACGAATTACTTCAAGAGCCGGAGATTCGCGAGTGTCGCCGATGTCCTTTTTGTAAGCGACACCTAAAATTAAAAGTCGAGCATCATTAAGAGATTTGCGCTGAAGATTCAAGGCATGAACGGTTTTATCCACTACATATTTGGGCATTTCGTTGTTGATTTCGCTGGCAAGTTCAATAAAGCGGGCGTGGTATTCATACATCCGGGCTTTCCAAGAAAGATAATGGGGATCAATAGGGATACAGTGACCACCGAGTCCCGGCCCTGGATAAAATGGCATGAACCCGAAAGGTTTTGTTGCAGCGGCGTCAATAACTTCCCATACATCCAAATCCATCCGGTCACAAATAAGCGCAACTTCATTGATTAAACCAATATTGACACTCCTGAACGTGTTTTCCAACAACTTGACCATTTCTGCCATTCGCGGAGAAGAAACAGTGTGCGTCTTGTTGATAAACTGTTCGTAGAAAGTTTTGGTGATATGGGTGCATTGCGTTGTAACGCCGCCGATAATTTTGGGGGTATTTGCCAAAAAGTATGTGCTATTTCCCGGTTCAATTCGTTCGGGTGAAAAAGCGAGGTAGAAATCGCGCCCTACTTCCGCGGGGCGAGAATCCGGACCTCTCTCAAAACGAGCATTGAGCATTGGCAGGACGATTTCTTCGGTTGCCCCCGGGTAGGTGGTGCTTTCGAGGATAATAAGTTGTTCGGCGTGCAAATACTGAGCAACTTGCTGGACTGCGGCGATGATGAACTGCATATCCGGTGCTCGGTTCTCACTCAAAGGGGTCGGCACACAGATATTGATTGTATCTAATTCACGAAGCACTTCGTAGTCCGTTGTGACTTGGATCTGCCCAGATGTAATAAAGGATTCAAGCACTTCATTGGCAACATCTGGCACGTGAGATATGCCTTGCTTTAGCTGCGTTATTCTTTGTGGGCAAATATCGATACCCGTAACTCGGAACCCGGCGCTCGCAATGGCAACCATAAGCGGCAATCCAACATAACCGAGCCCGATAACACCGGCGTGAGCACTGCGGTTCTCTATTTTTTTAAGAATCATTTTTTAGTAGCCAGCGCGTTGCTGTATAAAGGTTAGTGAATATTTTGTCAGGACGGCACTTTTCTCTCTTTCCATGGCGATGACTTTCAGCATTAATGTAATCATGATAACTCCCGCCTCCAAGTCCGGTTAAGACAAGGAACGTCGCAGTCCCGGTGCTCTTACCTGCCTGAATATCTGTCGTTGTATCACCAATGAAGTATGCGTTTGAGAGGTTAACATTGTGTTCTTGCGCAGCGCGTTTTAGCATACCCGGTTTCGGTTTTCGGCACTCGCAACCTGCATCAGGGTGATGTGGGCAGTAGTAAAGCGCTTCAATTGCTCCGCCTGCTTCTGTAATTTCAGTAACCATCCGACAATGTATATCTTTCAGGTTTTCCTCTGAATAAAGTCCTCTCCCAATCCCGGCTTGATTGGTTATCACAAAGATACGATAACCGTTTTGTGTGAGTTCGCGAATTGCTCTGCGTGAGTTTGGGATGAAGGAGAATTCTGTCCATCTCCGGACGTAACCCATATTGGGAGGATTTCGGTTGATAACACCATCCCGATCAAGAAAGACAGTTTTCATTTTGATAGTTCCCTAACATGCCGGAGCGATCTGTGCAGTCTCAATCGCCTGGAGCAGTTCCTCCGATGTGGCGGTTGCACATCCCATTTTCCCTACAACAATCCCACCTGCAAGGCTCGATAAGACCGCAGCACTCTGAAATTCGGCTCCTGCGGCAAGGGCAAGTGTGAAAACTGCAACAACTGTATCCCCTGCCCCCGTCACATCAGTTACGGTATTGGAGCGCGACGGTAAATGTTTCACTTGCAGATTGCCATCCGCACCACGCTGAAACAGAGACATTCCCTCCGCATCACGCGTAATTAATAATGCCTTAAGCGATAACCGGTTTAAAATTCTCTCTCCAACAGCAACAAGCTGTCTCATATCCATAATTTCTTCACGGACAGCAACACCGGCTTCTTTATGGTTCGGTGTGGCAGCAGTTACACCTTCATAATGCCAGAAATTATCACGCTTTGGATCGACAATGATAGGGATATCGTAAGAGTGCGCTTGCTTCACCACTTCCTTGATAAGTTGAGCATTTACAACTCCCTTATCATAGTCGGAAAAGAGAACTGCATCACTTGCGGGCAATTGAGAAACCACCTCGACCAAAAGGCGTTCCCGCAACCGAGTCGAGATTTCTTGTTTAGATTCCCTGTCAATGCGGAGTAGATGCTGCCCTGGTTCCCATGTTCTCTCGGTGGAAGTTGAGGAAGCAGCGCGGGCAATTACACGGGTCTTGGTGCTTGTCGGTCGCTGTGAATCAACACAGATCCCGGCGATGCCTAAATTCATTTCGGTAGCCATCTGGACTAACTTTTGACCTGCTCTGTCATCTCCGATGACCCCGAAAAGTGATGCGTTTCCACCAAGACTCGCAACATTCTGCGCGACATTCGCTGCGCCACCACAACCGGTTGTCTCGGCGGACATTTCAAACACCGGAACAGGAGCTTCAGGCGAAATTCGGTTCACATCGCCCCAGATATATTCATCCACGATGATGTCACCAATAACCATTACCCGTTTGCCTTGAAGTTGTGCAAAAAGTGCTTTTAAGTTCACGAGATTATATTAGCACAAATCCGCAGGTTAAATCAATAACATAATCTAAGTGTATCAGAATTGGATTTTAATAGGCGTTTTCACGGAGGCTTCACGGAGGTGTTTTTGGAGCCTTGATTTCACTGGGTTTCTGAACTTGGAATTGTGCGTTCTCCGTGAAAGCGTATTTTGTTATATTATATTTAACGAATAGGTATTTTATAATAGAGGCTGGTTGTTAGCGGTTCGTAATCAGTGTTTATTGGGGGGTATGAAGTCCGAATGGACTTCACCGTATGCTACAAACTGGCAACTTGGGTTATAACTACATATTTTTTGAAGAAAATCAATGCGGTTTGTAACTAAAAACGAGAGTTACCCATAGACAATATGCGTGATTTTCTTTTGCATCTCCAGCAAATAGCTGCTAAAATATTTGAATGAAAGACGAAAACCTTTTGTAAAAGGCTAACAACACATTTTTATGAACATATTTTTTTTCCACGGACAGCTTTCGAGTGGCATTAGCAGATTTCTAAAACCTGCCATAAACGATTTGGCTTTGTATCTGTTAATTGTACAACTTTGTTTCTCCGTGCCGCTTTTTGCTGAAGATCCTCCCGCTGAAAATCCTACCATCAATACGGAAACCACATCGAAGGATCAAAATGTCCCAGAACAATTGTCCACATACAAATTGCAAGTTGGCGATAGTTTCGTCGTTACCGTTGATGGATATCCAGAGTATAGTAGAGACAGAATTCCAGTACCAATTCAACAAGACGGCTATGTCTCCTATCCGCTTATTGGGCTTATCAAGGCGACGGGTCTCACCGTTTCTGAGCTTGAAGCACAGATGCAGTCTGCCTTTTCAGAACATCTTCCAACAGCGCGCGTGTTTGTAACACTCATGCAACCGAAGCGTACGATTCTCGTTTTCGGTGCAATTACGCCGCGAGCGCGGGGAAATCTGCACGTCTTTGAGGTCGGTCAAGTTTATCTCCTTCAAGCATTAGCATCAGCAGGTATCAATTATGAAGTCGCTGACCTGACGAACATTGCTGTCTGGCGTGATGGAAAACTTTATAAAGAGATTGATTACCTGAA
The DNA here is from genome assembly GCA_022826805.1 of Candidatus Poribacteria bacterium. GTDB lineage: Bacteria > Poribacteria > WGA-4E > WGA-4E > WGA-3G > WGA-3G. The sequence continues at coordinate 28,501 of JAJDUH010000064.1, forward strand.
GCTTATTAGCGATGGCGGTCCTGATATTCCTTTAGAGGATTATGATACTATCTTCGTCTCACCTATTTTTCAACAGCGCCCTGTGCGCGTGATTGGCGAGATAGCCAGTCCTGGGGTTTATCGTATAACGACCGCACAAGTGTCAGCAATTCAGGTGTTGAAACTTGCTGGTGGACCGAAATCTGATTTTGCAGACCTGCGCAATGCAGAAATCCTTACCAGCAAAGAACGCATTTTAGTGGATCTGAGTGTGGAAAGTGCTGATGCCACGTTATCCCCGGGCGATACGTTGTATATCCCGCTCGCCGAGGCCAAAATAAGTGTTACGGGTGCAGTAGAAAAACCGGGGCAATATGTGATTACTGAACCCGTGCCTTTAAGAGAAGCTATTGTGATGGCAGGTGGGTTCAACGAGGATAGAGCGAATCCGAAAAAATGCCTTTTAACGCGGGCAGATGGAACAGAAGAAGAGGTAAACTTCGATCTCGTGCAGTCGGAGATTTATCTACACCCGAAAGATCAACTGAGAGTTCGTGAACGGGTGCGTTTAGATTGGCGAATAATCAACTCCGCTATTTCATTTGTGAACCTATTTTTCAATATCCTGACGAGATAAACGAATCGCGAAGACAGACCTGAATAAAAAACACAGGTTGAGGTTAGAGATGCCAGAAACAACCAATAGGCACCCTGAAGAGATTAGAGAAATTCGATTATCGGACTACTTTTGGATCCTGTTTCGGAACAAGTGGAGTGTCCTTCTTATTTTCTTACTTTCCATTCTCGGAGCATTTCTTGTAACAGACTTTACACCGCCGGTTTATCAATCCGAAACAGTGCTTCGTATGGTAGACAGCCAACCACCTGCTACATTGCTCTCTCAGTTACCTATATCCGGGCTCTTGAAGGGCGGATCTTTAGGTGCTTACGCCGCTCAATTACAGTCGCGAGACTTTGTAGTTGCCCCAGCGGTCCGGCAACTCAGAGAAGAGGGTTTGCTCGAACCACTACCCGTCTATCGTGGTCGAACTCTGGTATGGCTTGCAAACTTACTGAACATTGAACTTGATCCGAATGCAACAGAACAGGGGGATCTTACAATTACTGAGTGGGAAGATTTCTTCATCAAGACTCTTATTGACGAACAGTTAAAGGTTGAAGAAGTTCTCGATAGAAACACAATTTCGGTTACCGTGAAACAGCGAACGCCGGAACGGGCACAAAACTTAGTTAATAGGATCGCGGCAGTATTTCAGGGAGTTGTCGAAGCAGAAACCGTTGAACAGATGGACTGGTGGCAAAAACCGTTTCCACAAACACTGCTAAATCAGACGAAGGAAAACCTCACAAACGCCGTAGAGGAACTATTTGCTTTTCAGCAAGAACACCCAGAGATTACCTTAAACGCCGAAGGTGCGACGCAAGCACAAATCATTCTGGCACTTCAAGTTAGAGAACACGAATTGATTAATCTCTTAGCAGGTGCTGAATTGAAACTTGTCACCTACCAGTCAGAGTTAGAAAAACTATCAGAGGATCTCATCTCAGAGACAATCGCCCAGAACCCGTCTCATTCTAAATTGCGAGATAGTTTACACCAGTATGAAATCAACCGAGCTGCCCTTCTTGGCAAATATGACGAAACCCATCCGGAAGTCACCGCTGTAGATGAGCAAATTAAGGAAACACGGGCAAGGCTTGATAAAGAAGAGAAACAGATAAAAAGCACAACATCTTCTTACAATCCGCTCTACCAAGTCATCTCAGAGAAGGTAAACGAGGCGCAGGCGGGTCTTATTAGCCTTAAGGAACAGAAAGAAGAAGTTACTGCCCAAATTGCGGCACATTTTGGTGAACTCCGCGAATGGTCGCCTGACCAATTAAAGTTCTATCAACTCAAGCGAGATGTTGAAATCTATAACGCGCAAGTGATCGCTTTAGAAACAAGAATGCGAGAGTCTGAGATTTTCTCCCAAGCGCGTACGGAAAGCATCAAGGTTTTGGATGAAGCACGGGCACCAGAAGAGCCACTGAAGCCCCGGCTAAAACTCAATCTTGCTCTGGGTGCTTTCGTTGGAATGCTGCTTGGCATGACGTTTGCTGTAGCCAAAAATTACTTCCAAGATACATATCTCCGATTAGAGGAAGCAGTTCGGCAGCTGGATACGTTGCCCGAATCGCCAAGTTTCCTTGGTGTTCTGCCGTCGATTAAAAAACGCCGTGCATATCGACTGCCACTTATTGTGCATGACGCCCCCCAATCCAGGATAGCAGAAGCATTCCGTGTGCTACAAGCGAAACTTCCATTTCTGAACCCTGGTGCCTCTGTGAAAACAATTCTTGTTACGAGTGCGACCCGTGGGGAAGGCAAAAGCACTACCTCCTCCAACCTTGCTGTTGCACTGGCGCAAAGAGGAAACAGAGTTTTACTCATAGATGCTGATATGCGCAGGCCTTCGCAGCACAATACCTTTCCAAGAGAAGAGCTTCTTCATCTCGAAGACACAGGAGATACTCCTAATTCCGAATTCGCTGTGGTACGCGTTGATACCCGTAAACCGGGGTTGAGCGAAGCACTCATCCAGCTAACCTCAGAAAATGGAGAAGACGTACTACACACAACAATTAAGCAGACGGGTATCCCTAATTTGCACTTAGTTCCCAGTGGAACAGTTCCCCCGAACCCAATCGAACTTCTCAACTCAGAGATGATGACACATTGGCTGGAACTCGCGAAATCGGAGTATGACGTGATCGTGATTGACTCACCACCAATCCGTGCCGTGGCTGATCCGATGATTCTGGCAAACATCGTTGACGCTATTATCTATATATTTGACATCACGAAAACCCGACGGTCTGACATTCTCGCCGGGTTACGGGATCTGACGGACGCCTTTCCGACGAAAGGCATCGGGGTCCTCTGCAATATGATCAATCCGAAACAGGCTAAATCCTATGGTTATTACAGTCGCCATTCCAGTGATTATGAACTTATAGATGACAGCAGCGAAACTTAACTCCTCGTAATGCGAAAAGACATCTATGACTCAATCTTCCCTAAACTCGCCGGTGGACGTGATTTCCCGACGAAACCAGCAAGAACCACCATTGTTAAGATATAAGGTAAACTGTGTAGGAGTTGTACCGGAATGTTCCATCGATTTGCGAGTTCCAAAGCAGTAGCGAATCCAAAGAGGCAGCACGCTGTGACACCACTTAAGGGGCGCCAGTTTCCGAAGATGACCGCCGCGAGCGCGAGGTAGCCTCGTCCTGCGGTCATACCTTTTGTGAAATAGTGGACTTCCGATGCCAAAAAACATCCGGCAATACCTGCTAAGCCTCCGCTTAGCAGAACACCCAAGTACTGCCATTTTGAGCGACTTAGACTCATCGCTGCAAGTGCCTCGGTTGATTCGCCGGCAGCACGCAATCGTAAACCCCACGGCGTTTTAAACAGGAGAATATGACTTACTATCATCAATATTAGGAGCAGATAAACAAGGAAATTATAGGAACCGATAAATGGTAACTTCCAGTGTGGAAGACCTCCTACCTGTTCAGGCGTGGGTACAAGGAACTCAGTGATTCCTAACGCCAAAATGTTGATTGCGATTCCAGTGACAATTTGTTCTGCTTGAAAGGTAATAGTCGCGACAGCATGTAACAAGGCAAACATTATCCCGAACCCCATCCCTGCAAGTAGCCCGATCCACGTTGAACCAGATGCCTGAGTTCCGACAACATAGCCAAATGCTCCGATAAGCATCATCCCTTCAAGGGCAAGATTAATTACCCCAGAACGTTCCGAATAAATTCCGGCGAGTGAGGCAAATCCTAAGGGTGTTGCCATTCGCAAAGTGCTTGGGATCAATTCAAAAATCATGTCTTTTTCCGTAAAATACCTTCCGTGCAAACCAACCAGATAATCAATATGCCTTGTCCTGCCAGGAATATACCGCGCCGGATTTCCAGTAAAATTTCGATATCTAAGGCGACTTTATTTAATAATCCGAACAGAACAGCCGCCGCAAAAATACCAAAGGGATTATTTCTACCCAAGAGCGCAACTGCAATCCCAGTGAATCCCCAACCCGACGAGAAATTATCCAAAAACCGATATCGGTATCCTAATACCTCAGTGACCCCGGCTAACCCGGCAACTGCCCCGCTTAATGCCATTACCCACACAGTCACAGTCTGAGGATTTATTCCACCATAAGCGGCAACATCGTGTGCATTTCCTAACAACCGAAGCTCATATCCCCAACGGGTGTATGTTAGGAAGATATAGCACAATACCACACATCCACAGGCAAATAAAAAACTCAAATTTAGCGGATTGCTGTGTGGCAGAATTGGCAGTAGAGCCCCTAATCGTGGAAGTCGCGCTGCTTCATAAATCTGAGAGGTTTGCGGAATCATCTGCCCGGGTTCTTGGTACACAGCGGTAACAAGGTAGTTCATAAGGGCAAACGCGATGAAGTTCATCATGATAGTATTGATGACTTCATGTGCCCCGTACCTTGCTTTTAAGAAACCTGGTATCGCGCTCCATGCAGCACCAGCAATCATCGCGCCACCTACACAAAAGGGAATCAATAAAAAGGCGGGGAGGGGCAGGTGTATGCCTATCCATGCAGCAGCAAACGCCGCACTGTAGAGTTGTCCTTCGCAACCGATATTAAACAGTCCACTTCTATAGGCAATAGCTACAGCGAGACCTGTAAAAATAAGGGGTGTTGCGTTAAACAAGACATAACCGAAATCATCAAAACTTGAAAAGGCACTAACAAGGATGATGCTATAGAACTCTATGGGACTCTGCCCTTGTATCAGGAGTACAACACCACATAAAAGGAAAAATCCAAAGATGGCAAGGAGGGGTGGTACACAATGATTAACAAATAGATACCTTGCTTGCGGTATTCCGTTCTGCAACAGCGAAGCGAACGATTTTTGGATGTTCAAGATTATTTCAATCTCTCTGCTAAAATTTGACAAAAGACTTCAAGACATGCTATTATGCCTAATATTGAGTCTATAACACACCACTCTAAATATAACACAGGTCCATATTATAGTAAAGCCCGAAAATATGTGAACATTTGGCACGGATTCCTGTTCGTTTGCGTGTAGGAGTGGGACGCAAACTAAAAGTTTGCGCTACAAAAGAAGTGTCCAATTAATTATGGAATTCACTATAAAAACAATTCGCCGTTTGAGAAAGAGACCCCGAGGAACTCCATGGAGATGAACAGCGCAAAATCGTCTTATCTTAAGACTAATCCAAGAGATCTTCCCGCTATCTTAGGTGGAACACCAGTCTTTGAAAAATCCCCTGATGCCCCCTATCCGAAGTTAGACGAATGGAAACAAATCACAGAAGAAGAGGCAGAGGTTGTCTATGAAATGACCTTGCGTAACGAACTCTCTGGGGCGTCTCCGACTGTTCAGGAATTTGAACAAACTTGGTGTGAACGCCACCAGACTCGATTCGCGTTGAGCGTTACTAATGGCACAGCAGCGCTACATAGTGCGATGTTTGGGGTTGGGGTCGGACCTGGCGACGAAGTTATCTGCCCCACGTACACATGGATGGGTTCGATTACGCCGGCGTTGACCTTGATGGCAACACCGGTTTTTTGTGAAGTAGATCCCAGAACATTGCTCATTGATGTTGCTGATGTTCGGAAACGCATTACACCACGTACGAAAGCGATTGTGGCAGTGCATCTGTGGGGTAATGTGTGTGATATGGATGCCCTGATGGCACTCAGCGCGGAGACAGGCATAGCAGTCATCGAAGATTGCTCTCACGCCCACGGCGCATCTTACAAAGGCGTTCCGTGTGGAAGTATCGGTCAAGTGGGCGCATGGAGTTTACAGGGTAACAAACCGCTCAGTGGTGGTGAAGGTGGAATGTTTGCAACCAACGACACAGCCATTTTTGAACGAGCTTGTCTACTCGGTCAGGTTAATCGCGCGGCTGGCACCGTAAGCGAAGCGTCAGAAGAAGAATTGCGCTATGCCCATCTACCGCCAATAGGACTCGGTGTTAAATTTCGAGCACACCCCCTCGCTATTGGTATCGCTTCTGTCCAACTAAAAAAACTTGACGAACTCAACGCGAATCGTCGTGCCTATATCAAGGAAATCTCCGATGGACTGCGGGAGATTCCGGGTGTTTCACCCGTTGAAACTTACGAAGGCACTGAATCAGCAGGATTCTTTGGGTTTCCTACTCGATACCATAAAGAGGAGATGCACGGGCTTCCAGCACCGATATTTGCAGAGGCACTCCGGCAAGAAGGTGTCTTGGCAAATAATAATCCTTATCCGCTCCTTGTAGGCGATGGTGTTCCACTGTTTTCAGGTAGTCTCCCGACAAATAGCAATCCATATCCACTCCTCCACACCTTACCGTACTTCACACATGGACTGGATATGTATACGAACAATCGCGGTCCTCTCTGTCCCGTCAATACGGGTGGGACGCTTAAAACCTATACAGCAGGAGATTTACCCATCACTGAAAAAGCTTGTTCCGAACTCATATTTTTACCACTGTTGACGAAACCGGTAGCGGGTGCTGCATTGGGAATTCTGAGCACTATTCGCAAGGTCTCTTTACATAGTCATCTAATAAACGATAAGTGCCCGAAGTTAAACATACAAAATGCCGACAGAATTTTCAGCCCGAACTCGATCCAAGAATATTAAAATCCTCAAGTCCCAACTGCTGGATGTCCTGGTTATTGGTGGTGGTATCGTCGGAGCGGGTGTAATTCGCGATCTTGCCCTCAACGGAGGTATCAAAGCAGGCTTAATTGAGCAAAGTGATTTTGCGAGTGGGACGAGTAGCGCCACCTCGCAGCTTATTCATGGTGGATTTCGCTACCTCCTTAAACGCGACATAGATCTTGTCAAGAAGTCACGCCAGGAACGCGAGATTCTCCGCCGTATTGCCCCGAATCTGGTTAAATCGATCCCTTTAGCCCTTCTCTGTTACAAAGGCGATCCGTACCCGTTGACTGGCATGCAACTCTTTGCACACTACTATAATCGCCTCTCTAAAATAGATAGGGCGGAGAAATCGATAGCGATCCGAGACTCTCAAAAGATTCAGCATCTACTCGGATCTATTGACACGAGCACCCTAAAAGGTTGTGTTGTTCTCTGGGACAGTACTGTTGACGACGCGAGGCTAACGCTCGCGACACTCAAGGACGCCCACCGGCATGGTGCTGTTATTTCAAACTATGTCCGATTTCTCGATTTTGTCAATCCACCTGATACTGGCAACAGTGGCAATCGCACGTACAAGATAACGGCTGAAGATGTTACTTCTGGGCAACGTTTTGAAATCTCTGCGCGGAAGATTGTATCTGCGACAGGTCCTTGGAGTGATCATGTATGGCGTAAAGACCCAAGTTACGATGGTGTTCCGCGTCTCGTAACGAAAAATGCCAAAGGCATCCATATCATTTTACCGAGGTGTGGCAAAGAAGATGATTCGGGGATGTACGGTTTAATAACCTTCACACGGTCAGAAAGACAACATGGTGGTAAATCACGCGTCATTTTTATTTTGCCGGGTGCTCACAACACCTCCATTGTTGGGACGACTGAAACAACACCAGAGGAAGAATTATCGTCGGTTCGTCCATCAGCTGATGAGGTGGCATATCTACTCTCAGAAACGCAGCGAATTTTTCCAGAAAAAACGCTCAATAATAATATAATCATCGGTGCCTACGCAGGGAGCCGCCCCCTCATCGCAGCGAATCGTCATCGTCGCGGATTCGCAAAGACTGATTTTGTTTCAAGAGAGCACTTAATCACAGAGAGTCCAAGTGGGGTAATGTATTTGTATGGTGGGAAACTCACCACACACCGACAAATGGCGGAAGAAACGGTAAATCTTCTTGCGCAGTCTGTGAACGTTCGGCGTCACTGTAAAACTGATATTCAACCACTGCCTAATGCAGTAGGCGAGGTATCAAGTACAGGTCAAAATCACGATTTACAATCAAACACTAACAAGGAACGCCTTATTAAACGATATGGTGAGGGGTATCGGGCGATTCGAGACTTTATAAGCGAGGACCTAACGCTTGCGGAACCAATAACACCATATCTTCCGTTCACAAAGGCAGAGCTTCTCTATGCTTGTTGGGGAGAGATGGCGATGACATTAGACGATCTTCTCTGGCGACGTACCCGAATAGGTTGGACTCCAGGACAAGGACTTGACCTTGCCCCTCAAATTGCGCAATTCTTAGGTGAAAAAAACAACTGGGATCAAGCCAGAATCACGGCAGAGGTGGAAACATACCGCGAACGTATCCGTTGGCTAAATTCCAATCTATAGACGCAAAGCCATTGCTACTACTGGATGAGGTAGCACAGAAATACGAAAAACCATGGAAGTTTATCGTTGGGAAGACCGGAAATTCGGAAAACTGGAACCTTTACGTTTTGGAGCAGAACGGGACTTTGAGGACTTGCTGGAAAAAGATGCGACCCTGGTCCTTGGTGAACCGCTCTGCGTTATCAGCAGGCAACCTCCGCTTAGTACGTCAAAACAGAAAATCGATCTACTGGCACTGGACCGACAGGGTAATTGTGTAATTATTGAACTCAAACGAGGGAAGCCCTCTCGGACAGCAATCACGCAGATTCTTGAATATGCTGCCGGAGTTTCCCAACTCTCTTACATAGAATTGGAGCAGCTTGCTTATCGATGGTGCCAACAACAGGGAAAAGAATTCTCATCGCTTACGGCACTGCACAGTGAATTCTTTGGATACGAGCCTGGTGATATCCGACCATCGGCATTCAATCAACGACAGCGGTTAGTCCTTGTTTCAGAAGGTGTTGACACTCGTGTCTTGGAAGTGGCAGAATATCTACGAACGTTGGGTCTGGATCTTACCTATATCTCTTATTTTTCTTATCACGCGCCAGATGAAATTTTAGTCGCCACCGAAACTGTTCTGGGTGGGACACTCGTCAAGGAAGAAGAGCGGACTTATCGTACGACGGCGCAGCAGTTCATGACGTTGGCGTCGTTCACTGAGACGTTGCAAGCGAACGAGGATCTCTTACAAGTTGTCCATGAATTTTTGGCGTACGTTGATACATGCGGTGCAACACTCCGACCTCGTATCGCTAAACTCCGAATGACTATCGGTGGACACTGGTGGCTTGACACTTATCCGTCAAGAAGAGCCACCCACTTTCGCCTTGATGTCCACGGTGATTTCACGCCACTTCAAGTCGTCGAGTGCAGAGCCAATTTGCCTAATGTGACAGTCAAGAATTTTGGTATCTCATTCAACATTGCATCCAAAGCGCATCTTGATTATGCCATCGAGATGTTTGAACGTGCCCGCAACTCCATCCTATCTTCATTGTAGTACAATAACCCAACTTGCTACCTAAGTGCGGGGGTCATTTTCGGCACGAAGAGGCACAACCTAACAGGTTATGCTACAAAAGAGGGCATTGCGTAAGTCCTGAATAATCAGAAAACATGAACTGGCTCCGTTTTGGTCATCCAGAATTTCTTCACTTCCTATGGGCAGTTCCGCCGCTAATTCTGTTACTACTCTTTGGATTGCAACGGAAACGGAAAGCACTGCTGCGATTCCACAGCAATGTGGATCCGAGGCATCTACAGCGGCATAAAGTCCAAGCAGGATTGCTGTTGTTGAGTTATCTTTTTTTGACGCTGGCGATTGCGCGTCCACAATGGGGCGCGGCACCTGAACCCGTTGTAGAAAGGTTGGACGTTATGCTTGGACTTGATATTTCAACGAGTATGCTGGCAGAAGATGACCCATCTGTTCGACGACTCACACAGGCTAAAGCGGTGATTTTCGCGCTCTTGGAGGCACTTGAGGGGGATCGGTTCGGTTTGCTTTACTTCGCTGAAGCGAGTTTCGTGGTATGTCCTTTGACGAGTGATACCACTACGCTCAGAGAATTCTTAGCGGCGATAAACGCTGACACACTCACCCACAGCGGGACCCATATTAGTAAGGCTATTGAGACAGCAACTGATCGACTAATTTCAGATCAGGACGATCCAATAGCAATAGACGCTGATCTTGGAGGACAGAAAGTTCTGATTCTGTTTACAGATGGGGAAGATCACGGAGAAGAGACTATATCAGCAGCGAAAGCAGCAAGCGAAGCGGGTGTGCATATCTACTGCGTTGGCGTTGGTAATCCTACTCAGTCAGTCCCTATTCCGCTTCCGCAGGGGACTGGTACAGAAAACACACCGTACAAACGCGATGCCAATGGACAACTTGTGCTAACAGCCCTGGACGAATCTCGCCTGCAAGAAATTGCCACTGCGGGAAACGGCAATTATTATCCTGCAACTGTGGGAATTGCCCAGTTAAGGACAGATTTATTACAACTGGAAAGGCAGAAATTCAGGATTCGTAGAGACGGTGAATATCAAGAACGTTTCCAATTATTTGTAGCAGCGGCGTTGATTCTGCTTATTTGTGAGATCCTGCACTTTGCGGCATGGTCGCGCAAGTTGCGTACGTAATAGCACCCACGTCCCAAAAGCAGTCTCTCACGTATTCGATTCTACGCTTTTTTAAGTATCAATCCACCTGGACGGAAACGCATTAAGAGGATAAGAATAATCCCAAAAATAAGATAGCGCGCACCGCCAAATTGATATGGAATAATGAAGCCAGGTCTCAGGACCTCACCTAACGATCCGAGAATCGCTGCACCTATCATTGCTCCTCTTATACTTCCCATCCCGCCAAGGACTACCATACAGAGAATGAGGATCGATTCCCAGAATTCAAAGAATGGAGCACTAATGTTAACTTGGAATTGGGCGATGAAGCCTCCACCTAATCCGCCGATTGCCGCACTGACTGCAAACGCCAGTGATTTATAGCGACCAACATTAATTCCCATACTTTCCGCCGCCTGTTCATCTTCTCGAATGGCGACCCATGCTCTACCGACACGCGAATGCTGCAGTCGATAGGTAACAAAAACAACTAAGATGAGTAAGATCAGAACATGATAGTAATTGTGCCAGTTCTGGTTGAATTCCATTCCAAAAAGGGTAGGAGGTGGAATGTCACGAACAAACCCATTCGGACCACCAATCAACCATTGTTCGTTTTTCACGATGCGGAAGAGTAATTCGGCGAATCCAAATGTGACAATGGCGAAATAATCACCTGTGAGTCGCAAAGTAGGTGCGCCACGTAATAATCCCCACAACGCGCCATTAGCGACAGCGAGAGGTAGTGCAATCCAATAAGTTACCCCAAGCCGCGCCATCAATAGCCCGGCTGTATAGCCGCCGATAAGATAAAAACCGACGTAGCCTAAATCAAGCAGCCCTGTGAATCCGCATACAATATTTAGTCCGATAGCAAGAATCATATAGAGTAATGCCCGGACCACAATGCGCAGCATATAATCTCCACTTGGTAGGCTGAGGTAAATATTTTGCTGGGACAAGTAGAGAGCTATTGCATCTATGCCGTACATCAATAGCGGTAGCAAACAGACGAGTAAGCCAAGGATAACGTTTTTTGGTGTTAATTGATTTCTCATACTAAGCGCGATTTCCTGTTGATTTGCCAAACAGTCCAGATGGACGAATAACAATGACTGCAATCATAATAATATAGGCAATTGCTAACCTGTACCCCGATGAGATATAACCAGCCCCAAACACCTCGGCTAATCCGATTATGATACCGCCGAGCATTGCGCCTGTAATGTTCCCTATACCGCCGAGAACAGCGGCGGCAAAAGCCGCGACCCCTTTATAGTAGCCCATTGTTGGTGTAACCACTTCGCGCAAACCGACCATCACACCTGCGACCGCTCCTAAGGCAGAACCGATAATAAATGTCATAGCAATCACTTGGTTCGTCTTGATACCCATTAGGTTTGCTGCAACCGGGTTTTGTGCGCAAGCCCGCATCGCTTTACCTATTTTAGTCAGGTAAATTAACCTGTTTAGGGCAATCATTAAAACAAGTGCCAATAGGATAATAAACACATCCCGGTAAGGTAAGGCTGCGCCGCCAGGAAGTGGGATCGCATTTTGGCTGAGAAAGATAGTTGGAAGGACTTCGGTAGGAAACTGACGGGGACGGGCTGACCAAATCATTCGCGCGAGGTTTTGCAACGCAAGCGACATGCCTATTGCCGTAATCAATGCTGATAAACGTGGCGCATTCCGCAGGGGTCGGTAGGCTACCAAGTCAATCAGCATTCCCAACATTCCACATAGAATCATACTAAGTGGCAAGGCTATCCAAAACGGTATACCGAAGACTGTTATAAGCATGAGTGCGATATAGGCACCAAACATGAAAATTTCGCCATGTGCGAAGTTAATCAGTTGGATAATACCGTAAACCATGGTATAACCGACTGCGATAAGCGCATAAATGCCACCCAGCACCAATCCGTTAATAATTTGCTCTAAAAATTGGGCCATAATACTCTTTCTTCGGATATTGATGTTATAGAGAGGTGTCCAGTGCCCTCCATCATCCGTTGCTGTAAGGAGAAATCCGTTTTAAAATCAATCTAACTCAAGTAGTTGTTGATCTGCTGCAACAAATTGGGCATCCTTCACAATTTTCACGTAAGCCGGTTTATTAACCGTATCACCATTTATATCAAAGTAGGTTAACCCCGTAACGCCTTTGTAGCCCTCCTCAGGCGTATCTAAGGATGCTAAATGGTCGCGGATCGCTTTCCGATTATCTGCGACGGATGCTTCTGGACTATAGGTTTTTTCAAGAGCATCTGCAATCATTCCAACGGCATCGTAGGTCAATGCAGCCCACGTATCGGGCGCCACACCGTGAAGTTGCTCAAAATTAGATGCCATCTGTAGGGCATCTTCTCCTGCAGCACCAAACGTAAAAGGCGTTGTCAAATAAGTGCCTTCTGCAGAGGATCCGGCGATTGTGAGAAAGTCCGGGGAGTCCACACCATCAGCTCCGAAAAACTGAGCTTCAATTCCTGCCTCACGCGCTTGTTTGACAATCAAGCCTGCTTCACTATAGAGTCCAGAGACGAAAATAGCGTCTGGATTTTTGGCTTTAATGCTGGTGAGTTGTGCCTTAAAATCGGTATTATCCCTATCGTAGGCTTCCGAAGCGACGAGGTTAAGTCCGATCTTCTCAGCTTCATCGACGAATGCGTTTCTTAAACCACGCCCATAATCGTCATTATCAAAAAATACAGCAACAGATTTCAGGTCTGTCAGGATTTTATCAATATATTGTGCGATAAATTTCCCTTGGAAATCGTCGCGATACAAGTTACGGAAGGTCCAGTCGCTTCCCTCACATACGGTCACATTTGTGGACCCCGGTGACAACTCAACAATACCAGCCCGCTTGTAAATTGGTTTACCCGCCAACGAACAGGAACTGTTAAAGTGTCCAACGACTGCAAGGATTTGCAAGTCACTGGCGATGCGTTCTGCTACGAGACTTGCCTCTGCATCTTTGCCTGCATCATCCTCAAAAAGTAGAGTCAACTTCATACCGTTGATTCCACCAGCATCGTTAATCTCTTTTGATCGGAGTTCAGCACCACGGCGGATCATTTCTCCAAATGCAGCTGCATTGCCTGTAAACGGAGCGGCAACAGCAACTTTTAATTCTCTTGGTGCTTTTTGTGTTTGGCCTGTACTCTTGTCTTGGGGCTGACACCCCCAAATGGATATGAGTCCTACTACCAGTAATCCGACAAGCCAATTTCGCATTTTAGGTATACTCCCTTCGTTGTTTGACAATCCTGCGCTTCATCAACCTCAGCAAGGTTATCAAGGTTATTAGTTAAATGTAAAGCTAAAGACAAATTCTACCGCGTCTGGGTAGAAAATGTAAAGCAAAGACAAATTCTACCGCGTCTGGGTAGAATTTGTCTGCAAGATTTGCCTAAAATCAAGTTTAAATTCCAATCTATCCTCTTTACCGTTTGAATGAATTATCCGAACTTGTGGCACGATAATTCTGATATCTGTCGTGTCACTCGGTAGTCGGTCAAAAATTAAAAAGCCACTTCGTTTCGCACCTGAGAACAACTTACCGCTGTCAAAGATGCTATCCTCTATCACGATTCGTCCCCATTCTAATGCCTCAGCATCTACATAGGACCGGTAGTAACCGTAATAGGAATGGTAAGTAGCGGGGGTATAAGGATAACCTGCCCCCCAAGGATCGTTCTGCGACAGATTCACGTTGTCGTAGAGTGTGTCAAAGTAATCGCTGGATAGATTGACATATTGCGTATCGTTTCCATCAATTACAACTGCTATGTCATCAACCAGGACGCGGCGGTTATCTCGATTATGGACTGTAATTTCAAACACTGTGTAGATAGGCTCAACAGCACCGTTTTTCTCGACGATGAGATAGGGGTTCACTCTCGGATCTTCGGTGAGTTCAAAGAGTTCTATTTCATCAAGCGGTTCGATCGTAACAGCAACTCCCTTTTTTAGGACAGTTGCAGCACCCGTTTCTGGATCAATCTGGGCGTTAAAACGTCCTGCAATGGGTTCCATGTAGACTTCAATCAAGGGGTTTGGTGCAACAGCACAACCTGTCAACAATGCAGCCGTTAGAAGAAGCAAACCGATTCCACTCATAATCTGATACCGGAAATAGATGCAATCCTTCCTATAAGCCATGATCCCAGCCTCCTATAACAATTATATTTTACACAACGCGAATTTTATTGTCAAGTGTTTTAGTTCCAGCTCCCTTTAACTAACGCTGAACCAGGGTTTTGTCACACTAAAATTCCCATTTCAGGAGCGTGACGCGTTTATGCCATACCAGTGTTCCCATTGCAGTGCCAATTGCTGCGCCGGCTATCACATCTGATGCATAATGCCGTCCTAAATAGACGCGTGAGAAACTGACGAGTCCAGCACCAATATAGAGCGGAATCCGCCATTTCGGATACTGATAACCTAAAATGGTTGCGACACTGAATGCAATAGAGGCATGCCCTGAAGGCATTGATGGATTTCCCAAAGTCTCATCGAGCGGGCGTTTCCTGTCTACCAATCTTTTCATGCCAAATGTTATAATTCCTGCCCCCATATATGCCGAAGACAAAAGTTTCCCGGTTTCACGATGCGATTTATTCCCGTATGCCATAAGGAGAATTGAAGCACCCATGACCCCTCGATAGTCCCCAAGGTCCGTGATCCTCTCCATGAATGTCCACATCGGTTCTTGGTGTGGTGGTGCATCGTAGATACGGTCAAAGAGGGTCTGATCCCAGTGGGACAAAAGATTTTCAGCATCCGCCTCGCCCCCTGTTGCCAAAAAACAGAAAGTCGATACATATACAAGGAACACTTTGAGAGATTTCACGAAGCCCTGATATGGCATCCACAGCTGTGAACGCCCCAAAAACGTGTCTGTTGTATTTATGTTGCCTACACACCAATCATTTATCATCAGACGTTCCGCCAAAATTCTTACTTTAACAGGGAATGTAGACGGATTTCCTCCCAAAAAGCATTTGACAATTGCCCGTACTTGTGGTGTAATTAAGAGTGTGGAAAACATATAAGTTCAGAGACACCTGAGCTCAGTTTACAATAGAGAAATGGGAGATAACAAGATGCAAATACGTCATACTGTGGTTGAGTACAATTTGGAAGAAGCAGCAGCAATGCTCAACATTCCACCAGCGGATCTGAAAAAAGCAGTTGATGCTGGATACCTGCAGTGTTACTACCGACGCGGTAAAGATGACTATCGTTTCCATGAAGCGAGTCTTCGTGTCAATACAGATTTACTCTTAGAAAAAGATTATCTCACCAACACGCCGAACACTCATTCTACTTCAAAAACTCCCACGGCGCCTGACGATTCGGAAGCGGATCGATCATCCACGCCATCCGATCAATAAGTCGCTCCTGCATCTCGAGTTTAACAGATAGGTAATTAGGGAATTTCAGAAATTATCCTGAAGTTCCCTGATTTTGTCTTACTTTGGCGTTTTGAGTTTGCCCCAAGTTGTTGTCAGTTTGCCTTGTGCTTCCACGGCAAGAAATGCCTCAACACCATCGTTCATAATGGTATTGACTTCTTCCTCCGTCAAACCGCGTTTCCATACGTTAAGGTCATCCATCAACCCAGTAAACGGACGATTGTTGTCAATGTTATAACCGACCCGTGCCCCATTATCCCAGTCTGGTGCGATAGGTGTACCGACGCGCGCTTTTTCTTCACCAGCACTGACACCGTTAATGTAAAGCACGGCTAATCCATCCGCTCGGCTGAATGTGCCAGCGTAATGCATCCATTCATTGGCTTTATTTTTACCGGCGCGAATGTCAAATATCGTTGCGCCGCCGGGGCTTCGATTGAGCCAGCGATAATTTCCACCACCGCGCGCCTCTGGGTGGACAAGCCACGTATTATCGCCAGCGCGAGCGTTGAAAATAGCCATATCCGCGATAGCCTCAACATTGATCCAGGCAACAACGCTCATGCCTTCAGTAGGAATGTCTTCGGGCTTAATATTGGGTACATCTAAGTCAAGAAAACTACCGGATACGAAGTGGGCTGCTTTCCCAAACTTCCCATCGTCGGATTGGGTTACCTTTCCATTGATTGCGCCGTCGTAACCGCGCCCGGATTTTTCAACAACGGTATCTCCATCAAAATCCTCATAATCAAAATACAACACTAAATCCGGATCAAGGACCTGAGCAGATGCATCCTGAATTTCAAATAGGGGAAGTCCTGCTGTGTATAGACAGAAAACACAAATTAGAAATAAGGACATCAGGTGAAGATGTCGTTTGTAAGTTGATATTACGCATCTCAAATCTCGTTTCATTTTCTTTAAAAGTCTCCTTCTACGGATTATCTGTTCACTACGCCTAATGAACGAACAATTTGTATTAAAGTTTACCACCTTTCCAATCACATCTGCAACTGGAAATGGAAAAAAACCTTGATTTTAACTTCATTTTGCGTTAAACTGATTTAGGAAGCAGAGAGAAAAAACACAAGGAATTTAGGACGTTATAAGGAAGCATAAGGTTGCAAAGTGTAGGAATTATCCCAGCTCGCTATGCCTCAAGCCGTTTTGAGGGGAAGCCGTTAGCGAATCTTCTCGGGAAACCGATGGTGCAACATGTCTATGAAAGTGCATGTCGCGCCAAAACACTTGATGAAATTATTGTCGCTACAGATGACCAGCGGATCTATGATGCGGTAATCAAATTCGGTGGAAACGTCCAGATGACAGGTCCGTGTGCGACTGGCACAGAGCGAGTTGCTGTTGTTGCAGAACAGTTGAATTGCGACATCGTTGCTAATATTCAAGGCGACGAACCTCTGCTTGAACCTATACAGATAGATATAATGTTACAGCCCTTCATTGAGAGACCCGAGATACAAGTTTGCACTTTAAAACAACGGGTTGAGACCGTCACAGACTATCAAGATGTCAACGTTGTTAAAGTCGTTACAAATCTCCAAGGCGATGCATTATACTTTTCACGAGGTTCTATACCGGGCAAGATTAGTGAGGACGAATTGCACAAATTTCCAGTATACCGACATGTCGGTTTGTATGCCTATCGCCGAAAGCAGCTTCTCGCATTTACACAGTGGAATTCCACACCTTACGAACTCGCAGAGGGGTTAGAACAACTACGCTTTTTAGAACACGGTATCCCTATTCATGTCGTCGAAACTGATACACTACTTATCGGGGTCGATGTCCCCGCCGACTTGGAGCGGGTGAAACAAATTTTAGAAACAGCATAAGGAGGGTGCTACAGGGCAGATAGAGAAGTACAGTGTACCCTGCTTGACAGAAATCTGTGAATTTTATTCCAAAATCAGTGTAGGGTCCATACCTCACAACAGTCCACGGACTTTCTTCTCTATTGCTAAAATAAAAAATGACCAAATATATTTTCGTGACAGGCGGAGTTATCTCAGGCATCGGCAAAGGGATCACTACGGCGTCTTTAGGTAGATTGCTCATCAATCGCGGTTTCAAGGTGATTGTGGTCAAAATTGATCCGTATCTCAATGTGGATGCGGGTGTCATGAACCCATTTCAACATGGTGAGGTTTTCGTTACTCACGATGGTGCGGAAACCGATTTGGATATTGGGAACTATGAACGGTTCTTCGGTATTGATCTCAATCAATATTCTAACTTTACTACTGGATCTGTCTATAGTGAAGTGATTGCGAAAGAACGGCGCGGAGACTATCTCGGTCAGACGGTGCAGCTTATCCCACACATTACTGATGAAATCAAACGCCGCATCTACCAGATTGGTAAGGATAACGAAGCCGAAATTGTCATTACCGAAATAGGCGGTACCATCGGTGATTTTGAGATGCCGCCTTTTGTAGAAGCGATTCGACAGATGGCAGTTGAGGTAGGACGTCAGAACACGATGTTCCTCCACGTATCCCTCATTTATACCCTACCTAATGGCGAAAGCAAAAGTAAACCGACCCAACACAGTATCCGCAAACTTCAAGAATTGGGTGTTCAACCAGACCTGCTGCTGTGCCGAACAAGCCAATCGTTAGAGGAGGCATTTCGTCAGAAAATCGCGCTGCTCTGTGGTATTAGTGAAGAATATATTTTTGAAGGACTCGATACAAAGTGCATTGATGAAATACCACTTAATTTTGAACGGCAAGGTATGGGGCATCTCGTTTTAAAGAGGCTTGGGCTCGAAACAAGTCCACCGATGGATGTCGAATGGACAGCAATGGTTGAAAAACTAAAAAATCCGAAACACAATGCCCGGGTTGCCGTTGCCGGAAAATATACAACCGGGAGCGATGCCTATATCAGCGTGCAGGAAGCTCTCAAGCACGGTGGGATTGCTAACGAAACTTCCGTTGACATCGAATGGATAGATTCGGAATCACTCACAGAACATCCGGACCTCGACAACGTTTTTAAAGATGTTGATGGAATTTTGGTGCCAGGCGGATTCGGCTATCGTGGGATAGAAGGGATGTTGGTTGCAGCACGATACGCTCGCGAAAATCGCATTCCGTATTTCGGATTATGCCTTGGTATGCAGTGTCTTGTGATCGAGTTTGCACGGAACGCCGCCAATTTAAAAGGCGCAAACAGTACAGAGGTAGATTCAGAAACACCGCACCCCGTCATAGATTTGATGCTTGAGCAGCGTGCGCTCGCTGACCTTGGTGCGACAATGCGACTGGGTATCTATCCGTGTGTCCTCAAAGAAAAGACCAAAAGCTACGCTGCTTATCAGCAACCGATTATTGTAGAACGCCACCGCCACCGCTATGAACTGAATAATACATATCGCTCGCAATTAGAAGCATCAGGCCTTTGTTTTAGCGGATTGTCGCCCGACGAAAGTCTCGTTGAAATCGCTGAAGTAAGCGATCATCCGTGGATGGTGGGTTCACAATTCCATCCCGAATTTCAATCGAAACCGCTTGCCCCGCATCCGCTCTTCCGGGAATTTATAGCGGCAGTGCTTCGCCATCAGCAGCAAAGGGAAGAAGGTAGGGAGAAAGATGCTGTCTCTTTAACCTCAGTTACATTTTAGGTTAGACTATCGCATTTATTTGGGAAGAAGACGCAGAGATACACCGAATGGCTGAAGCAAACGGTAGATTTGAAATCACCATTGATAATCAGTAGAGATGTTATGTGCTAAGGAAGTTCAACGAATTATACGCTTATAATTATATTATTTTAAAGCGGAGAACTATCATGAATAACACCACTACAATTCACTCGGGGGCATGGTACGGAGATAAAGCGTTGACACTGAATTTTCCCACAGGTTGGGAAGTGAAAGTGCTTGGTCCCAATGACGCACCTGCCCTCTCTGATGCTCAAATTGAACGGGCATTCGCTGAACCAATCGGCACCCCTCGTATTTCGGAACTGGCAAAAGGCAAGAAAAATGCTGTGATTGTTGTAGATGATTTAAGCCGTCCCACCCCTGCTGCGCGAGTTATTCCACCGCTCCTGCGTGAACTCACTGCAGCTGGCATCCCAAAATCCGAGATCCAGTTCGTTGTTGGTCCCGGTTCTCACCGTCCTTTGACCGAGGCAGAGATCGCGACAAAAATTGGGGCGGATGTGGCTGCCGAATACGAAACAACAAACCATAACTTCCTGAGTGGTGATCTACGAGGACTCGGTAACCTTGAGAACGGCATGCCTATCTATATTAACCGCATCGTTACGGATGCGGATTTCAAAATCTGCGTAGGCGGTATTTACCCTCACAGTTCTGTCGGTTTCACCGGGGGCGCGAAGTTGATTGTCCCCGGAGTCGCAGGATTCCCAACAATATTTTACTTTCATACCTACTCATCAAGCCGCGGGCCAGCAATTATTGAGGAACAACCAGAGGATGAACCCGACCGCCGCGCCTGTGCTGAAATGGCAGCAAAAGTACTCGGACTTGATGCTATCGCAAACATTACACTGAATAGCCATCGTGAGATTTCTGGGGTGTTCGTAGGTGACTTTGTAAAGGCACACCGTGCAGGGGCGCGCTTCGCTTTGGATACTTATAGCACACCGATATCCGAAACGAGTGAAAAAGAGACACATTTGATTGTGGCAAACTGCTATCCGCTCGATTCTGATGCGATCCAACTGGATAAAGCATTAGCAGCTTTTAGTTATTTTGAAAACGCCTATACATTGGCTCTCTATCCCGCAAGTGATGGCAGTTGTTACCATGGACTGTACGATAGACTCGATTATCCACGCTATCTCCAACAGCGCGCTGAACAGATGCCGACCGAACCGCCAGCACCGCAAATCGGAAGCCGCAACCAACTACACGTCTGGTCTGAGCACTTTGAGACAGATGAATTCTACAAGGAATACCCGGCTGCACGCCTCTTTCGCAACCTGGAACAAGTGATTCAACTCTTCGCAGAGAAACTGCCTGCACGCGCGCGCGTCGGGGTCTTGCCAGCAGCCGGAATTCAGATATTAGGAAAAGAAAATCGGGGTTAGAAGCCCCTCCCACAAGATGGAGGACACGTATGAATAACACTGCTACAGTTTACTCCCGTGCGTGGTACGGGGATGAAGAGCTGACACTGAATTTTCCAGCAGACTGGAAAGTAGAAGTTTTGGGACCTAAGGACGCGCCTGTACTTTCTGATGCACAGATTGAACAGGCATTTGCCGAACCGATTGGCACCCGGCGTATTTCAGAACTCGCGAGAGGCAAGAAAAGTGCTGCTATCATTGTAGATGATTTGAGTCGCCCGACTCCTGCTGCGACGGTAATTCCCTTTCTGTTGCGTGAATTAGCGTCAGCGGGTGTCCCGAAATCGGAGATTCGATTCGTTGTTGGCGGGGGTTCGCATCGTCCGCTCACTGATGAAGAGGTGGCGAAAAAGATAGGTGCAGATGTTGCGGCTGAATATGAAGCGACCAGCCATGACTTTATGAGCGGTGATCTGCGAGCATTAGGGAGCCTTGATAACGGTATGCCTATCTATCTCAATCGTGTCGTCGCAGATGCGGATTTCAAGATTTGTCTCGGGGGCATTTATCCACACGGTTCCGTCGGTTTCGGTGGTGGTGCGAAATTGATCGTCCCCGGTATCGCCGGTTTCGCAACGATGTTCTATTTTCACTCGTTCTCGCCGAGTCGCGGACACGCCATTATAGAAAGAAAAGGCAGTGAACCCGATCATCGCGATTTCTCTGAAGCTGTGGCGGGGGTACTTGGTCTTGATGTGATTGCGAATGTTGTCCTCAATAGCCGCCGCGAGATTTGTGGGTTGTTTGTAGGTGATTTTGTGCAAGCGCATCGTAAAGGGGCATACTTCGCGTTGGATACCTACGGCACAGAAATACCAGAAACGAGTCGAAAAGAGACAGATCTTGTTGTGCTGAACTGCTACCCACTTGATAGCGACCCGATTCAAACAGGCAAAGCACTGTGGGCAACGGATCATTTTGAGAAGGCATATAAGATGGCACTCAATCCGGCAAGTGATGGCATCTGCTATCATGGACTGTTTGAGCAAATTGATTATGCTCGTTTCTTAGCGCAAAAAGCAGAAAGGACAACGTCTGAACTCCCTTCGCCACAACTCGGAACCAAGGATCAACTACACGTCTGGTCGGAACACTTTTTGGTAGATGACTTTTACAAGAAACATGCGGGGTCTCTCCTTTTTCGCGATCTCAATCAGCTGATTAGTTTGTTCGCTGAGAAACTTCCGTCAGACGCTAAGGTTGCTGTGCTGCCATCTGCCGGAATTCAGGTGTTAGCACAAGAGAGATAATAACCCATGAGCGATTCTTCTTCAGCAAGTTCTGAGAATGGGCAAGCCCGTAGCAAAGTGGTTTCTGTCCTACATAGTATTAATACGACTCTGGGTAAAATTGAAACTGGTTTACTGTGTCTTATCATTGCGATGATGCTTGGGCTTGCGATACTCAAAATAGTTTTGCGCTACGGTTTTCAAACGAGCCTGTTGTGGAGCGATATAGTGCTTCAGCACTTGACGCTCTGGCTGTGCCTCTTAGGTGCAGCACTGGCTACCTGCGAGCGGCGACACATCAGCATTGATGTCCTTAGTCGGATTCTCCCTGAAAAAATCACGCGCTGGAGTAACCTGATTGTCGATTGCCTCGCTTTGATTGTTGTGGGGATCTTAGCATATTACGGCTTTGATTTTCTCGGAGATGAACAATCAAGTGAGGCTAAATTAATTGGGAATATTCCTCTTTGGTGGGCAAAGAGTATTATTCCGGTCGGCTTCGTTCTTATTGGGATTCACTTAGTCCTTCAGATTGGCATCCATTTAAGAATCAGTGGACAAGTTTCGGATATTAGCAAAGGAGATCCGAGCTAATGGGATTAATAATCGGCATTGGATTAGTAGGTTTCGCTCTCTTTGGTGGTGCCCTTTTTGTTTTATTAGGGGGGGCATCAATTATAGGCTACCTCACAGCGGGTGAACCGATTTCAACGATTCTAATTGATTTTAACCGACTCACCAGAAATTCGACAATCCTAATAATCCCACTTTTTACCTTTGCCGGATATGTCATTGCTGAAGGGCAAGCGCCGCGACGATTGGTGGCGTTCGCGCGGGCAAGTGTTGGCTGGTTACCAGGCGGCATCGCTGTAGTTGTTCTCGGCACCTGTGCCTTCTTTACAACTTTCACAGGTGCCTCGGGCGTAACGATTATCGCCCTCGGCGGATTGTTATATCCGATTCTACGTCAGAGTTATAACGAAAGATTTTCACTCGGCTTGGTGACGGCGTCTGGAAGTATTGGGCTTCTGTTTCCGCCGTGTGTTCCGCTCATCCTCTACGCGATTATCGCTCAAGTACCTATTGAGAGAATGTTCCTTGCGGGTATGGTTCCCGGTCTACTTATTCTGAGTATTCTCAGTCTTTACTGTTGTGGATGGAGCGTCATCAAACGGACTGAGACAACACCGTTTGACGGGCGTGTCTTCATCCGAATGCTTTGGGACGTGAAATGGGAACTACTGTTGCCGTTTCTTGTGTTAGGTGGTATCATATCTGGTATCGTTACGTTGGACGAAGCGGCTGCGCTAACGGCTATCTATGCCCTTATTGTAGAAATTGGCATCCACCGTTCAATTTCAGTGAAGGTCTTGCCGCGCATCGTCAAGGAAAGCAGCCTGCTTGTCGGCGCAATCCTCATCATCCTTGGTATCGCTTTAGGCTTAACGAACTACCTCATCACCCTCGACGTACCTACAACTATCCTTGACTGGATTCAAGCGACAACAGAAAACAGGGTTATTACACTCATTGGACTTAATATATTCCTTCTGATTGTCGGGTGTTTGATGGATATTTTTTCAGCGGTTATTATTGTTGTGCCGTTGTTGCTGCCCATCGCAGAACAATTTGGGATTGATAAGGCACACCTCGGCATTATCGTCTTAACGAACCTCGAAATTGGTTATTTGACGCCACCAGTAGGAATGAATCTATTTATTTCCAGCATGAAGTTTGATCGGTCGGTTGTCGTGCTTTACCGCTCGGTCCTCTTGTTCATCGCTTTGTTGCTGATAGCGTTGGTGTTGGTAACTTATGTTCCAGATTTGAGTCTCTGGCTGCCACGGGTTTTAGGTAAAACAACGGAACCGCTTCTTTGAAGGGTTGGCAGTAAAAATGAAAAGTCTGGCGAGTTGTACCGCCAGACTTAGAAAATAGGATTTACACGTAACGTATTTAGAATTACAGTTTGCTGAAGGGAACTATTATCGGGTAGCCTTTAAACCCCCCCACGTAACAGCCAATTTTCCTGCCGCCTCAACATCCAAACTCGTATCCATCATCTCCTGAATCTCACCTTCATCAAGGGCGCGACTCCAAAATGAGATTTCATCAATGACGCCTTCTGCGCCGTTTTGGAACGGAATATAGGGAATAGTCTCCCATCCGAATCTGGGTTTTTCGTGCAACTTTGGAAAACCGCCAGTGATTTTCTTACCGCTGGTTGCGGCTTCCTTTCCATCGATAAATAGGAACGGGTTTCCGCCATCGAAATCCCAAGTTGCTGCGACATGAAAATATTTATCTTTTGAAATGACCCCGGCTGGATCAAATTCAACATCCTGCCAATCTGCATCGTCAGCAGCTTCAAAATAGAAGCCGAAGTCTTCGGGATTGATGTCAGCGTGGTTAGCACCCTTGGAGATGAAAAAGTAGATAGGTCCAAAACTGGCATCATAAATCCGATAATCCTCGCCGTCCTTGCCGTCCCAATCGGGTTTGAACCAGAACAGTAGACTTCCAGCTTCAGTAATAAGGTCGGGCACTTCCATGTAAGTTTCTTCCCCCTTGAGAGAAATTCCGGCAGCATATTTGCCATCTGCTACCCATTTGGCATTACCATGGAAGGTGCCATCATTTCCGTTTCCTGTGCCATCAACTGCTTTGTTTCCGCTCCCTTCACCGATCCACATGAGTAGATCTTTGTCATCAGGGATTCCGGCAAACGCAGAAGTTATGATAAACAGACTGATAAGCAAAACCACATAAACCTGTTTCACGATTCCTAACCTCTCACTTTCTGAATTTTGAGAGGATTTTAGCAGAATTCAGAAATTAAGTCAATTACTTTTTTTGGAATCTGCTACCCTTGAATTTGCGGGCGTCTCAGGTCGAGTTTCTTGCGCCAATTTCTTAGTAAGTGTCGGGGTTCCTGGTCTCCTCGTAGGAGGTGGTTGTGCTTGTTGTAGTTTCGGACGCGGTCGGAACTGCGGAATAGGATTCGGCGGTTCGTAAGTTTCGTTTATGGGTCGCTGCCCTACTGAATGGTCAATAGGATCTCTCCCGACTCCAACGGGTTGCTCTTTCATAGAATCATATCTCCCATCTGCTGGTTCAACTTGTTCTGAATTTTCTGGCGGTGCCGCTGCGTTAGTAGGAAATCTTCCTTCAACATTTGCGAACCGACCAATAACCATTCGCGATACTGTTCAAACGCATCTTTGAATGACTCCAGCGAAAAGTCAGGGTTGACTTCCATTTCATAGATGAAGCGTTCCAAATTGAGGCGTAAACTCTTGAAATACTGGGCATTATGACTCAAATCGGCTATCCGATCTGAAATCTTGAAGATGACATGCAGAAGACCCAATAGTGCGGCACATCCTGCTATAACCAACCATGTTCCCTTTCCTGCTGGAGACCCCCATGACATCCATCCGACCATGACCGAGGCAATGGTCGTGACAGTCACAAGGCTTTTGACAACGCTGTCTACCGGTTTCCATTTTTGGAGTGCTGAACTCATGAGGCTTTCAGCATAGGCGACACGGTAGAAGGTTTCAAGTGAAGTCTGCCATAAGAGGTCTTTTTGATATTCTTCAACGCTTCGATCCATAAGAGGAGCTCCTTGCACACGAAAAAAAAAGAAAAGGAATACCCTTTTCATTAAACTATTTTTAAGTCAGGTAACTTACGCATATCAGAATTTTAACGAAGGAATTTGAAATTGAGTTACAAGTTTTTATCAGGTAGGCGACATTGGATACCCCGTCTATCGGAGGTAAGGGCATACTCGGTTACACGCGATGGTGCTTTAGTAATTCCCAATTTGGGGTAAAACCGATACCGGGTCGAGATGGAACTGTGACATATCCATCGCTCTCTAAAACCATCACGGGTAAGAACATTTCACCACGCAATGGATCAACAGCAGGTGGGTAATACTCTAGCATTAAACCGTTGTCTCGGCTTGCAGCAATGTGGATTTGCAATTCCTGTGCCCCATGTGGTGCAATTAACTTTTCGGCTGCGGATGCTTCTTCTACTACCTTCATCGCCGGTTCATAGCCGGGGAGGATGGCAACATCAAGATTGAAAACGTCTGCGCCTTCATAGTCGACAAGCGTTTGAAAATAGTGTACGCCATATCCGTTTTCTCCAGTGGCGATGCGTATTCCGTAATCCTGTGCGATTGCTCGCAATGCTTTGTGGCCTCTATAATCATGGCTGTGAATTGGTTCTTCAAACCAGAAGATGTCGCTTGATTGAAGAGCAGGCAAGTACGCCTGCGCCTCTTGAATTGATAAGGCACAATTGGCATCCACCATTACGGTAATGTCGGGACCGACTGCTTCACGAACTGTTTCAATGCGTTTGAGGTCTGTTTCAAGCCCGGCATCTGGATCTCCGATTTTCATTTTCACAGCAGTGGCATTGAATTCGTCTCTATTGCGGATCATCTCTTCGCGAAGTTCATCAAAACCCTTTCCTCTACCGTAGTAGCCGCCAGCGATATAGGTGCGGATGCGGTGCTGAGTGCCTCCAAGTAAGGCGTGAACCGACTTTCCTTCGAGCTTCCCCCGGATATCCCAGCAGGCTTGGTTTATTGCTGCTAAAACCTGCGTGTGATAGCCACCGGGACCGTAGATTTTGTAATTCTCTGCTAACCGTGAGACGTAGGCAGTGTCAGTTACATCGTGTCCAATCAAGGCGGGTTGGAACAGATCCACAAATTTTGGAAATATGGAGAGAGGACGGGTTGCAGCGGTGCCACCATTGAAGCCGTATCCGATTATCTCTTCTGTGCCGCTTCTCGCTGTTACCCTTACGAGATGGAGCCTGCCTTTGTCGTAGACGTGCATGCCGTTCCAGATGGGTGGTTTGTCCCATTCGTAAAGCTGGCTTTCAATGGCGGTGATTTTGAAGGTAGGTGTAGGCATTGTTTTCTATTTTAATTCAAAGCCAGAGGTAATTCTTTCCTATCCGAGGCTGCCAGTCCACTCGCTGATGATTCGCGCCATTTCTACGAAAACGTCTTCTTCCGTTTTGCGGCGTTTGAGGACTTTGAACCCGTGATCCGCTGTGTCCAGTAGGTGTAAGGTCGCCTTGTCAAGTTTTTCGCAGACTGGTTCCAGTAGGTCAAGAACTGCCAACTTATCGCGGGTGCCAGATAGGAACAGCATCGGTACGGTGACATCGCCGAGGTGCTCTGCGCGTTCTGTCCCTTCTCTGCCAGCCGGATGTAACGGAAATGCGAAAAACACGAGACCTATGACCCGCTCAATCGGTTCCTTCGCTGCGGACATTGAAGACATGCGCCCACTATAGGAGTGTCCGCCGACGAGAATTCCTAAATCGCTTGCAGCTTCGTATGCAGCAGCCGCAGCAGATCGAACGGTTTGGAGTGCAACCGCCTCCGACTCTCTACCACCGCCCCCGCGTTCCATGTAAGGGAACTGGTAACGGAACGTCGCGATGCCTATATCTGCTAACCTTTCGGCAATTGTTTGAAGAGTTGAATGCCGCATATTTGTGCCCGCGCCATGCCCTAAGACCAGCAGCCATTTTGCGTTGTCCGGACGCATCAGAATTGAGGAGACTTCGCCTTTTTCTGGCGTTGCGATGAATTTTGATTCGATTGTTTCGGAACCCATTTTTGATACCTCAAGTTTCAAAGAAAAAGTTGTAAAGTGTGCGAAAATCTGTAAAGTTGTGAAGTTGGCAGGAGCTATTTGATTGCGTCAAAAATCCCTTGCAAACTTTAGCACACCTGCAAACTTTTTTTAATTAGTGGATTAAGCATTGCTGTAGGATGTCTCGATAGGTTTCTAATTCAGCAGTCTTCAGCCCCTTTACTTTTGCCAGATCGTCCCATCGCCGTAAAATGAGTCCGTCCTCGAAATACGGAATTTGTTCAAATGCCTCCTGCTCCTCGTCTGACATGGTCCCACCCTGAAGTTTGAGACTCCTTTTTGAGGCTTCGGATAGCCCGTCGTAGTAGGAGGCATCGGTTGTACACAAATACCTTTTTGCTGGAACATGTAGTCGGATAGGAATCGTGACGGCCTCTGGAAAAAAGGGTTCCATATACTGCGCGCCAACTTCTTCATGAGTCAGATCCGTGTTCAAGAAGGCTCCACGGGCATTGTGCTCATCTAAGATAATATGCCCGATGTCGTGGAGCAATGCACCTGTAATTAGTGTAGGACTTGCGTTCTTCTCCCTTGCGAGTGCAGCGCATTGTAGTGCGTGTTCCAACTGCGTTACTACTTCGTCGTAGAACGACTGCCCGCGCTTTTTCATATAGTTGAACAGTGTGTTAACTTTCTCCTCTGCCGTCGCGCCGCTCATTTTCTGAGCGAGAGTCGGATCGACGTATTTTTCAATGTCGCTTGAGATCTGAAATTTGTTATCAATTGCCATGATTCACCACTTTTCCTTGAAAATGTGCTATTTTGCTGATTTGTTTGTCTCGGTCTGAACCGTCTTTTGCGTACTCTGAGAAAGCCTCTCGCTTGTCGGCATAATACTGTTCACGCCAGTCGCCTTGAGAATGTGCATTGTAGGTGAGATAGACAATGCGTCTCGGTTGGTCGGAGCGATTTGTCGGACTCTTGTGAGGGATGTAAGAACCGAAAAGGAGAATGTCCCCGGGATCTGTGGGGACGGCGACCCACTGCATCGTCGAGGCGGTTTCGGGAGCGACGCAGCCCTTGTCGTCAAGCGCGATGAACCCTTCCAGATGCCGACCGGATGCGAAATAGAGGCAGCCGCTCTCAGGTGTTGCCGAATCTACCGAAATTAGGCAGGTGATATGGTAGTTAACAAACTCGTAAGCAGGGGCATCTTGATGGGCAGCATAGCCACCTCCACCGGGATATTTGTAGTTGATTTTCTCTTTGTAGAGGATTGCCTGTTCCCCCATCAACTCAGAAACAATATCTAACACCTTGCCACTTGTCACGGTGGCTTTCATACCAGTATGGTACGGCACAAAATTTTCCGAACGGGAGAGCCGCGGCCCGTCTGGTGTGGACTCATAATGATGCATCCACTTTTCGCGGGTTGGCTTCCAGCACGATATTTCAGAGACCCAAGTTTGTACAGCAGCCACTTCTTGCGTAGAGAAGAACCCCGGGATTTTCAGGTAGCCGTTCGTTTTCCAATCTTGGTGAAGTGTCGGGTTGAGGCGATTAGGCATAGTTTTTTCCTTGAAGAAGATTCACTTAGATCTGAGTATAGCACAGGGAAAATCCTTAGTCAAGTTTTAAAGGTTGCGACCATCGCGCGACTGAAAAGCAACACCGAGTTGTGATTTATGCTACAGGCGAGGTCTACATCTCGTCTTTTTCAAATTCTGGGATGGATAAAACGTCATGATATACAGGTTCCATCTTCTCTGAGTGTGCATCCCCCCGAACCCACATGACTGGATTGACATTCCGCCCCGGCTTTTTAAGCACACGCTCTGCATTTGCACTCATATAATGTGCGACATTACAACGCCGAAAGCGATCACTATGGTTATGAGTGCTTTTATGGAGGAGTTGGTTGTTGAACCAAACTACGCTTCCGGATAGCACTTCAATCGGGACCCCATCTTCATCCTTAGCATCGCGTGCTATCTTAAACTCCGCCTGTTGTGAGCCTTCAAGGTCTTCATGATCAAGAACGCCATATTTGTGGCTACCCGGAATAACGTATAAACACCCATTATCCACATCAGCTGCATCAATAGCAGTCCACGTTCCGACTGTCATATCAGTTTTATACTGCCAGTTAAAATACCACTTATCTTGGTGCCACGGGAACCCTAACCCAATCTTTGGTGCTTTCCAAATATACAGATTGCCTTGATTCAACAGACTTGGACCGAGTAGGTCAACAATTGGGTCAGTTAGACGCGGGTCACGTACACGTGCGAGGAATTTAGGACAATAACAACTCACATGATAAATTTTGTGCATGGCATGGATACCCGATGCTTCAACTTTTCCGTCTATTACCAAAGCATTTTGCTGGATCTTCTCTGTCGGGAAAGGTCGTTTTCCATCAACAATATCATCAGCGATTCGCCGTAAGATGTCGTTTTCTTCTTCGGTGAAAACGTCATAACGGACAAAATATCCGTTTTCCTCCCAGGATGATAGTTCTTCAGGCGTTATCGCAAATTTTCGCTCCAGTCGTGATGTATTTGTGCTCATCAATTCTCCTGTTCTTTTGGAATAGGTAGTGCGTCGCGACAAACTGGTTCCATCTTTTCTGAGTACATATCACCTCGAACCCACATGACAGGACGTACTTTGTTTACATTCTTATGAGGCACACGTTCTGAATTTGCGCAAATATAGTGTGCAACGTTACACCTGCGAAAACGAGAACTATGGTTATGCGTGCTTTTATGAAGAAGTTCATTGTTGAAAAATATTACAGTTCCCGGCGGCACTTCAACGGCGACACCGTCTTCGTCCTTGGCACTGTGTACGACCTTAAACTCGTTCTGTTGTGATCCTTCAAGATTATCGTGCTGCTGAACGCCATATTTATGGCTACCGGGAATAACGTATAGACACCCATTACCTACATCTGCAGTATCAATAGCAGTCCACGTTCCGACTGTCTTTGTGGTTCTATACTGATGGTTAAAATACCATCTATCTTGATGCCATGGAAACCCCAAACCGATCTTTGGTGGTTTCCAGATATATAGATTGTTGAGCCCTAAGATATTTGGACCAATTAAGTCAACAACGGGGCCGGTTAGGCGCGAATCACGTGTGCGTGCGAGGAATTCAGGAGAATAATTATTTATATGATGAATACAGTGCATCGCTTTGGGGCCTGATGCTTCAGTTTTTCCGTCTCTGACCAATGCGTTTTGGTGAACATTTGCAGCCGGAAAAGGTCGTTTTCCAATGGCAATGTCATCAGCGATTTGCGCTAAAAAGTCGTTTTCTTTTTTTGTAAAAACGTCGTAACGGACGAAGTATCCGTTCTCCTCCCAAGAGAAACGTTCCTCAGGCGTCAGCCTAAACTTCCGATCTTCAAGTGTTGTATTTGTGTTCATTAATGCTCCTATTCTACAACGTGTGTTCTTATTAACCTGACTTTCTACTAATCGGATTCTGAGATAGGTAAAGTGTCGCGGTAGACTTCATTAGACAGCGTTGGGTATATTTTACCTCTAACCCACATGACTGGACGTATATGCTTTGGATTCTTTTGCGGAACCCGTTCTGCCCTTGCGCTCATGTAATGTGCGACGTTACACCGTCGAAAACGTTCAGTGCTGTTATCACTGCTTTTATGGAGGATTCGATTGTCGAAAAAGATGACACTTCCGGGTGGTATTTCAACAGCGATCCCATCTTCGTCCCTCGCGCCGAGCGCCTGTCTAAACTCTTGTTGTTGTGATCCTTCAAGCTCAACATGTTCAAGGATTCCAGTTTTGTGGCTACCCGGGATAACACATAGGCACCCATTATCTATATCTGCGGGGTCAATTGCAGTCCATGTTCCAACTGTGGTTTCGGTTTTAAACTGAGGCTGCGTATACCATCTATCTTGATGCCATGGGAAACCTAAACCGATTTTTGGCGGTTTCCAAATATAAAGGCTGTTGAGACCGAGGAGATCTGGACCGAGGATGTCAACAACGGGGTCGGTTAGGCGCGGATCACGTGTACGAGTGAGAAATTCAGAAGAATAAAGATTCATTTGATGGATACTATGCATCGCGTGGATACCCGATGCTTTAACTTTTCCGTCTCTCACTAAAGCGCTTTGAAAGATACGATGGTCTGGGAAGGGCATTTTTCCGAGCGCAATGTCATCAGCGACCTGAGTTAAAAGGGAGTTTTCTTCTTCGGTGAAAACGTTGTGACGGATGAAATATCCATTTTCATTCCACTGTTCGAGTTCATCAGCAGTTAGTTTAAATTTCCGTTCTTCAAGCGTTGTATCTGTGCTCATGAATTCTCCTATTAGTAAATTCTATATGGCATTATTTCATTACGACGTAGTATGCCAATGACGTGTAAGAAGGACGGGAAAATTCAGAGATCTCGCCCAATACTATTGGCGAGTGTAAGGTTAGGCCCCCTCGTCTATCGCAGGGAAGACGCAGTATAATTCTATGATCAGAATTAAGATTTGTGGCTTAGAGGATAGAAGCGATAAATACTATCAGTAGACAGTGGGCAGGCAATAAAGAAATTGGAAATTTCAGTATGGAAGATCGGCACAGTTGGACCTTGCCTTTTTCAAAGGTGCGTTTAGCGGCGGCTCTCTGTTTCCTCAGCTAAAAGTTGATTAGGAACTGTATAGCCTATTGGCACATAAGACAAACTGGGCAAATTGGTATTTTGCTCAGCATGCTCAATGGTCATTGAGACTGGATTGCCCGAAGCATCCACCTCAATGTAAATATTCTCGCTAATTTCCTTTGTTTCAACAACGGCACGTGTTGAAAATTCGATCAATGCCGTGTCGGTGTCATGAAAATACGTCACTTTCACTAGAATGCTCCCTTAAAACTCCTATCAAAGAAGGCATTATGGACTGTTTCCCCATCTTCCAGCAAAATGACTCTGAGAAACTTATCCTCTTCCTCAATTTTTTTCTATTTTCTTATTCTGCCATCTGACTGTACTTCTGTATGAACCGGATTCTCAATAGTATCTTCGATCCATCCAATCTTTATTCTGCGCCAATCAAGCTTTTCATGTATTTTGAGGAAGTATTGGGTTGACTTCAACTCTTTGTATTAATACCTACCAAATCACAGCTGTTGACAAATAGACCCGAGGCGTAAGTAGTGTCTGTAGCTGCCAACAGGCAACTACAGACATCAATGGATTACATGGAAAAACTGCCAACAAAGACGTTGTTCGCTGCGCCGCTTTGCTGCCACTTCACTGGAAGGTGGGTGTCTTTATACTGATAGACCTCAGATTTACCGACCATGGTATCCTGAATCGCCGTCAGCGGTTTATACCAGATTTGGTGGGGCTGTGTGCAGTTTGCACATGGATAGCGATTGGCAGATAGTGTGAGAGCGTCACCAATCGTTACATCGTACTTGGTGCCCTCTTTCGTGAATTCAACCGGAGCGATCTGTGTCGCAACGACTACCCCCAAAACGTCTGCCTGTTTCGTTGTCAGCATGCTGCTGATTGCAGTACGTTGTTCTGTTGTAGTGCTCGGGTCGAGATACAACACGCTCTTACGGGTTTCAGTATCGATATCCAAGTTGTTTTTCGCGCTGACGACAGCGACAACGGTTAAGCCATCAAGTGACACGTTGTTCCAACTTCCATGCTGGATGTTCCAGACGAGGGTTGCCTCTCTGCCGCCTTCTACATATTCGGCACCGAAGTGGCATGCCCCGACATAGACACTCGCGGATCTTGCTTCGATGTACTCACCTTGCACGGTTGGGGTTTCAGTTGCAAAGGCGAAACCTGCGATCAAGGTCAGTGCGAGTGCTGTTAAAACAGAGATGCTTTTCATCTTAATCTCTCCCTTAATTTTTTTTAGATTCACTATAATAAACGTAATCGTAACACTATACCTATTTGACCTTAAGTTTTATTATACCTTAACTTGATTTAAAAAAGCAACTTTTTTATCTTGTCAGTTATTGGCTATTAGCAGTTGGCAATTGGTTTTTAGGCATCGAAACCCGTAGCGATCAGGAGATCGCTCCTACAACGGCATTCCAAAGACTGACAATCTAAAATTTCGGAAAACTGAATGACCCTACATTTCAGGTCTTTGTAATGGTGTTCATTCTGAGTGAAAACGGAATAATTTACCGATTGACATCCTTGGCGCAACGAAAACCTATATATGTGGAGGCATGCGACGGTGCCGCCCAACTGCGAAAGGCAACGCGCGTGTCATCTGCTGGATCAAACCAAGATCCACCACGAAGCACACGCAAACCACGAACATTCATAAAGTTATTTACAATGTTTGCGAGAGGGCCGCCGGAAATTGGGTTATTACGAGACGAAACTACGTAGAAGTTGGGATCCCATTGATCGAGGCACCATTCGGCGACATTGCCAGCCACATCATATAAGCCGTAATCGTTAGGCAGATAGTCCCCCACAGAAGTCGTGCCACCAATACGATTGCCATAGTTTGCTCTACTGGCATCAAAGCCCTTGTCGACATTAATGCTTCTCCAAGGATACTTCTGCCCGTGTAACCCACCCCGCGCGGCTTTTTCCCATTCCGCCTCCGTCGGCAAACGCTTACCTGCCCATTCCGCATATGCCATCGCTGCATACCAACTCACATGTGTAACAGGATGATCTGCTTTGCCTACAGGATAGTTATTTCCCCTCCAGTCGTTGAGGTAGTTTCCAATATTTAATTTCCTATCAATTGGGTCTTTCTGCCACAACGGATTGGCAAGAATAAATTCCCTATATTGGGCATTGGTTACCTCATAAGCGTCTATATAAAATGCATCAACATAGACAGTATGCACCGGCGATTCATCACGCTCTGCCGCCAGGGCGTCACTGCCCATCTGAAACTCGCCCGCGGGAATTAGTACCATTCTACTGAGCAGTTGCGGAACACCCCCGGTAGTTATAAACTGGAGAAGCTTTCTACTCTCATTGCCTGCGGCATCTGAAACTCTCCATGTAATAACATAGGTAGATCCAGGGCTGAGTTCTTTACCTTTGACGAGTTCAAGTATCGCCTTGTTCCCTTCGACTCGTCCTAACCATCCAACATCGTCCCCGGCTTGGGTTAGGAGTGCAATCGCGCCTTCTACCGCTTCACTGAAGATAAGCTCAATTTTACCGGTATCGTTAATCTCTACGACATCATAACCAATGGGACCACGACCAGGAAGAAGGATAGTTAGAGGTTCAGGAGGGTCGGTATCGGGGATAGGACGCGTCAGAAAGGAGATTTTAAGGTTAATCTCGTTTCCTGCCGTATCCAAAATTCTCCCTGCTACAACATAGGTGATTTCATAGCCGAGTCCTTTACCTTTGGCGAGTTCAAGCATCGCCTTGTTCCCTTCGACTTTTCCTAACCATCCAACATCATCGCCGGCTTGGGTCTGCAATGTGATGTTTCCTTTTACTGCTTCACTGAAGGTGATTTCAATTTTAGCGCTGGTGTTAATCACTTCAGGATCAACATCAATTTCGCCATCTTTGATGGTACTACTTGTGACCTTGGGAGGTTCGGTATCAATAACCCGAGCGGGTCGCGTCAGAAAGGAGATTTTAAGGTTAATCTCGTTCCCTGCCGTGTCCAAAACTTTTCCCGCAATAACATAGGTGGTTTTATAACGGAGTTCTTTACCTTTGACGAGTTCAAGTATCGCCTTGTTTCCTTCGACTTTTCCTAACCATCCAACATCATCGCCGGCTTGGGTCTGCAATATGATGTTTCCTTTTACTGCCTCGCTGAAGGTAATTTCAATTTTAGCGTGGGTGTTAATCGCTTCAGGGTCAATGAGAGTATCGCCATCCTTGATGGTACTACCTGTGACTTTGGGAGGCTCGGTATCAATATCGGGGACGGTGTAAGTGACAACCCGCCTTCCATCCGCCCATGTAATGGTTAAGTTGAGTGGACCTGGTGTGAAAGGACCGGCGATTGTAACATTTTTACCTACAACGTTAACAATGCCAGCACTCACTGTTACTCCATGCGGTGGATTGTCAAAGGTAAGAGTGATAACAGCATTTATCGGGATAGTGCTACCAGATGCAGGATTTAAAGAAACGAGCACTGCTGTGACGTCTTCTGGCTCATCTTCATCTTGATCTCGCCTGAGAAAACAGCCTACGACAGAAAAAGCAAATACACATACAAGAATTATCCCTAAAAATCGTAAGTTAATTTTCATGGAAATGTTTCGGCCTCGCGCAAGTGTGAGAATTATATTAAACAAAAAACAGTGCCAACGCGAAACGCTGCAAAAATTTTTAATACTGTATAAGTTCTCGATCAAAAAGGTGTTGTGAATTAATTCACAATGCTACATTCACGGAGCAATACGACTGCTTCAACTACATCAACCTTTCCGGAAATCGTCACCAATTGCCCCACCTTCAATGTAGGTGGAGGTGGACTGTTTCGAGCAAATTCACACTTTAGGAGCTCAACGGAATTCTCGTCTGGTGGCGATATTCGAACGATAACACTCTTTCCAACAACACTGCCCCCTGCGATTTCAATTGTGTAGACATCTCCGTAAACTTTTACCCTTTCACCGATGTAGGAATCAGGGGATGCAAGAAGTATCTCAATAGTAACGGATAGGTCCGCGGGTACCTGCTTTGAACCACAACCAGTAAAAGTTAGGCTGCCCAGAACTATGAAGAGGATTGTGAGTGTAAAATATATGGTTCGGTAGATGTTTCTCATTACTGGTTAATTCCTTTCCTTTCTCTGTTCAATAATTGTCAGTAGATCGTTAAAGGATATCCGGTAGCAACTTAGGTTAAAATAGCAGTGGAGTGATAGCGTTTAATGAAATCTTAACCGCTATCACTCTCCACGGCTTGGTTAACATTCAATACGTCCAATCTGAAATCCGTATAGAATGTTGTTAGTACCTCGGTATTGTTGTAAGATAAATGCTTGCAGTTGATGTCTCTGCAGTATCACCTTTGGGGCTAGGTGGTATAGGGCTATCCTGCCGAAAATCCCTATTTGTAGGTCCCTTTAGCAGGAAATCTGCTCGCTCGACATCCTTTTTAAAATTCCTGTTTATAGGTCCCTTCAGCATGAACTCTGTTTCCAACATTTCCTTATACCTTGCCTCAAGCGTAAGTTCCGCAGGCGCCAAACGCGGTTTCCCAATGTAGCGATATCCACCTTCGTAATAAAAATCAGCGATTGGTTTAAACCCTATCGTTTTCGCCTGGACCACCAACTCTCCCACGCCTTCGGGTTCTGCGAACACAAAATCCCCTGGAATCTCAAGCCACTGCGTGATTTGTTCAGGCTTGACGTACTGATCTTCGGCGAGTTGCGACCATCTCCCGTCTTGCTGATATAGCAACCGAATGTATGCTGGCTGGTTCACGTTAACAAAGAATCGCGCTCTTTCACCCACAGCGTAAGTCTGCGAGCCGAACCCTTTGTCGCTCCTGAGTTGGACTCTAAAAGCGGAGTTGTGAGCGACAGGTGTAGTCATTCCGTCAGTTTGCCCCATTCCCCCACTGGTGGGGACAGATGTTGTTTCATCCGCCTGCGGTACTCGCGCACTGATAGAGGCTGTGGCCGTTGTCGGTTTGCTTTGGCTGCTGCCCGAATGTCGCGCAGCAATACGACTGTTTTGACCAATTTGTTCTTTCGCATGAATCATTAGATTTTGAACAATGGTCTCATAATTGTGTGGCTTGTATCTGTCTGTCCTGATATTTGTCAGAGCATGTTTGTTGAACCGTACTATGGCAACAGCCTGAAATTCACCGGTGTTCACATCGCGCAATGTTGCCCGGACGGTTATTTTATTCCCCCGTTCCCAATATGTGCCGGTAAGGCGCGAGTTAACGTTTCGTCCAAAACCGAGCGAATGAACGGAGGAATACGGATGCTCTGGGTTTGATATCAACTTTGTCTTTAAGATAGTATCCCACTTTTTGGTCATTTCCCGTTCAATTGCGTTAACGAGAACTGCAGAAACATTAGTAGGCACTTCAGTAATACCATAGGTAAACGGATCTAACTGAACCCGATCACGGCTTGGTGAGCTCGCCCCTTGCATCTCAAATTGCGTTGCTATCACGGTCGCGACACTCGCGGAACTATTTAGCATTACAGGGACAGTATTCTGAAAATAGGTGTCGAGATAATTGATTGTCTGCTGTTGAGATCCTTCAGCCTTCGTATAGGCGTAGAGCCTATCAAAAGCGTCTCGAGGGTTTGGATTATATTTAGCACCTATCATAACCAGTTCTGTCTCTTTCAATTCTTCGTAGCGTCGATAGGTATTTAGATATTGTCCGGCTGCATCCGTAGGGTTGCCAATGGTGTCCTGGGCAAGAGTAGCATTGATGGCTTCGCGAAGTTTTTCAGCTTTTTTAGCGTAGAGATTTATAATCTCTTCGCGGTTGAAAGCAACAACAACATAGGTGTGCTTATCATCGCTTGACCTACCCGGGGATAACGGCACCTCTACAATACGTGGAAGTGGCATAGCAACGACAGGCATTTGCGCAACCGTGCTATAATGTTCCGCTACATTGTCTTGGAAGGCGGTGTCTCTGTTGGCGAGGATGATCGCCCGGACACTACTTGCAACTTGCGTATAAACATCTGCTATGGCATTCTCTCTGGCAAGTTCTTCAGCGTTCGAAAGGTGCTTAGGGGCAGTCCCTATTCCAATAACGAACGCTTGGGTCGTAATTCCATCTCTGGCAAGAGCACCGTTAATTTCCGCTTGCATCGGGTCAATTTGCGCGTAGCCTGTGGCTGTAACCACAAGTAGCAAAACAACAACTAAGTTTTTCATTGGTTTTCTGTCCTTTCCGCTTAAGGATTAGAAGTTGAATAAGTGATAGTGTTCAACATTTCACTTTTATCAGCTTCCTACATTCATACTATACGCTTAAACACACTCAATAGACAACTCACACACGTTTATAAGCTGGTAGGTAAGGTTCCAACTATACCGTTTGTAAAAGGGTAGAGCAGACTAACAATAGATGAGGTCGTTTACCACGATGTCCACCACCAACTCCCATAGGCTCCGTAATCATATGCGGTGTATAAGGCTGCTGCTGTTATGACTCCGGCAATAAAGCCGATAGTTGCATATTTGAATCGAAGACTCCTGGTTTTTGCTTTGTAGGCTTTGGTATATGCTTCGACATATCCTGGGGATTTTCCGAGGAGTAGTCCCGCGGGCGGCGGTGGCTTGTAAAAAGCAGCCACAGTAACAGTGATGGGACCTCCAATATAGCCTAACGCGAACCATGAAAACGTATTGATCTGCGCCTTAGCATTAAGCTCACCTTCGGTAATCGCCCTCGCTATGACTGGATTCCTCTGTTGAGCAAGGGAGAAAGAAGGCATAACAAACATCAGGATCGCCATCAAACCAGCTAAAAGCGATACAGATCTTAACTGAATCTTTGAAAAAAAAACGGTTTTGAGAGTTCTTATGGCCTCCGAGGCAGATTTTCGAGTTATGCTCTCTATATTATATGGGGTTGTTTGCTCATGCCAAGGGTTATTTAGCATATATCTGTCCCTCTCCGTATTCTCCTTTTGCTTTATTGCTGTTGCTAAATATTAAACAACTGTGTAGTTTCATTTTATCGGAAAAAACAAAAAATCGCTTTCCTCAAGGGAGACACTGAATTGACCTCTGCGGGGCTGCGGACGCTTAAATGTCTGTCCCGTAGCTTCAATCATAATGTCATAGGCGGGATGCGCCTTTGATTTTTCAATTTCATTCCAAACTTCATCAAGTACTAAGAGAGAGTCATCACCGCCCTTGGTATTCAAAGCATTAAGGAATGCAGAGGCAAATGGTGAATGACCTATACGGGAGTCAAAGACGAACTCCTGACCAGCTGCAGTGAGACACCACCTTGCCCTATAATCTAACTTCCGTTTGATTTGTTCCAGCAGAGATTGATAGTCAACTGGTCCTTTTACTAATGGTTCTTGGGGTACGAAGTTAGGGTCAAACGTTCCGCTATCACAAGTATCTAGCAACACAAGGATACGCGAGCACGCTATGGCATCAATATCTGTCCTGAGTTCTTCGTGATCGAACGCTGTCTCCATTACTGGATCCGCGGTGTAATAATCTGTATCGGCAGTAATAAGATAGCCTTTTCCGTCTATGTCATCATTCGGATCCGGATCGTAGTACACCCCATGTCCGGAAAAATAGATGAGCAGTTGGGAACCTGGGGCATATTCTATGCCTTCAAATGTATTCTTGTAGGTAAAAAGTGTCCGGCGGAGCTCCTTCTTTGTGAGATCTCGAAAGATTCTTGTTTCAAAGCCATAGTTTTCTTGCAAACTCTTGGCAGCCGCCTCGGCATCTCGAATCGGACCCACAAGGTCCTTCCAATTACCTTCCGCATCCTTTGCCCCGGAATATTTCTGAGTGGCGAAAAAGAGAGCGAAATCTTTGTTAGTCCTATCAAGCCTTTGGATGATTGTGAGCGGAAGTTTGGCTGAGTGATTGTGTCTATCTGTTGCGTGGAAGGTAATTCGATTCTCACCGTAATCAAGCCTAATGCTTTC
Organism: Candidatus Poribacteria bacterium; assembly: GCA_022826805.1. GTDB lineage: Bacteria > Poribacteria > WGA-4E > WGA-4E > WGA-3G > WGA-3G. The sequence continues at coordinate 69,081 of JAJDUH010000064.1, forward strand.
CTCAAAGCTGCCATCTCTCTCAACTTTTACTGGGTCCCCTTTGATTTTGAAGTCCTCGATTCCACTGACATCGGTGATTCTACCATGAATGCGCACTTCTTCTTGCCTAACAATAACTGATGTTCCGAGAGAACGAATTGTCTGATTGCCGATTTTTAAGATTTCAATCTTGGGCCCCTCGGTGTCGGTTTGGTGTTTAACGATGGTAAACGATCGTCTTTCAATGTTGTCCCACTCATCCTCTGCTGTGATACGGAACTCGTTCAGACCTTCAGTCAGTGGAAGGCTCGCTTGATATTCGTCATCCTCTATTTTGGCGGAATCTACGATATGCTCATAGCGACCACTGACTTTGCGCTCAAGTCTGACCCGAGTTTGGCTGGCATCAATAATGTAGACCCTAAGAAGAAAAGGGTCTTCTCTTGTTTCGTGAGGATTCTCTTTGCGCAAATCAGTGTTTCTGAAAATAATTTCTGGATCATCCTTCTCTTTCTGATTTGATGTTGTGGAAGTCCGGGGTTGATCAATCGTGGTCGTGGTCTGCCTTTCAAGCTCACTAACAGGAGTGGTTTTGCCCACAGTCTGCTGCGGATTCTGAAAATTAACAATAAACGACTGACTGCTGGTCGCGCCTACTTTGTCCTTTGCCTCTATCACGACTGACTCTGAACCAGATTTTTGGACAATGTTTGTAGTAAATATTCTACCGTCTTGCGTTGTAGCCTCAACTCCATTGATTTTCACCTCGGCGATCCCGCTTTCGTCGGTAACACGAACATCAACTCTCACACCGTTTGTTGATATTGTAGCAGAATTGCTAACAAGCTGCGGGCTGATAACTTCAATATGGGGTGGTAGCAGTTTGCGATGGATTTTAACAGTTTTGCGTATGGTGTTCTGATCCTTATCGGTTGCGGTGACAGTAAACGCGTTGTCGCCTTCTTTGAGCGAGACAAGGTGCCGGAAGTGCCCTGTTGACTCAAACGATATTTCCTTACCTTCAATTTTAACAGTTTTTATACCGCTGTGTTCATCTGTGACTGTTCCCGAAATGTATGTATTCTTTTCTTCTCCCGCTACTACTATCTCTTTTAGAGGAATCTCAACCGTAGGAGGTCTTTTGTCTGAGATCGGAGGAAGGGAGGTAATTGTGATTTTCTCCATTGACTCAGCAGATCCCTTGTTATCCCTGGCAGTGATTGCGAAAGTGACAAGACCTCTCTGATAGTACATAAAAGATAAACCGTATATCCCACCGCCACTGACCACAGAGAGGCGACGCATCGGTTTATTATTGCACTTGACTTCGGCAATTTCACTTTCATCGGTAACTTTGACTTTAATCTCAACCTGGTCTTGCCGGATTTCAGCAGAATTGTTAGCGTCAAGTTGAGGGCTTATCACCTCAATTTTAGGAGACGTTAGTTTGCGATAGATTTCGACCGTTTCAGTCGATGTATTCTCTGCCCTGTCAATCGCGATGATATTAAACGCGTTAGCACCTTCTTCGAGCGGAACAGTCTCTTGGAAGGAGTTTCCCGAAAAAAGCCGCATTGGGCTGTCGTCGATCCTGATAGTGCTAACGCCAGTCCTGTCATCTGTAACTGTGCCCGAAATGATCGCGGAATTTTCCTGCCCGTCAATGGCACTTGCGCGTAGGATAGTGATTCTCGGCGCGGTTTCGTCCAATTTATCAACAGCGATTATTTTCGAGGTTTGTTTTTTGCGTTCGTTATCAGGCTTTATCTGCGACGTTGATTTAGATAGAGACTGTTGCTTTTTGGAAAGAACGATTGGATCCGGGCTGGGATCGGGACGCGGTGAGGTACGACGGATGCCAGTGCTCATGTGCTTGATTTCACCGACTGTATCGCCGACTATAAGCTTTTGTGCGTCAGCAGTAAAAACGACTGAGAGGACAGAATTTTTGGAAGTGAACTCGTTAATTTTCCCTCCAGTCTGGGAATTCCACAACATAACTTTTCTATCCGCCCCGCCGGAAGCAAGTACTCCATCATCAGGCGAAAAGGCGAGTGCGTTAATTGCCCCGACATTACCGTCATGCCCTTCAAGAGAGGTTAATTCGTTGTAACGCGAGACATCCCAAAGCACGAGTTCGCTAAAGGCTGTTCCAGATGCCAGAATTTTGCTATTAGGTGAGAAGGCGAGTGCGGTGACTTCCCAACTATGCCCCTCGTATCGCTTCTTAACATGCCTTGTTTCCACATCCCATAATGCGATAGTACCGTCTACTCTTCCTACTGCAAGTGTTCTGCCATCTGGTGAAAATGTAATTACCTTAATTGCGCTGTGCGACTCATCTGCTAACAGAATAGATGATTGTCTCTTGGATGTGGAAGTTGTGATGTAGGATAATTTGAGGTTGCCATCTGCTCCGCCTGATGCAAGCCATTCACCATCCGGTGAGAACGCGATAGCCCAAATTTCATCGTTATGTTCATTAAGGATAAAATTTGGCGGTTTTTCCCATGACTTTCTCCGAGCGTCCCACAACTTGGAAACTTCATAAAGTAGAGCTGAACCGTCTGAAGTCCCTAATGCAAGCCATTGGCTTTCGGACGATAACGCGGCGGACTCGATTCTCACATGCTGTTTTGGAATTGTTGGGAACTGTACGCGTTCAGAAGTTGAATTATCTATCAGAATAAACTTTCCTATTTTTCCAATCACAGAGAATCGATCACCTTGCGGAGCGATGGCGAAAGAATAAATCAGCGGGTCCCCTACTGAGTAAGCAGGGACACTCAGCATCATCAAGGTTAAAATGAAGATCAGAAACCTATATGCTAATTTCATAGGTTCCTCCTTACTAATTTGAGTTCTGCGGCATTCCACTGAGCGTTTCTTCCAACTTTTGGTTTATTGGCCCGTGCAAGATAACTCTCAATGGTAAACCCGAGGATTTTGCCTATAGCTTGTTGGTGACAGATAGTGCTAAAATATAAGAACTTGATTTCAAGTCTTTTTTCGTAAGAATCAAGGATTTTGTCCAAATTGTGCTATTACAGAATAGGTGGAAATCTCTTATCGCGTAGTAGCATATGCAATTATTGCTGTTAAAATAATAGCAAATCTGCAAAAAAGATCAATAAAAAATTAAACTAAAATCACTTGGTTACAGAGTCCTGTTGTTCCCATTGGAAAAGTCGAAAAATGTAAAGCAAGACAAATTGTGCTTTCATAGCACACTTTGGAGATCGTTCCTACATGGATTATTAGTTAGGGGTGGTTGGGCGAGGTTGAGAAATGAGGTAATGCTATTATTTTCCAGCGTTCACAGCAGTCTCTGGAGTGTTCCGCCCAAAATTTCGGCTTTGTCTCCTTCTGGAATAAATGTACAATGTGTTCGGAATGCCTCGAGCGCATGTTGATAGGTCATAAAGTTGCGAACGACAGGATAGTCAGAACCCCAACAGAGTCTGCCAGGACCAAAATGCTCGTAGAGAGCACGGACAATCCAATGTGTATCTGACTGCGGATAATCCCATGGGACCTGTGAGACATAAGCGAAGCCTGACATCTTGATATGGATATTCGGTACATCTGCGGAGGCGAGTACCTGCTTGAGTTGTGGATACGGATGTTCTTCACCTGCTCGCGCACCACCCATGTGATGACACAGAAACGGGATGTCAGGAAATTGTGCTGCGAGTTTTCGGAGTGGTGCGTGATGCTGACTTCCCATAGCGATACTGGCGATTAATCCGAGTTCTTCTGTCGTTTGAAAGAAACGCTGTCCCTCCTCGGAAAAGAACCAGTCCCCATTGTCATCACCTCTGAGATAGTGGGTGTAACCTTTGAGGGCGTAAGTCTCCGCAGCTGCTCTGAGCCGTTTGGATGCCCCATCTGTATGATATGTGTCTGTCCACGAACAATCCACATCGGCGAATTGGATTAACCTATCGGGGTAGCGTTTAACGCAGTCTGCGACGTAATCGTTGTTTTCGGGATTCCTATCAATGCGAGCACAGATAAGCACAGCCTTATCAACATCTTGCAGATCCATTTCGTGGAGGAGTTGTTCGACTTTGCCACGACTTTCGTCATCTGGGACTGGGGGTTGATAGGGCCATCGGGGCCAGGCGTGTGTATGTGAATCGATTATCATTTTTTTCTCCTAATCAGGGGTGATGGTTTGTGACACGCGGCGCGTGCCTACTACCCTAAGCCGAGCATCAAGGCTCCCAATTCTCGCTTGTTAGTCTCGGCAGGCTTTACAACACCGACAATCTTGCCATCGTACATCACTGCGATTCTGTCACTCAAGTGGAGCAGTTCATCGAGTTCAGAGGAGACAAGCAAAACGGCTTTGGCGCGGTTGCGTGCGTGAATAAGCCGTGAGTGGACAAACCTGGCGGCGTGAATGTCCAATCCCCGCGTTGGATGCGCGGCAATAATAAGCTCAGGACGCCCCTCTAACTCCCGCGCGACAACAACTTTCTGTTGATTCCCACCAGAGAGGGTTTTGATCGGATGCGCGATGTCTCCGACACGGATTTGGTATTTATCCAGGGCATTCAGCGTAGCTCTCTGAATTGATTTTCTCTGAAGCATTCCATGGCGGCAGTAACGTCTGTTTTTATGGTGACCGATGATGAAATTATCATCAATCCGGTCACTTAAGCTAATACCGTGTCGGTGTCTATCAGCAGGTATGTGGGCAAGTCGTTCGCCGTTTAGGGTAAGGTTCCCACTATGAATCTGGCGTAGACCTGTCAGGACTTCAACGAGTTGTGTTTGTCCGTTCCCTTCGACCCCTGCTATGCCGACTATTTCACCGGGAAAAATTGCGAGATCAATTTGGTCGAGATGTGGCTTACTGGACTCACGCGGATTCGGTAAAGGTGCCTTGTGAACGTGCCTACTGATGAATTGCGCAAGTCCCTTCCTGGCATCCGAATCAGCAGAAAGTGTAACCTTTTCCAAGTGGAGCATTGGTGTTGTATTTTCGAGCTGCTCGCGTGTTACAGATGTCGGAATGACGGGTTCACCGAGCATCATCTCTGCCAAGGCATCCGGATTGGTGTCGGCGATAGGAGATGTTGCGACAGACTGTCCGTTCCGCATCACCGTGACCGTATCAGCTATTGCCATCACTTCATCGAGTTTGTGGGTGATTATGATAAGACTCTTTCCCTCATTTTTGAGGTTGTGCATGCAATTAAAAAGTCCCTCAACCTCTTGCGGCGCGAGCACAGCTGTTGGTTCATCCATGATCAGGATGTCGGCACCGTGGTAGAGAACCTTCAGAATTTCGGTATGTTGTTGCGTACCGATGGGCAGAGATTCGACAAGTGTGTTCAGTGGAACATCAAAACCGAGTTGCGCTGTGAGTGCTGTAATCCGTTTTTCTGCTTGCTGGTAATCAAGCAGTGTGCCGAATTTGCGAGGTTCTTTGGCGAGGACGATGTTCTGGAGTGCCGTAAAAACAGGAATGAGGGTAAAGTGTTGCTGCACCATTCCCAAGCCGAGTCGCATCGCGTGGCGAGGAGAGGAGATAGTCACAGGGCGTCCATCTACGAAGATCTCACCGGCATCAGGACGATACAAACCGTAGAGGATTTTCATCAGTGTGGATTTGCCAGCACCATTTTCACCGACGATGGCATGAATTTCACTGTGGCGGAGCGTGAAGTCCACATCGGCGTTTGCCTGTACTTTTCCAAACTGTTTATTGATGCGACGCATCTCAATAATTGGTGGGTGTTCCATGTCTACTGCCGTTCATGCGGTACGGCGATGTCCCCGGCGATAATTTTCGCCTTAAATGCCTCGACCTGTTCCAAAATTTCGTCTGGGAGAAGGGCACGATTGATATCATCGACGATGTACGTAACGCCGCCTTCCTTAAGCCCGTAATCTTTTAGCCCGCCAGAAAAATTGCCTTCTTGAACACTCTTTATTGTTTCATAGACCGATATTTCTACGCCTTTGATGACGCTTGTGAGAACCAAGCCGGGCGCGAGATTATTCCCATTAGAATCGACCCAGATAATCGATTTTTGTTCTGCTTTTGCGGCTTCAAGTACGCCGAGTCCACTGGCACCGGCAGCAGCAAGGATAATGTCTACCCCGCGTTTATATTGCGCCAATGCGAGTTCTTTGCCCCGCGTGGGATCATTGAATGCTTGAGGGGTAACACCGATATAGTCAGCTACGAATTTAATGTCAGGGTTGGCTGCTTGAATACCGGCATAGTATCCAATTTCAAAAGCCTCAACGAGCGGCACTTTCATCCCACCAACAAAGCCAACCTGTTTTGTCTCTGTTTTCAAGGCTGCGATAACACCTGCCAAGAACGTCCCTTCGTGTGCTCGGTAGGTGAGCGAAGCGACATTGGGTTGCTCTATGATTGCGTCGATAAGCGCGAACTTGACGTCAGGAAAATCGCCTGCTACGCGGTTCATCGGCTCTTGAAAAAGAAAACCGACGCCGATGATAAGGTCATACTTGAGCTTCGCGAGCCTGCGGAGTGTCAATTCGGTATCCGTACTCTGGCTTGGTGTAACCTCTGTGAGTTTGAACTCCCACTCATCTTTTGCTTTTTTCGCGCCTGCGTAGGCTGCGTCACAAAACGAAAGATCTCCACGTCCCGTCACATCGTAGATGAGCCCTACTTTTAGTGCCGCAGGGGCTGTGCCTATCGTAGCAAAACACGCAATAAGCAGCGCGATGAGAATCCTTATGTACAACATATTTTCCTTCCGATTATGTAGTTTTTGGATAGATAGAGCTGAAGTATTCCAATACTACCTATCATACGCGATTATGCGTTGAAAAGCAAGGGATATTTGGCTATTGGCGGTTAGCAATTAGCAATTAGGAGAGCGCAAGTAGAAGATCGCTCCTACAAGAAGACTCAATGATCCTACCATTTTAAGGGAAAATCGTTGCTTTTTTTGTTCTTTAACGTTATTCTATTTAGAGAATCTCTGCTGTTGTAATAGCGGGAGATGTGTTGACGAATATCTAAACTATCTTGGCAAAAAATGGAGAAAAGCTATGGAAATGATTATGAGATACTCGAAGTTCGTGGCTTTAGGTTCTATAGTGCTTTTGTGCACGGTGCTTTCGCTACCAACCTTCGCAGGGACCCAACTTTGGGACTTTGAAGAAAAGCACGATGACTGGGAAGTTGCGAACGGAGATTGGGAAATCAAGGGCGGTATCTACCAAGTCGAAAGAGGTGGGAAAGCTGAACACTCTCTCGTCGGTGAAGAGGACTGGGATGATTATACCGTTGAAGCGAAGATTCGACTGGACGAACATAATTGGGCTGGTGTGGTCTTCCGTGCGCAGAGCGAGATGGAGTATTACGTCTATTACCTGAACGTTCCGAACAATAAGTCTGAACTTTGGAGGCACAGCAAAGGTGCTTGGGATACGCGTACAGCGATTACCAGTAATATTCCCGCTAGTAAAAAAGTGAAGATAGAAAACGAAGAGTGGCTTGATGTTAAAGTTGAGATTGAAGGCGAGATCTTCAAATTTTATATCAACGGCGAATTTCAAGGTGAACAGAAGGATGGGACCTACAAGACCGGCAAGATCGGCGTGTGGGCATGGGAGACTGCCGCGAGTTTTGACGATGTCACGATTACGGGTGATAATGTCGTAGATACCCTTGCTGTTGACCCGAATCATAAACTTGCAACGACATGGGGTCGTCTCAAACGAGCCTTTTAGGTAGAACTTCATCCCACTATACGGACGGTAGCAAGTGGTACGGCGATTTTCCTATTACACAGTTGCAGTGGTGGTACTCATTGGGTGCCACCTTACCCGCTGGCATGTCCGGGAAGGGTCTTGCCAAGCAATAGGCAGCGGTGACATCACCGCTCGGATTCGCACCTACAAGGCACAACTTGCTGCTGATGGTTTCCAGATCGAGATTCGACTACAACTCGCAAAGGCTTACCTCCAAATTGAGGCTTATACGGAAGCAGTTGACATGTATCGGCAGGTGCTCGCAACTGTCGGTGTAGATACAGTTATGGAGAATACAAACAGCATTCTCAACTCGGATATTCCAGCAGAGGCTTACTACGGTCTGGGGCTGGCATATACGGGGCTCGAAAAGTTCGAGGATGCTATTGCTGCATATCAGCGGGCGATTACCTATAGACCCGATTGGGCATATAGCCGTGCAGCATTAGCGAGTGCTTACGCCAGCACACATCGTTACACGGATGCCCTTGATGTTTACAAAATTGCTGTTAAACTGGATCCGACCGATGAGATGATCCATCATCAACTTGGGAATGTCTATAGTAAACGCGGAGACAGTACTGCAGCAATGCGGCATCAACAACAGGCAATCGCTATCGCGCCGGAATTCGCAGCTGCACACTATCAGCTGGGGCGTCTCCATGCCCAAGAAAAGCGGTGGTCTGATGCCATAGCGTCGTATCGTGCTGCATACGCATACGACGCAACATTGGTTGAGGTGCTTTATAATCTTGCGCAAGCCCATCTTCGCATAGGAGATACAGCAGCAGCACGCGAGCAGATGGCGCTTTTTGAGAAACAGAAAGCTACTCTGGACCCATTGCACGAGTTGCGAGGGGCATTGCAACGGACACAAGAGACCGGAGAACGGGCTCAGATTCTCGCTAATATTGGTAGGGTCTACCTTAGAAATGGACTCTATGAGAAAGCGGTCTGGGAATACCAGAAAGCACTTGGCATGAACGCAGCACTTGTGCCTGCGTATAACGGCATGGGCATTGCTTACACGATGCTGGAGAGATACCCGGAAGCGATTGTGGCACAGCAGAAAGCGTTGGAACTCCAACCAGATTTCGCGAAGGCATACGCAGGACTCGGCTTGGCATATTTCAGGCGAAACGAGGTGGAACTCGCGCTGGAACATTATCGGTGCGCGATCTCACTGGCACCCGATCTTTTAGACGCCCACTTGAAGATTGGGATAATTTTGCTGAATCAGGAGCGTTATGCAGAGGCAGTTGACGCGTATAAAGCAACGCTGGTGTTAGCACCCGACAATGCAGAGATATACCATAACTTGGGTCTGTGTTATGCACACCAAGCGAAAGCAGCTACAGATGATGTGAGGCAACTATCAGATGCTCCATCCGCCGCGGATTTGACGAAGGCAGCATTAGTGGCACTTGAAAAGGCGGTTGCACTTTCGTTATCCAACGTCAATGGTTTGGAAGAATCAGAACAATCGTCGGTGCAACCGGTACTTTTGAAAGAAACCTACTATCTTATCGGTGAAATACAGGCAGGCAAAAGGGATTTCAATGCAGCAGAAACTGCCTACCTGGCATCCGGCTTGCCGAAAGCATATCATGCCCTGGCGCGGTTAAGTGCGAAGTTCGCAACGGAAAATAAAAAGAATAACAAGCACGGTGTTGGTTTAGAAGCAGCTCGGCGTTATGCACAGGAAGCCATCCGTTTGGATCCGAACGTGGCAACCTATTACAATACACTTGCCCTCATTGAGTTTCGACGTGGTGATTATTTAGAAGCAGAGAAGGCGATCCGAAAGGCGTTAGAGCTTGACCCGGAAAATCCTAACTACCACCAAGGACGAAAACAGATTTTGGGCAAATTGGGATCCAAGTAAGATGTTATGTATTGAGAAGTAGCATAATTTAGTCGAGGTTGGGAAACCTCGACAGCGGTAGGAAGAGAAGGGCAAAGAATTGTCATACTCCGAACATGCAGATGCAGTGTTGGGTTTCGCTTCGCTCTACCCAACTTACGGGAGATTGGACAATCAACAATCAGTATAAATAGAAAGGACTGGCATGGCATACGCAAGCCTTGAAGAGTTTGTGAAAGCCTTGAATCGGGCAGGTGAACTCAAACGCATTAAAACAGCTGTATCACCCGACTTAGAAATCAGTGAAATTACCGATCGCGTGAGTAAAGCAGAAGGCCCTGCCCTTCTATTTGAAAATGTTGAAGGCAGCAAGATGCCGCTGTTAATTAATACCTACGGTTCATATCGCCGGATGGCAATGGCACTCGGTGTTGATAATCTTGCCCAGATTGCATCCGAAATTGAGGCGATGATTAAACTGGAAGCACCAGATTCGCTTCTTGACAAAGTGAAAGTTCTGCGTCTCGTGTCGCAACTGGCAAACTTTCCGCCGAAAACCGTTAAACGTGGGGCATGTCAAGGGATTGTCCTTACGGGTGAAGAGGCATCTTTGGATGTGCTGCCGCTGATTAAATGCTGGCCCCTTGATGCTGATCGCTATATTACCTTGCCACAAGTTTTTACGCATAGCCTGAAAACAGGCCAACGAAATGTGGGCACGTATCGTTTACAGAAGTTGACTCCGCAAACGTTGGCGATGCATTGGCAGATCCACCATGATGGTGCAGCGCATTATCGAGAATATCAACAAGCGGGAAAACAGATGCCTGTTGCAATCGCGCTCGGCGGGGATCCAGTGATGTCTTACATCGGCACGGCACCACTTCCCTCTGGCATTGATGAGCTGCTGTTCGCTGGTTTTCTGCGAAAATCGAACGTTCAGATGGTGCCAGCCAAGACGATTGATATGCTTGTGCCTGCTGATGCGGACATTGTGATTGAAGGTTACATCGAGCCAGATGAAACGTGCATAGAGGGACCGTTCGGAGATCATACAGGATTTTATTCGTTAGCGGACGAATACCCATTGCTTCATATTACAGCGATTACACACCGTAAGAACCCGATTTATCAGACGATTATTGTTGGGAAACCTCCTATGGAGGATTGTTATATGGGGAAGGCGACCGAACGCATCTTTATGCCCTTAATCAAAACCCAACTTCCTGAACTGGTGGATATGAATTTGCCTTTATTCGGTGTATTTCACAATTTTGCCCTGATTTCTATTGACAAACGATACCCGTATCAGGCAAAAAAGATGATGCACAGTTTGTGGGGACTCGGGCAGTTGATGTTCAGCAAGATTATCATCGTTGTTGATAAAGACGTTGACGTTCAGAATGTGGAAGAGGTGCTTTTCTACGTCGGAAGCAATGTTGATCCGAAACGCGATGTAACAATTGTTGAAGGACCTGTCGATGTATTAGATCACGCTGCACCGCTTATGGGTGCGGGGTCAAAAATGGGCATTGATGCGACAACGAAATGGCCGGAAGAAGGATATCAACGCGAGTGGCCTGATGAGATTCGGATGTCTGATGAGGTGATTACGCTGGTGAATGAAAAGTGGAAGAAATATGGGTTTTGAGAAATTAGGAGAGAAATGATGGCAGAGACGATTTACGACGTTGCAGTGATTGGTGCGGGACCTGCAGGTGCGCAAGCTGCGGTTTCAGCGAGCCATCAAATGCGGCATGTTTTGGTACTTCATTCTGGAAAGGTCAGTTTTAGCCGGGGTCGCGCTTACTGGTCGAAGTCGGTTGAGATTGAAGATGCACCGGTATTTCCAGGCATCATCGGCCCCAATTTTGCGAAGGAACTCATGCGGTGGATGGAAAGTCGACCTGTTGTTGACTTTATGATTGGTGGAGAGAACCGTAAAACCGGCATTGATATTCGCGATGGATTGGTAACGAAACTCGAACGGAAAGTCGACCTGTTTGAACTTGAAGCGTCCACGACAACACTCAAACGTGGTAGGGATTTAGAGGTCGTGCGTTTTAAATCTCGGACGGTTGTTGTTGCGGCAGGATTTGATGACAAGTGGCCCGATATTGAGTTTGAAGCAGGCGAGGAGCGGTTGTATAAACAATACGCCAGCGTCTTTCGCTATGCCGGTAACCGAAAAGGATGGCATGTTTGCATCCGTTGCGATGGCCATTTGCACGTCAACGAGCATCTCGCACTTCTCGGCGTTGGTGATTACATCTATGAGGCAGCAGTCGGGGCACAGGACTTCACAGATAAAATTACAATCCTAACCAACGGCAGACCACACGGTATGTCACCACCTGTGCTGGAACAGATACGGGAACGTAAAATTAATATCATTGAAACAAAGATTAAACGGCACATTGGCGAAAAAACAAACCTCTTGGGCTTTGAGATGATTGATGGTAGCGAATTGTTCTTCCACGGATTCCTTGTTGATGAAGGGTTGATTCCGAACACAAAGTTCCTTGAAGGATGGGATTACCAAAAAGACGAGGAGGGTTTGATTATCGCGAACGAGGACATGCAGATGCTGGATAGTCAAGGTGAACCGATTCCTGGTCTTTTTGCGGCGGGTGACATCATATCTGGCGAGCGAAACCTCATTGCAACGGCGTTTGCACTCGGTCAGGAGGCTGGCTTGTCAGCATCGGACTCCTTGCGTCGATGGCATTTTCCGGATTAGGAGGCAAAACAGGCTAAATGGAAGATGAACAGAAAGAGACTTTCTATATTATAGACACACACGCCGAGATATTTCGGGCGTACTATGCAATCCGCAATGGATTGACAAGTAGCGTCACAGGTGAAGCGACACACGCCGTGTTTGGCTTTACGGGAACACTTATTAGACTCCTTACACAACTCCGTCCGAAGTATCTTGTCGCTGCGATCGACACACCGGGTAAAACGTTCCGCAATGACTTGTACTCAGAATACAAGGCGAACCGATCAGCACCACCTGACGATCTCGTGACCCAGATTCACCGCATTTTGCAATTGCTTGATGCATTCGGCGTATTAACACTCGGTACCCCAGAATTGGAAGCAGACGACATCATAGCATCTGTTACACAGTCGGTGCTTGACGACCCGGATGCAAAAAATGTAGAAGTCACTATCGTTTCCAGAGATAAAGACTTGGAACAACTTCTCTGCGATCGGGTAGCAATGTTAGACTTACACAAAGATACAATTATCGATGTTCAATCATTGTGGGAAACAAAAGGTATAAAACCGTCCCAGGTGATTGATGTGCTTGCGTTGATGGGGGATACTTCAGACAACGTACCGGGTGTTGAAAAAATCGGTTTGAAGACGGCAGCACAATTGATTGGTGAGTACGGTTCGGTTGACGGCATTTTTGATAACATTGATAAAATCAAAGGGAAACGGCGTGAGAATTTGGAGAAGGCACGTTCGCAAATTGCCCTGGCGCAACAACTTGTGACGTTGAAGAGAGATGCGACTTTAGACTTTTCGTTAGAGCAGGCTCGTGTCAAACCGCTTGAGCCTCAGAGAATCCTCCCACTGTTACAAGAATTGGACCTCAAGCGCTATCAACAAGTTATAACAGAACTTTCGGGCAACAACACTGCACCCCAAACCTCGACAGTTGTCGAACCGACAACTCGTAAAGAACGCGTTGCAGCATTAGCACGAAAAACAGATGCCATTTTGAACAAAGGTGAATACGATACCGCCGAAACAGGAGACTATTTGGCAATTGTTACGCACTCCGAATTGAAGGCGCTCGTTGAGACGCTATCAGCACAAGATATCTTCAGCTTCGATACCGAAACAGATGGCTTAGAACGCGAGTCAAAGCTTTGTGGTCTGAGTTTTTCGTGGCAACCGAAGCAGGGAGTTTATGTTCCAATCCGCTCACCGCATCCCGAAACCCACCTTGATGCGGATACAGTGCTTTCCGCACTCAAACCTATTTTGGAAAATCCTGATCTGCCGAAATGTGGGCATAACCTGAAATTCGATGCGGGTATTCTCATCCGAAACGGGATTAAGCTCCAAGGTGCAGTGTTTGATACGTTATTGGCGAGTCAATTGGTTGACGCTCGGACGCCATCTCACAACCTTGACACGCTGGCACTGTTGCATTTGAATCACAAGATGATCTCTTTTGAGGAGTTAACAGCGGTTCCCAGCGATGCCACCGCTGATGACGACAGCAGTGACGAAATGGCAGACTTAGGTTTAATGCTTGAGTTAGATACAGAAGAACAGAGGACAATTGACGAAATCCCGTTGGATCATGCGACGATCTACGCTGCAGAAGATGCTGACATTGCCCTTCGTCTCTATCACTTTCTCATCCCGAAATTAGATGAAATGGACATTACGACCTTGGTACGTGATATAGAATCACCACTTGCTCCTATTCTCGCGGAGATGGAATATAATGGCATTGTTTGCGATAAGGAGGAACTTAAGCGTCAGAGCGGTGTGATCAGTGAACTCGTTGATGCCCGGCAAGCGCAAATACACGAAATAGTTGGCTATCCGTGCAATATTGACTCACCGAGGCAGCTAGCACAAGTGCTATTTGAGGAACTCGGTTTCAAACCGGTGAAACGGACGCAGGGCGGTAAAGTCTCTACAGATGTGACGGTGTTAGAGGCACTCTCTTTGAGAGAGGATATCAACGATCCGAAGACGAGTGTGCCGCGTTTAATTATTGAATACCGTCAATTCCGTAAGCTGCAGAGCACCTACCTGGCACAACTCCAGAGTGCTGTCGATCCGAAAACAGAGCGGATTCACACACATCTCTATCAGTTAACAACAGCGACAGGACGTTTGAAATCCGATCGGCCGAATCTACAGAACATTCCAGTCCGCACAGAGATTGGGAGACAGTTACGACGTGCCTTCACTGCACCAGAGGGACATAAGTTAATTTGTGCTGATTACTCACAGATTGAACTCCGCATCCTGGCACACTTCAGTGAAGATGAGAGCTTGATTGAGACTTTCACCCAAGATTTGGATATCCACACAGCGGTTGCCTCACAGGTGTTTGAGGTGCCGACGGCGTTGGTTACACGAGAACTCCGCGATAAGGCAAAGACTATCAATTTCGGCATTATCTATGGGGTCTCTCCAACAGGTCTTTCGCGTCGGATTAAGGGCATGACTGTGAAGGAAGCAAGCACCCTCATCGACGATTACAAAACACGTTTTCCGGGGATAGATCGCTTTCTACAAGAGTGTGTCCAACAGGCATCAGATCACGGGTATGTTAGTACATTAACAGGCAGACGCCGTGCGATTCCAGAAATCTATGCCACCAACCGAAGTCGTCGTAGCCTCGGCGAACGGTTGGCGATTAATACGGTGGTGCAAGGTTCCGCTGCGGATTTGATGAAAGCAGCAATGGTGCGGGTGCAGCATCGCATCGATAGGGATAGGCTCCGGTTGAAAATGCTTTTACAGATTCACGATGAACTGGTGCTGGAAATACCGGAGGCACTCGCGGAAGAACACGCGGAGATCGTCTGTGAGGAGATGGAGAATGCGATGTCGCTCCGTGTACCACTCCGTACAGAAGCGGGTATTGGGGATAATTGGATGGTAGCGAAGTGATATACTTGCTAAGGCAAGCATGAGATTTTAGCAAGGCATTTATGGCAAATTGATAACATTTTTTACAATTAAATTATTAAAGTTGACAAATAACAATACTTATGGTATAATTTAATGTAAATTTATGTAAGGGAAATGTGATAGTGTCCGCTGGCAAAGTTACGAGTAGTGTTTTGACAGTTCTACGGTTTGGAACCAGAGGCATTCTCATTCTGTGATGTAACAAGGCTCCAACAAGAGATTGATAAGAGTTACTTTTGCCAATCTTTCCTACGCTTGCTGCCAAATTTCTGCCTTTGAAAATGCTGACAGTGCTCAGTTTTCTCATTTTCCCGTATTTTTATCCCTTTTCTGGTGCTTTGAAAGATATTGGTGCGCGTGGATGTGCTGGCTGTATTCAAATTACCAGGTTAGGGCAGACATAATTCTAAAAGGAGAAACGAGATGAATATCTACGTTGGCAACGTGCCTTATGCGGCGACGGAAGAGGACCTTGAAGAACTCTTTAGTGAGTATGGTCCGGTTGCTACCGCCACAATTATCCGTGACCGGTACGATGGTCGCTCTAAAGGATTTGGCTTCGTTGAAATGGAAAACCAAGAGGACGGCGAGCGAGCGATAGAAGCGTTGGACGGTCAAGAAATGATGGGACGTCCGTTGAAAGTCAACCCGGCACGCCCTCGCGAGCAACGTCGTGATCGTCGTCATGACGCGGAGATTTAATCTTCTTCACGGCGCTTTGCATGTAAGTGCGTCAACATAACTTGTAGAGTTAGATTGAAGTGATGTCGCTAAGCAGATGGTGCTTGGTATGCTTTGCTGCGATATGGCTTGCAAATTTTTGCCCCAGTTTTGGGAACTGTTTTATTTAAACAGGTCTCAAACCGGGGCTTTTTTGTTCAGAGATACAAGTTAAAGAGGGGATGCGGCAGGGACTACCGCGTTCCCCCAGAATCTTTGCTCATATTAGATGAGTCTTACCGCTTAAGCATACCCCAAGTGACAGCAATCTTTCCAGCCGGTTCAACTGCGACCCCGAGTGCGGTCAAACCGTTATTCATTAGGTCACTGATATCGTCATCTGACAGAGGTGAGTGGAAGAGACCGACTTCGTCCATTGCTCCAGTGAACCAGTTGCCTGTACCATCCCAAACACCACATCCACCGATATTGACGTTGAAATCGGATCTGCCGTGATTGGACCATCTTCCATTTACCGTGGTTGCCTCTCCATCTACGTAAACCTTGGTGAATTCTCGTGTAGCGACAGCAGCCACATGGTGCCATTCACCAGCGGGATGTGGATATGGATTATTATTGATGCCGGCACTCGGTGTCCACAAGGCAACAGTATCTGGGTTAATAAAACCGAATTCGGGTGAATCGTTCTGTCCTATTAATCCGATACGATTTTCGGTGATATTCCCCGGCTTCACCCAAGCGACGACAGTGAACTCGCGCCGACCGTTGAGAAGTTTTTTATTCGTGCTGACACAATTGCCAGTACCATCAAACCCTAAAGCACCACCGAATCGTCCATCCACCCAAATCGGCGCATTGACGATCGTCCCGTGATTATTGTTGCCCGATGAGTCCATCGCCATGTCCCCTGCACCGTCATCAAACAACCAAATACCTACGACACTACTGGGATCAATTTCGGCACTACTGCTGTTGATAGCAACGAGACTAATAGCCATCAGCCCAAGACTGAACAGAATAACTGTTAAAGCATTAAATTTCATTTGAATCCTCTCGCTTTCTTTAGAGATTTACCGCACCGTGAGGCGGGTTTGTCTTTTTAGCCTATTCCGCTGTTTCTGAAGCCATCAGGACATGTTGACCGTCTGATGCTTTCGCAGCGTTACCAGAAATAGCAGATACGAATATTTTGACACATTTTGCATTAAAATGCAAGTTTTTTTATAACTTTTATTAACGATAGCATTTTTCTATTGTAACACAGAATGTATTAATTTTCAAAAAAAATAGTAGTATGGAGAACAAAATTCTGATAAAATACGGCAGGATAGCACGAATTCAGATTGTTCCTTCATGATATACAGTGTAGTGATTTTACACACCAGAGACGGTAGTCCGGTATGACGATATGTTTGTTAAACTATACACTACGATTTTCATCTTTCTCCTTGTAACTTTACAGACGACTGAAGCAGAAACTAACGCTCCGCTATTTACAGAAGTGACTTCAGTACTCGGTTTTGCGCAAACAGAGGCACCTTGGCCAGCAGGTACGCACGCACTGCCCGAAATAATCGGGAGCGGCGTTGCCCTATTTGACTACGATAATGATACCGCGCTGGACGTCCTGCATATCCGATTTCCGCCACCTGGAAGCACCGATGCTCCTGCCTCCAACCGACTCTTTCGACAACAATCTGATGGCACGTTTACTGACGTTACGGAAGCCGCTGGTATCGGTGACGCGGGTTATGGTCAAGGTGTCGCCATCGGGGACGTGGATAACGATGGCGATGCTGATGTCTATGTGACGAACTATGGACCTGATGCGTTCTATCGAAACAACGGCGACGGAACTTTTAGCCTCGTAGAGGTAGGAACGCTAAACGAGGCGTGGGGAACATCGGCGACCTTCGGCGATTACAACAGAGACGGATACCTCGATCTCTATGTCGCCAACTACGTTCAATACGACCCGGCATCGGTGTGTCGCGGGAAGCATAGTGCTCCAGATTACTGTAACCCACAAGTTTTTGATGCAGCACCAGATCGCTTATTCCAAAATAGAGGTGATGGCACATTCATAGACGTGACACAAGAGACAGGCATTGCCGCAATGCCGGGGAGAGGTCTCGGTGTTGTTTGCCTTGATCTGACTGGCGACGGATGGGTAGACTTTTACGTCGCGAACGACGGGGAGGCGAACCAACTCTGGGTAAACCAGACAGATGGAACTTTTGCGGAGGAAGCAATCGTTCGTGGTCTTGCGTTTAACACTTACGGACAACCCGAAGGTAGCATGGGAATTGCTGTTGGGGATGTCAACGGCGATATGCGCGTGGATCTCTTTGCCACCCATTTGTCCGGTGAAACTAACACGCTTTATACGGCTTCTCCGTATACTGTGTTTGTTGACATAACTGAGGTGGCAGGGTTTGCTGGACGCGACCTGCTTTTCACAGGCTTTGGGTGCGGATTTCTCGATTTCGACAACGATACGGATCTGGATATTGCCCTTGTTAATGGGCGCGTGAAGCGCGGTGCGATTTTGGAGGGTGCAAACGTTGGCGAATTTTGGAATTTCTATGCTGAGCCAAATTTGCTTTTCCAGAATTCTGAGATAGGACATGAGAAAACAGCAGCGAGTATTACTTTCAATGATGTAAGTTCGCGTGCGCCTGATTTCACAGAACAGATTGAGGTGAGTCGCGGGATGGCGTTCGGGGATATTGATCGCGATGGTGATGTGGATATGCTCGTGAGCAGCCTTGACAATCGGATCCGCCTTTTCCGAAATGATACACCTCCTTCCGAAAACCGTTGGCTTTTCGTGCGAGCTATCACCCAGAATCGCGATGCCTTGGGTGCTCAAGTGACGCTACGAGCTGGATCACGTGCCTTGATGGGTTATGTTCTGCCTGGAACAAGTTATCTCAGTAGCAATGCCCCGATCGTTCACTTCGGATTGGGAACAATTGATGCGGTTGATGCGATTGAAGTGTCCTGGACCGATGGAAGCCGCGAAAAGTTTCCTGGGACAGCTGCTAACCGACATGTAACGGTTCATCAGGGAAAAGGGGTGTCTTTTTGAAGAAACTTATTTCCTGCCTCTTCCTTATTTTAATCAATACGCTTACATTTGCGGTCGGTGAGATTGATGTGCCGCAGCCAGCGGATCTCGGTTTAGTTGAGGAAGAACTGCTTTTAGATGCAATTGAAGACGCTCAAGAATCCGTCCGAAACGCTCCTGATGATGCGGGTGTATGGGGATACTTGGGGCACGTCTATCTGAGTCACGGTTGGGAACTTCCTGCGATACCGTGTTATCGGCGGGCGACTCAACTCGCCCCTGATGTGTTCCGTTGGCACTATCTGCTCGGAAGGCTGAATAAGCAGCACCACCTGGAGGCGGCTGTTGAACATCTCACTCGGGCACTCGCCTTGGATTCAAAATATGTGCCTGCACATCTCTATCTCGCTTCGGCACTTCGCATTTTAGGACGGCTTGATGAAGCGTATCATCATCTGGAACGCGCAAAGCAACTTCAACCGACGAATCCGTTTTCTGAACTTTGGCTCGGCGAAATTGCGCTGTCAAGACAAGAGATAGAAAATGCGCGGAAGCATTTGGAGCGTGCGCTTCTTTTGAACCCTGGTCAGAGCGAAGCACACGCCTTAATGGCACAAATCGCTATCGCCTCAGGCGACACAGAGGTAGCAAAATGGCACGCGCAGGCGGCGCGTCATCCGAGTCAATACGATGAGTTATCAGATCCTGTGTGGTGGGAAGTCCTACAAGCAGGTGTAACTGCTCCGCTGTACGCCGAACGTGGTAGACATTATATGTCTATAGGAGATTATGCCCGTGCTGTTGCTGAATTCGAGCCATTGATCTCAGATACGCAAAAGGATGTAGAGGTGTGGCTTAACTATGGTGTCTCACTTCTTCATACGGCAAGACATAAGGATGCGCTTGAGGTGTTAGTACGTACGCAGTCGATACTCCACAACGATGCGGAAATTCGGAAAGAGAGGCGTGCAGACGAGATTGCCTATCTGAAAGCACAAGTTTACAACTATATGGGACAAATCTACTATGAAATTGGGCAGGTAGATACAGCAATTCGTGCCTGTCAAAAGGCACTTCAGTATGGACAGTTATTGAGCAGCGGACAAGCCAATGACCAGCCTCAAAGACAGTCAACTCTTTCGGATCATGGCACTTTTTTCTCGAATGTACATGGAAATCTGGCACTGGTGTATGAAAATACGAGTCAGCTTGAAGAGGCAATCTTGCACTATCAAAAGGCACTTGAACTGCAGCCAGCGAAACCGTCATTGCACCGCAATCTTGCCGGTGTATATTGGAAAAAGCGTCGTTATACGGAAGCCGAGTCGCATTACAAACAGGTTATCACATACGATGGAAGAGATGTTCAAGCCGTTTACAGACTCGGTTTAATCTTTCTGACGCAGGGACGTTACGCTGAAGCAGTTACGCGGTTTAAAAGGGCTATCGCAATTGATGCGGCGTACGTTCGCGCTTATGGTGCGTTAGGGGTGGCTTATCAGAAACTTGGAAATATTCCGGAGGCGATCCGCACTTTTGAAAGGGTTTTACAGTTGGAACCGGATAATAAGGTTGCGTTGGATATGCTGAAGGAGTTGCATGAATCGAAGTAGCGGCTCAGTATGTAGGTGTGAGAAGGCGGGTTATTCATAGGCGCGCTTAGACTTTTACCGAGCGCGCCTATAAGTTTTACAAGAAGACAGGATTATTGCTTGTGATGATTTGATTGCTTAATACGGCCCCAGGTTGTACCGAGTTTGCCTGCAGGATCAACAGCCAAATAGTTCACATATCCTTTGTCCATTAGCTCTTGAATATCTTCCTGTTCCAGTGCTGAGTGGAAAATCATGACTTCGTCCATTAGACCCGGGAAAAAGTTTCCGCCTGGATCCCAGACGCCGCATCCACCGATGTTAACGTCAAAAGGCGCTGCGCCATGGTTAGCCCACTTCCCTTTCTGCTCGGCATATTCACCATCAATATAAGTATGGACGTAATCCTGGGTAGCGACACACCCGACGTGATGCCATTTCCCATCACCGTGTTTGTGTTTCCAAGGATTATTCGTCAAACCCGCTGAGGGAGTCCAGAGGCTCAGCTCATTCGTTGTAATAAAGCCGAACTCAGGGGCGTTGTTCTGTCCGACGAGCCCTGTCCGGTTAGGTGGATCGTCTGTGCTCTGTATCCATGCAAGAATAGTGAATTCTTCGAGAGCCTCAAGAAGTTTCTGTCCAGTCTTGACACAGCCAGCTTTTCCATCGAAGTCGAGTGCTTTGCCAAACTTACCATCGACCCATGGTGCTTTGACGACTTCGCCATCGTTTCCTTCACCGGATATGTCTTTAGCGACACCGCCTTTGCCTTCGTCAAAGAGCCAAATACCGACTGCGGTTTCAAAATCAATCTCGGCAGTGCTGATGTGAACAGCGATGAGGCTAAAACACATCACGCCGAGCGTCAATAGAATCTTTTTCATAGTTTCTCCTTTTGATGTTTAGTATGAACGTGCTTGAGAAGCACGCCCACGGATATTGGAATAGTATAGTTACTATTTGAAATGGTGAGTCGCCTTAATATGCCCCCAGGTTGTACCGAGTTTGCCTGCAGGATCAACAGCCAAATACGTCTGAAATCCTTCCATTAGTATTTGAATGTCTTCTTGTTCCAAGGCTGAGTGGAAAATAGCGACTTCATCCATTGCACCGGGAAAGAAATTGCCGTTTGGATCCCAGACACCGCATCCACCGATATTGACGTTAAAGGCAGATGTCCCGTGGTTCGCCCAACCGCCCTTTTTCTCTACGTATTCACCATCAATATAGGTATGCACGTATTCGGTTGTAGCGACACACCCAACATGATGCCATTTACCATCATCGTGTTTGAATTTCCAAGGGTTTTGTGTGCCACCAGCGGTAGGTGTCCAGAGATTGACTGCTTGGGGCGTAATGAACCCGAACTCAGGAGCGTCGTTCTGCCCGACGAGTCCTGTCCGGTTGGCGTTAACGTCCCCGGTCTGCACCCAAGTGATAATAGTGAACTCTTCGAGGTTGTCAAGAAGTTTCTGCCCTGTTTTGACACAGCTGGCTTTTCCATCGAATTTAAGTGCCGTGCCGAACTTGCCCTTTACCCATTCAGGGGATTTCTCTAAGTCTGCGTCGTTCCCTGCGGGAGAAAGGTCGGCAGCGACGCCCCCTTTACCCTCGTCGAACAACCATATACCGACCGCAGTCTCAAGGTCGATTTCGGCGGTGCTGACGTGAACAGCAACGAGGCTGAAACACACCACACTGAGGATTAATAGAACTTCTTTCATGGTTTTTTCTCCTAACGTTTACCGCGAATACGTTTAAAACACGCATCTACAGTAGCGGATTTAGTGTCTAAGGTATAATTATAGTAGCAACATAGGAAAAAAATTGCAAGGGCAAACCTGAATTCACCACAAACAAAAAACACAGTTTCTTGTGCCTAATTACACGACTATGGGATACAAGATTGCTTCGTCCACTCGGTTGTATTTATAGCGTTCATCGGGTCCGAAAATGATGTCGAGTTCACGCTGGGCACTCTCTGAGGAGTCCGACGCGTGTACAATGTTGTGTGTTATATTTACTGAAAAATCGCCTCGGATACTTCCGGGTTGCGACTCCGTCGGATCCGTATCTCCATTGATAATGCGTACTAATTCAATGGCGTTCCGTCCTTCAATGACTAAAGCGACGATAGGTGCCGAAGTCATAAATTCAATAAGCACGTCGTAAAAAGATCTGCCCTGATGGACTGCGTAGAGTGCTTCGAGCGTGCCGCGCGGGAACTGTTGGAATTTCATTCCAACGACTTTAAGTCCCTTGCGTTCATAGCGAGCAATAACTTCACCGATAAGTCCTCGTTGGACCCCATCGGGTTTGATCAGAACCAGTGTTTGTTCTGTTTCCATGGCACCTCCATTTGAACTTTTGTGCGTGCTAACCCGGCACACTCATGTTAAACCTGAGCGATTGGCTACCGTCATACAAGCATCTAAGGCTTGACACCAAGCCTTCTTAAGTATACCATATTTTCATGGCGTTTTCAATTTTATTTGGCTAAAATATAGGGTCATTTAGTTTTCCAGTATTTTACATAATGGACGCCCCAACTTGTTGGAGAAAAGTGTGCTATCCCGGATTTGGTCTGGGAATAGACCAAATCCATTCCTTGTATTACATTTAAATTCGGGCATCCATCGACAATTAACCTTCACATAAGTAAACTTACCTCTTAAAACTAAATAGCCCTGCCTAAAACAAACCTAATGGAGATGACAATGTACGATAAACTGGGAGAAGTGGTACTGAAAACAGAAGAACGGATGGAAGTCGGTGTAATAACAGCACCGGATGCGCCTCATGCTGAAGAGGTGAAACAGTTCCTTGGGCATAAGGGAGGCAACTGGGAATGGCATATTCAACGATGTGTTACAGAAGTCCTCGATGCGTTAGAAACGCGTTTTTATGTCGGTAAGGTTGAGGGACGTGTGATTACCAATATCATGACGGTTGAGCATGAAGGGGTGGGCATCTTGGGACATGTCTTTACGCTTCCACAGGAGCGTCGGAAAGGTGCGTGTAAAGGTGTGATGGGGTATCAGATGGCGGATTTCCGAGAACGCAGGGGGCGGGCACTCTACCTCGGCACAGGCTACAATAGCCATCCGTTTTATATCTATCATAGCTTCGGATTTGAAAGCGTTTTTCCAGAATCTGGTTTTATGAAGTATTACGTGAACGCGGATTTTGAAGAGTGCTATTTCGCATCTGCACCTACGGCGCCAAAGCCTGTTGAATGGCACGATTGGCCGAAACTTACGGCGTTATCAGGGATCGTTGGATGGGATGCGCTGCGGAGTCTTGCATGGGATGTTTACGGTCCTACAAATTT
Organism: Candidatus Poribacteria bacterium; assembly: GCA_022826805.1. Classification (GTDB taxonomy): domain Bacteria; phylum Poribacteria; class WGA-4E; order WGA-4E; family WGA-3G; genus WGA-3G. The sequence continues at coordinate 93,023 of JAJDUH010000064.1, forward strand.
TGAAGGCGGTTTTCTGGGTTTCAAACACGATTTAGAAACAGAAGATGTCTATAATGATGCGAAACTGTTGACGACACCGGATGGTGCAATTGTTGGTTGGGCGACTGTAAGTCGTGATACGCGCTGGAAACCGGCGACTGCGGTGTTGGACATCTTTTTTCATCCGAATTTTGCGGACGATGTGCCTACGTTGCTTTCGGCGATGGCGTTTCCTGAATCAAAGGTGCAGTGTTATGTTGACAGTGGTGCTGCGAAGAAGGCGGAAGTTTTAGAAGCTGCTGGGTTTACCTGCGAAGGCCGGTTCAAAAACCAGTTCGCATATCAAGGGCAGGATTATGATGTTTTGGTGTTTGGGCGGGGGTAATTCCTGCTACTCTGTTGAAGCACGATATTCATTAAGTTCGAGATTGGCGATGGAATTTCATAGTTTTCATAGTAACGTTCTGAAAATTGGGTCTCTAAAACCTTCACGAAGCAAGGTGTGACGTGGGTTTAGAGGCTATCTATGAAAGGGTTGTTTTTTTGGTGTTACTATGAATCCGGATTTTTGCCGGATTTTTGGATGCTGCTAATTAGGCGTGAAAAGCCAATGGTGGTGTAGGTTTATAGGGTATTCGGATTTGTGTGCTTTTGGGGTGGTTATTATGAAAGTTGTGTACCTTTTTGTTATATTTAATTTAACATTTTGATTGAGAGTTAGGTAGGGATTTTGTGAATTCGGGGAAGTCAGCGAAAACTCTGAGTGTGTTCATTTTCTCTCCAAATCGCTATCCCGTTACAAGAACACTGCTTGCCAAAGAGGTCCCCCATCTATGCCACGTTGAGGAATAAAAAATCAGATCATCTGTTTTTATAGGGTCGGTATCAGCTATCGGTTTTATCAGTTCGCTTGAATGAATGGACAGATATTCCGCTACTTCAAGGTTCATCCGATCGATTTCGGAAAGAAAACCGCCCGCAGATAACTCATAATTGCGTGGGTTAGTTTCAACCTGCTGGAGTTTTTCGACCTGTTTTTGAAAGCGTTCAATGCGATTCAGCGTTGCTTTAAGTTCCCGATCATTTTGAATCATTATGAATTACCTCAACTATGCCGCGCCGTGAGTCATCGCGTTTAATTTGCCAGTCTTCTACTGCTTCCTGTTCACTGCCAATTGCCCCTTGTTTACAAATCCAAAAAATGCTTGCTCCCAGAACATCTTGTGTCCTCTGTGTGTCAAAAACGAGAGCAGCGTCACCATGCACTTGAGTAACATCAAAAGAATCCTCCATGAGTAGAAAAATATCTACATCACCTGGAAAGGGCTTAGCTGTTACAAACGAACCAAACACAATGAATCTTGCCACTTGTCCAGTGCTGCTTGCCAACAGAAAAATACGTTCTAATCGCCATCCAACAAGTTCTCTTTGTGGAGTCCCTGTACCAAAATGCTGTAGAGTTTCGGTCAAAGTTGCTTGATGAATTCCTATAGGTAGATCACCATTATTGTCGAATGCGGGCCATTTCTTCATGTAGATTTAGGGTTTGGTTGTATTTAGGACTTACGCATCTTTTGTAGCATAAATTGTTAGTTTGTGCAAGCGGCGGGCGCAAACCTACAGTGGATGCTATGGTGCTACATCCAAGGGAAAACAGCGCGATTATCATCTTCGTATAAGTCATGGTTGTTCCATTAGCATTGCAATGGAGCCGCTCGTCTTTACAACTATATCCGTACGTGAATAGGTAATGAACCTTCCTCCACAATTCAAGTTGTTTATAGGCAATGATAACACATTCGGCGTGTAGATGTCAATTTGACTCTCATAGAGAATCAAGGCTATTTAGTTTTAAGAAATTATCACGTTCTGGAGATTTTTCTTAGATCCGGCACGGTTTTCCAACCGTGCCTACCGGGCCTGGACCCAAAAAGGTAGGTGCGGTTTCCTAACCGCACCGGATCCTCGAAAAGAAGCCGTAAAACCTAATAATGTATTAAAATTGAATGGCTCTGCATAGAGAGTCAACGTAAATTTTATAGCCGCTGTAAAGGATTGAGATTTAGAAGGCCTACCGATCGGTTCGCAGTGTGCTAAACATTTGTGGATCCAATTCTGCTGCCTTGCTAAAGTTTTGGAGAGCAAGGTTAGTTTCACCCTTTTCGCGGTAAACAGTACCAAGATTGTAATAAGCTGAGGCAAACTTCGGTTGGAGTTCTATGGTCTTGCTGTAATCTTGTATGGCATTTTCAAAATCACCTTTGTTAAAGTAAGCAGCCCCACGGTTGCTATACGCCTCGGCATAATCAGGTTTAAGTCGTATCGCTTCGGTATAGTCTACAATAGCGGTGTCAATCTCACCTTTGTAGACCCAAGCATTGCCGCGATTACTATAGGCTTCCACAAGCCTGGGGTTGAGTTGTATAGCGGTGTCAAGGTCTACAATAGCGATGTCAAGTTCACCTTTTTTCCCATAAGCCATGCCACGAGCAGTATATGCCTCGGCATAATCAGGTTTGAGTTCTATCACTGTATTGAAATCTTTAATAGCAGTGTCAAGTTCATCTCTATTGTTATAAGCGATCCCGCGATTATAATATGCTTCGGCAAAATTAGAATTGAGTTCTATCGCTCGGGTATAGTTTGCAATAGCAATATCAGGTGCCCCCTTATCGCGGTAAGCATTTCCACGATTATAATAGGTTAGGTCATAATTAGGATCTAACTGTACCGCTTTGTTAAAATCTTTGATGGCGAGATCAATATTGCCTGTTTCGTAGTAAGCACTCCCGCGACTTGTATAGGCTTCAGCGTAATCAGGTTTGAGTTCTATCGCTTTAACATGGTCCTCAATAGCAAGATCAATATTACCTGTTTCGCGGTAAGCATTTCCGCGATTATTATAAGCCATAGCATCACTAGGATTGAGTTGTATCGCTTGGTCAAAGTCTTCAATCGCCCGATCAGGCTTACCTTTGCTCCCATAGGCAGCACCGCGATTGTTATAGGCATTAACATAATCAGGTTTAAGTTGGATTGCTTTGGTAAATTTTTTAATGGCGCGGTCATGTTCCCCTTTTTTACCATAAGTAGCACCGAGGTTATCATACGCTTCAACATAATCGAGTTTGAGTTCTATCGCCTTGGTAAAATTTTCGATGGCTAGATCCACTTGACTTTTGTCATGGTAAGCAATGCCGAGGTTATTATATGCTTCTGCAAAGCCGGGTTTGAGTTGGATTGCTTTGCTACAATCTTCAATAGCTCGGTCATATTTTCCTCTCTTGCGATAAGCATTACCACGATTGCTGTATGCTGCCGGACTATTCGGTTCAAGTTTTATCGCTTTGCTACAATCTTCAATGACTCGGCCATATTCTCCTTTCTCGCCGTAAGCGGCAGAACGACCAATATATGCTTCTGCAAAGTCAGGTTTGAGTTGTATTGCTTTACTAAAGTTCTCAATGGCTCGATCATATTCCGCTTTATCATTATAAGCATTACCGCGACCGAAATAGGCTTTGGCATCATTCGGATTGAGTTCTATCGCTTTAGTAAAATTTTCGATGGCTAGATCCACCTTGCTTTTGTGAGCGTAAACAGTACCAAGGTTACTATATGCTTCAGCATAATCGGGTTTGAGGCCAATCGCTCGGGTATAGTCTTGAATGGCACGTGCCACCTCACCTTTGTTGCCGTAAGCCTTTCCACGACCATTATACGCCTCGGCGTAATCCTGTTTGAGACTTATTGCTTTGGTATAATCTTTGATAGCGCGATCAAGGTCGCCTTTTTCCCAGTAAGCCTTTCCACGATCAGAATAGATTGTAGCATGACCATGATCAAATTGTATCGCCTTGGTAAAGTCTTCTATGGCACGATCAAAATCACCTTTGATCGCGTAGCCAGCACCACGATTGCTATAGTTTATGCCATCATTGGGATTGAGTTGTATCGCCTTGGTAAAGTCCTTGATGGCGAGATCAGAGTCGCCTTTCATACTGTAGATGGCCCCGCGATTGCCATAGGCTTCGACGAAATCGCGGTTGAATCGTATTGCTTCGGTATAGTCTTCAAGGGCTTTATCATACTCACTTTTGCTATGGTAGACAACACCACGATTGTTATAAGCCTCGGCAAAATCAGATTTGAGTTCAATCACATTGGAGTAAGTTTCTATCGCCATGTCTGTTTGCCCAAGAAGGCGTTGAACATTACCCCGTTCAAATGCTAATTCGGCGCGTAATTCTTCTTCAGACTTACTAGATGGCGGACATACCTGATTTCGCATTTTATTAATGGATTTTCGGATGCCATCCACTACACTTTGCCAACCTTTGCTCCTAGGGCTCCATTCATTGAGGGCTTTGCCTTTATCCGGTAGAACCTCAAATTCGCTGAGTTGATGATTTTGCCAATCGCAATGCTCAAGGATAATTGGAATCACCCTTATATTTTTGTTTGAATTTTCGGATAATTCCTTTAACTTCGCAGCCAATTCCTTGTTACAGTTTTCAGAGGCAAGACTATAAGCAGAGGTAAGATAGAGCAGAAGGTCCGAATCGGCAAGATTGCTGAAAATAGCATCACGCCATTTGTCTCCCGGTAGGATTTCGTTGTCATGCCAGACGCTTATTAAACCATTTTGTTTCATTACCGCCAAGTAGGTTATCAATGTGTCCTTTGCTGCTGAGTTTTTGTGTGCATAGGTAATAAAAATTTTTAAGGGTTTGTTCATTCGCTTGCCTCCACAATCGCAATTTCCCTTTCTGTTAAATTATACAATGCATAAACCTGTTTATCAACCTCTTTTTCCAAATCGGTAGTGTCTACATTAGGATCAGCGGCTTTCGCATCGAGAATGTGATCAACAAGTTCAATAACCGGTGTCTGTTGTTCAAGGACAGTATTAGGAATAGATAACTCTTTGGCATCGTTGGGGTAAAAATGCAAACCCTCACTCAAGAAGGTACGGAAATACCAATTTATGAATCCAGAATTTAGAATGCCGAGAAGAAATTTGTAATCGTACCTCTTAGCGAGATCGGTATCAGCATTTCGAATTGCGCGACGTGCTGTGATATGAGATGCTCCTGATAGCAAATCTAATCGAACACAGTTCACAACCGTATGACTATTGTAGAAATTTTTATCATTATAGGCAAACCTTAACCGATCTTTGACAATGTTAATGAACATCAATTTTTCATTCTCAAACAGTTCTGGAAACATAGGATTGTAGTGTTCGTTAGGCGTGTAATTCAACCAGCCTGCTTGAGAAAATGTGTAACGCTCAATGTTTTTTCCTTCACAAAATCGCTTACTGCCCGGAACAGGGGTCTGACTAATATAATGATCTTTCCCCAACTTTTTCGAGCGGTGATTAAGCCGAGCACCATAGGCAACAAGGCAAATCTGATCGAAACGAACAGCATCCCGCCATATCTTTACCTTCACTTTAAGACTATCAAATACAAGTGGGTTAGTTTCAAAGCGTGAATCCTTAAGTTCCCCAAAAGCATGTTGGTCAATAAAAAATTCCTTTCCACCTCGCGTATCAAAGTCAATATTGCTGAAATGTAAGCGGACTTTCGTTTGTTCCTGTTCTTTGTGCCTACCAATCGTCAAAACGATATTATACACAACAGCATTTTCAAAAATCCTATAACTGCTGGCATCTACGACTTCGCGAATTGTATGATTTTCTATCAAAATCTGACGCATCTTTTCGCCATATTTTTGTGTCGTGAAAGCGTAGGGGAGAATGAAACTCATGATTCCTGTTCTGTCAAGAATAGAGAGGGTTTTTTCGAGAAAAGCTATGTAAATATCGGTTCTCCCTTTGCAAGCTTGGTAATTCTCAAATAGGTAATGTTTTGTGGCAGCAAGCAGATTCTCAACATTGATATAAGGCGGATTGCCAATTACGACATCGTAGCCATCGGGGACACCGAACATCCATTCGGGATCAAACCAACTCGCGGTGGCGTTCTGGTCATAGGGATCCCACTGGGCAAGTTTTTCTGCATCATCTGCGGGCATGCCGATGTTTCTTAACTCGGTTGCCAATTCTGCGCGTAAGTTTCTATCTGCTCTCTTGCACGCCAGTTTTCGTGAACGGGTGGTGGCGTGGAAATGCCGTTCGCGATTGTCTCTGAGTTCACGTTCTAAATTCTGTGCTTTTTGGCTTGTGAGCGTGCGTTCTCCTTCAAGTCCTACGAGTGTATTCGCCGCAAGGAAACGCGTCTCAAGATTTGGCAAGGGTTTGATGCCGAAATTGTCTGCTGCTTTATCTGGCTGCTGCTCAATAGCGAGTGAGATGAAAAAGCGGAGTTTGGCGATTTGACAGGCAATCGGCTGGATGTCTACACCGAAGATGCTGTTTTGGATTAGATAGAGTTTCCGGCCGAAGTCTGAATCTCTGTAGCGTTTGAAAGTTTCGTCAATCTCCAAGAGTTCTTCACGCCGAACTTTGTCATCACGTGTGTCAAAAGCGACTTCGGCGCGTTGGATGGCGCGTTCCTTCTGTAGTTGTTCCCAACGGGTGTTGTCCGGGTCAAGTCTCCGCAGGGCAAGCGTGAGTTTATGCAGCGTTCCCATCGGAAATGCCCCGGAGCCGACAGCAGGATCAAGGATTTTGAGATCAGAAATCGCCCGAACAATACCCTCTGTTTCAGTATCATCAAAGAATTCGTTGGCATCGTCAAACGCTTGTGCGTAATCCATGAGGTAGTGTAACCGTTCTTCCCAGAGTTTCGCATCGCCATCGGTGGGTTGGCAGTTTTGCGTCAAGGCAGCGACTATCGCCGCTTCCACCATATAGTCTACAACGGCGCGCGGGGTGTAGTAGGATCCTGTCTGCTTGCGGGCAGTCGCACCCGTTTCCGGATTGTAGGCAGCGAGTAGGTTTTCAAAGACCTTACCGAGCAGTTCAGGATCAAGGGCAACCTCTTGTTCTATCGGTGTGTTCTCCTCCACAGTGAACTTATAGTGCTGCAGCAATGGAAAGAGTCCTCGCTTCTCATCAAAAAAGAGACGATTGGGAATACGGAGCTTGTTGTAGTGGACATCTGAGAAGCAGTCGATCCGATAACCGCCATCTCCCGTAGCCTCTTCACTATCCAAGCAGTCAAATAAGCCTCCGTTGATAAAAGGCGTTTTTGCGAATAAGGAGAGGAGTTTATCAGTGTCGCGTATCTCCGCTTTGTAGCGATAACGTGAGAAATTGCGATGGCCGGACTGGGTTCTTTTGCTAAACCCGCGTTGGGATATTTCAGTATTCAACGTAGCAAAAAAGAGATTTTGTAGCACGGCACGGTAATAGGAATCACCCTTATCAAAGTCAGCTGCCTTTAATAGGGTTTGGATGCGTGTTTTGTTAAATAGATCCTCGGCGATCAGGTCATTTTCTTTCAAAAACCAGATGAACAGCAGGCGCGTGATGAGACGGATGATGTGTTCTTGCGGATTCAACGTCTTCGTTTCGTCTGTCGGGAATTTTGCTTCTTGGATTGCCCATTCAAACCAGTCGAACAGCTGCTTGTAGAAGCGTTTGTTGAGTTTCTCGGTGTCCAGTTTGGCGAGCCATGCGGCGAGGAGCCCATCAAAGTTTTTGGGTTTGTTGTTGGCATCCATCCACGTTATGCATTCTGCAAGTGAGAGTTCGGATAGGATGTCAAGATGGGCGCGATAGGGGTTACTGAGACGAATATCTTTGATGAGCGTGACCTGCTCCAGCACGTCACGGTTCGGGTCGTACTGATGTTGGCGGCGGCCGGCAAACGCGATCGTGAGACGCTCCCCGGCCTGAAAAAGGACGACAGTCGGTGCGATCAGTCGCTTGTTGATTTCTCGTGTAAACTCGGCGTATTTGCTGCGGGAGTAATTTTTCCATTTCAATGTAACCGCAAAGAAAAGAAAACTCCCCGTCCAACTCTCTTGAAGGAAACCCGCTCCTAAATCCAACGTCTGTTGCGTATTGTCAGCAACCTCGTCACTTGTGAACTGGAACAGCAATTGCACAGATTCTACATCGTTGCGGAATGCCTGTTCTGTTTTGGTGTTTGGAGTGGGTGCGGGGAATTCTTGAATGAAATCCTCTACTGTACCAGAGAGGTCAAGGGTACGCTCGCTGCGGTAGCCTAAAGTTGCCAGGAGTGCTTTTGATGTCTGTCGGAAATCGTTGGTAGGTATTGCTGCTAAAGCGGATTGGATGTGTTCCTTGTTCATCCGGTTCGTTCCTATTAGGTGTTCATTTTAGGGAATATAAAAGGATAGAACCCAAGAAAAGCGCAATGCTCGTCTTACTGTTTTCCAATAAATTACGCCAAAACCCTTTTCTTTTTCCAAAACGTCCTCCCCAGAAGTCCACTAAAAAAATACCATATTCACCGTTATATATCAAGTAAAAAAGCCTCTCACTTAGGTAGGACTTACGCAAATTGAACAAACAGGATATGTTTTTTCCTGAAAAAGTCGCTATTTCGGTGTTTTTAACCCCCTAAATCCCCCAACCCCCCATATCCCCCCTTATCAGGGAGGTAGGGGACTTTAAGAGGAAGTGCGTAAGTCCTATTAGGGCTATTTATAGTAAATTCTAAAAATAAATAGACACTTCTCGGTAGACCAAGTTTCCAAATTCCCCCCTGATAAGGGCGGGGAAGCCCACACGGGCTTCATACCGTTGATTTATATGGGAGGTTAGGTATTTTTCAGAGTGTCCAATTAATTCTAAAATCTACCATAGTTTTCGATTCCGATCTCGGTTCCCATTGACAGATGTTAATGTTTGGATGCAATATCGCGAGCAAAGCTCGCTCCTACAGCGGAATAATATTCACGGACATGAAGTAAATATGTAAAACTATGGTAAACCTTAGAAGTGTCCAATTAATTATGGAATTCACTATAATTGGACACTCTACACCGACGAGGCATGTAAAGCTAAGACAAATTGTGCTTTAATAGCACAATTTCAAACCTTGAAGAAACACCCCAACCGCACCGATATGTCTATTTATTTTTCGGGTTTACCATAAATGACCCTACCCTCGCGCTAGCGTATCCGCGCATTTTTCCCAAAACTTTCGCATACGAAACCGTCTCTCACACTTACGAGATGCCGCCGATCCTCGTCGCGATAGGGATGTGGTATGGACTGAGAGAGGCGGCAGAAACACTTGATGAATGTCTCACAGTCGTTGCGGTACTTCTTGAGGCTGGAGCAGATGTGTATTGGAACTATCGGGTGGATATAGATGGTGAGATTCTGGAACTTACACCGTTGACGTATACACAGAAACTTGCGTCTCTGTTTTCAGATAAGCCTTTTGAAAGGATTATTGAAGTGCTACTTAAGCGAGTTTGAATATTATTGTGAAGCCCGAAAATATGTGGGCACTTGTATCACAAATTATCAGTTTGTGCAAAGTGGGCACGCAAACTGAAAGTTTACGGTACAAAAGAGAGGTCCATTGGCGAGGTTAGAAACCTCGCCCCTACGAGGGATTGACATCTATCAAGAAGTGACAGATTATTTTTTAATATCGCTTACAGGTGAAAATCGGCGATGTTAGAGACCTCGCCTACCCAGAAGTGTGGGTAAAGTAGATTACTTTCGGATGGCTATTTTGCCTACCTTTTGTTTGCGGATATCGCCTTTCTGTGCCGTGAATTTGTAGAGATAGACTCCGTTCGCAAGCGGTGCGCCATCGGCATCGTAGCCGTCGTAGTGGAATTCGTTGTAAGAGACGGAGGCATCAAGCGTGTCAATCGCTGCGATACGGCGACCGGTTATCGTGTAGATTTTGAGGCTGACCTCGTCAGCACTCTCCGTGAGGTAGTACGCGAAATGCGTGCCGCTCCCCGGCTTGAAAGGGTTGGGAAAGTTGGCAATGTTTGCGATCTCAAATTCGCCTGCTACCGTTGCGTTGCGTTCCGTGTCCGAGACGTTGCCGTTTGCGTCCTGTGCCTGCAATCGGATGTTGTATTCCCCGGGTTCTAAGATCGGGGTATAGGTTACCAGTAGCACATTATTGTTAGTCGGGGATGCGGCGATTATATATTCGTCTTCTGAGACGCGCTGTCCGTTTTTGGTGAGGATGATGTGCTCTGAACGCGAGTCAACACCGTTTGCGTCCTCAATCCGAGCAGAGATGACCGGCGTATCGGAGACATAATCACCATCAACAAAGCCCTGATGTTCAAAAGTTAAATCAAGCGCAGGCGGACTTGAATCGCTGTGGGATAGGAGTGCGAACGTCCCTGGCAGCTTAACTTCTGCAGAGACTGTTCCGTCACCAGCCGTCTCCTTACCTACCCGAACCCAATTACCGTTATCATCGTCACGCCTATAGACATGCGCATCATCTGTTGTTCCTTTTAGGAAAGTCACGTTTGCTACCAAGTCGATCTGCTCACCCAAGTCGAGTTGATAGGTGACTTGTGGTACGGATGTTGAAATTGCAGCAATATCGGGTTGGTTTGTAATTGTCAGCGTTTCTTCTGAGTAGGTTAGCACAGTACTGGCTTGCAGGTTCCCTGGTGGAACAGTAACCTTGAAGATACCGTCTGGACTCTGGATAGGTTGATCGAGGGTTTCAGGTGTGAGAACGAACCTGTTACCAGCGAATCGTTTCTCTGCGCTGTTATTCTGTTCCCGTCGCTCAAGGATATTCCCTCGTGGCAATTCGGCAGACGGTGGATCTACGTAGATTGTGACAAGATAGTCCCCTGGTGCCGGTTGCCACGGCACACTTGCCATAACTTGACTATCGGGCAAAATTTCTGAAAGAATCTGAAGGCTTCCAATAGGCGTTGCGTTTTGTAACTCCTCAAGTGTAGGAACAGTCGTAGTGCTCCTACCGGATATTTCCGTTTCCGAACTCACACTTTCCACAAAAAAGCGAACAGGAACATTTTGTACGGGCTTGCTTCCTATATTGCGGACTTGCGCGGAGAGCATAAAGGGTGGCGTAGCGCTCCATGCAATCGTCTGATTCAACGGAATGAGATCTATCTCAGAAGCAAGTGGTCCGAATCTATAAGTGACGATCTCTGTTTGCAGTGTTCGCCCACCTCGCAGTTTCACTTCCAAGTAATAGTCGATGAGATCCCCCTCAGGGTATCCGGGGATAGGCTGCTCACTTCTATAGGTCGTCCCTCGCTGACGGCTAACAGGGATTGTGAAAAATTCATAAGCATCCCAACTCCAAAAAAGGGTTAGCGCATCAATTTCGTTTTCATCCAGCACTTCTGTGTAAAGATAAACGGGTTGATGCGGTTTAACGGGATATGGAGCAATCCGGACATTATCAACGTATCGGGATAAGACATTGTATGCGGTATGACCGATTAAGTCCTCCTCTGCATTCCATGCGTAAACCTGTACATCGCCAACGTCAAATTCGGCACGCGTTGGGATCTGTATTTGTGCGGTGAACCGTCCGTTGACGACATCAACATTTTCCCGTTCTGGCGGTATATCTTCAGGAACTTCCGCGCTTCTTATATTATGTTCGATTGTAGGTACGACGGCAACCTCCGCATTTCCACTAAAGGTGCGGTCAGGGAGCGTTCCAGAAACAGTGAGTAGGGTTTCTTGGGCGCGCGAGGTACCGACCTCTACCGTAACTTGCATCTGTTTATTTGGCAGTTTCAGCCGTGTCGCTGGATCCCCGAAAAGTGTAAAAACTTCAGCCAGATCAAGATACCCGGGAGCGTTGATAAGAAATTGGGTTTTGGCTTCGGCGAGAATAGCACCCACATTCTCTGTATATTGCTCGAAGATGACATCAAAAATTTCTCTGTTAAGGAGATAGTCGCCTTGTAATAGCCCGATACTGGTCGCTCCGATGACCGCAATGGCACCGCCGTTTTCAGATCGGAGCAGCTCTTCAGCGAGGCTATTTTTGCTGCTGTCAAAGGAAGCGGTATAGCAGGTCATGCTGAGGACCAACGGGAGTTGTGAAATATTGGTTAAGTTCTGCTCTGGGTCTTCAAAGTCAAGCATTCGACTGGATGACCAGATACCACCACCGCCGTGCCCGATATAGTTAACAAGGCTGGCACCGTCGTTAAAGCCGTCAATAACGCGTCTGGCGATAGGAGAGCGAATCCGATCATCGAAAGTCTGTTCGTCTGTGTAAGGGGCATAGATACGTTCGGTTTCATATTTGCCGGCGAGTTGATTCGTCGAGATGAGCCGGTCAGTTTGAGAGTGAAAACGTATATCCGAACCGGCAAGCATGAGAAGACGTTTATGCCATGGACCGACAGGAGAAGTTGTTTCATAATTGATTGCCCGTTCAACGAATATACGGACATCTACCCGATTATTCGCTGGCATCCTCCCAATTAGCATATCTGGAAAACTGTCTGTCCCCCGAAAAGTGACGAATTGATGGTCGGTCGCTGTAGAGCCGTATCCTGGGATTTGCACCTGTATCGTTGGGACGAAATTGGCTTGGTTTTTAAGATCAACATGCGTGTCTCCTACAAGGAAGACATAAGTCGGTGCGGGTGGTTGCCAATTATGATAGGCGTAACTGAGAAATTCACGGATAGCGTTCGGATCGAGGATACCGTGATTAAATTCGTCATAGATATTTTGGACCTCAACGACTTTGGGACGCAGTCCTTGTTGGCTGCGAAAGTCAGCGAGCGGTTGAACGTCTTGAAGAAAATTTTGATGTGTAATGATAATATAATCGGCGGCGTTGTGGGAGCTGCGCAAATCCGATGAGGTGTCTAAGGAAATTGTCGGTTTTTGGAATTGGCTACGGGTCAGCGCGATGTATTGTATTGAAGGATCGTCTACATTCTTGGGTCGAATTTGGGTTGAGCGGAAGGGTAGGCGATAGGTGCCGGGCAGTTGATTATCAACAATAGGAGCTAAACCGACATAACGGGTGCCGTCAATTCCATAAATTTCGATGTCCGGCGTAGAGAAATTTTCTAAGATAACATCAAAATTTGGATTTACAGCGCCTGTTTCATCTGGAGTGGGAGTGATCGCAAACGGTAGTACATCTCCCTTTGCGTGAAAATTTCGCCGATAATCGATCTGGATCCAGTTGAGCAGAATAATGTCGAGGAGTTCTTGGTCATTTCCCGGATTCATAACCCGAATGACGTTCCGCCCATTTTTCAGAAAAGATTGGGGACGTTGGGTTTGAAGTTGATATTCGATCGCGCCATTCCAACGGGCCTCGCCAAGGTTGACTTCGTCGTTTAGCCATACATCGATTTGGTGTTCCGCTTTGGATCTACCGTGCAATCCGACCTGTATCGTTGCCGGTAGTGCAGTTTCTGCGACACCAGAGAGTGTAACACCGAACGGTTTCGACGCAGGTGCGGTCAATTGTGCCCAAAACCAACTGTCATCCGGGAGTGGTGGCAGTTCTGTCACAGAAAATGAACGCTCCTGGAGCCCTTGGCTAAATTCCTGATATCTTTGGTTTTCTGTTAGATTTGCATCGGGGAATCGTCTAAAGTGATTATCTTTTTCAAAGTGTGCACGTGTGAGAAAGTGCTGGTGTACTTCAGCGTCGCGTGTCCCTTCAAGCAATGTTCTCGTTCCCATCCGACTTCCCGGTCCAGCGTTCCATGTAAGCCAATATACATTCACATCGGAAAAAGGATTGAAATAAGAAGCATCTCCATGAAGCTGCTCTCCATAGAAAATAATTTCATCTGCTGGATCGAGTCTTCCGTCGTTTTCACCTCGGACAAAGATTGGCACGCGTTTCCCTCTGTTTGTTAGTGCCAGTGTCCTTGGCGTGATTGTGTCTAAATTAACACCAGCGGCTTCCAAGTCCTGCCCGGTAACTCTATACATTCCATCTTGGGTAACACCGAGCTTATAGCGCGGTGCTGTGGAAGGAATACTGGGTGCCTGTGGAAAACGAACAGTCGTAGCACGCCACTGGCGGACGTCCTGCGGATTAACCAGTAGGTTTTCAAAAATTGTATCGTAAACAGTAGATTCAAGCGTTAGCGGTCCGCGCCGCGTTAACAGGGCATCGTTCGACTGGATAAAACGGATATCAACAACAAGCCTGTGGTAGAGCCTCACCTCACGGCGAACAGCATTGTATTGGACAGGGTTGAGTTGAATGGGAAGGACGCGGTTTTCTCGGATCCAACCGGCTTCTCTCATTTCTACGAGGTTGGTTGGAAAAAAGCGGTCTGTTTTATGGCTGTTGGCTGTTGGCTGTTGGCTGTTGGCTGCCTTTCGCGTGCTGAACTCCTTTTCAACCACTCGCACTTGAAAACTGACGTCGGCGGGTACACCGATAACGGTCGATTGCACAGGAAGGCTCAGCACCCCCAGTGGTTGGGGAGTGAAACGGCATCCAGGAAAAGAGATAGGCTGACTTTCGACAGATCGCAACTGGTCGTTACTTCGTAATTGTTGGCTACTAACTGTTTCTGTTTCTATTTTAAAATCGGATTCAGGGATGAGGAGTTGGATTGTTACACCTTGTGAGGTTGTTTGGACCAACTCAATCTCTCTTGGCGTTTCAATTCCTTCACGCAATGCAGCTTTGGCACGCCGATCATTTGACGGTGCTGCATCTGCTATACCAGACGGATGAACGAAAGCGGAGAACAAAAAGGGGACTGCTTCGAGAAAGAAAAAAATAACGGCAACTACAAAGTATGCAATTGTATGAATTTTTGTCAAACGAACTGGCATTAAAGACTAACTCCACTATAGTTGTCGGTTATCAGTTTTCAGTTAAGAGTCGAAAAGTTGCGCCCACAAGGCTCCTGGGATTCGGAGATCATTTTTAACGAAGAACTGAACAGCTCTATTGTTACAAACCAACTTCTTAACCGACGACCGATAACCGATGACTAATTGGCGAGATGATAGACTTCTATCTCCCGAATTTGAGCGATCGCCGGTTGCATGACGCGGTAGTGTGGGTAATAGAAGCCAGCAAGGGTTGTCCGCCGATCAACCACCCTATCCCCGGGTTCCGTGACGACCTTGTTTATGATTACGTCATCAACCGTTCGAGTGACAGCGATTCGGATCATCTGGGTCTGAAAGTTTAATCTATCGAACACAAATTGGGCTTGTGCGCGCTCTTCGCCAACATTGCGTCGCTGAATAATAGTATCAAAAGTTTCCCATTTTTCAGTCTCACTGTCCAAGTATTGCATCTCAAACCGGAAAAGGTTTCCATTGTGAACAACAATTTTCCGTACCGGATGGATCTCAGCGAACCGAATAATAAAGTTTCGCTCATTTGTCGCTGGAAGTGTTGCGAGGGTTTGGAGATTTCCGTCATTCATACCGGGATGATTTGACTCTGTGCCGTAGGTGGCTTGTGCAATGTTTTGGCTGTATTGTGTTGACAACACTTGTGCCACTTTACAAGCACTAAAGTGTAAGCAACCAAGTAAGAGACAGCCGAAAAGTGTAATAACGCCTTTCATGCTTCTTCCTCCTGAGCTACCATATCGAAATGGTCTACAATGCCCATAATGAGTTCACGGATCGGGGCATCCTCAACGCCGAAAACTTCTTGTGCAACGCCGGGACCTGCGCCGACAATCACGGTGTCTCCCTCACCTGCCCCGACATAGTCAACAGCAATTGTTGGGGTGCGAACAAGTTGAGATTTTACACTCAACGGCTGGATGAGCAGCAATGTTAGGTTCTGATACGCGGGATGTTTTATGACTGAAACGGCTTTGCCGATGACTTTGGCAAGGTACATATTTTATCAATCCTTTCCCGTTTCTGTTGAAGCGTTTGCTTCCTCAAGCAGCGTGAGTGAATCGACGATTCCTACAATGGCGACATCAACGGGCATCCGTTTTCCGGGTATAACGCTTACAGCATCGCCTCCAGTAACGATATAGACGATTTCATTGACTCCCGCATCGTGTAAGGTATCAACTGCTACGAGCGGTTCAGAAATAGGTTCGTATTTCTCGTCCAGAGGTTGTACCAGCAAAAGACGTGTGCCTTCTAAGCTTGGATCTTTTCGGGTGGCGACGACAGTTCCAATGACTTTTCCTAAATCCATTAGTTTTATCTTTCCTTGTTGTCCTTCGATTTATTTGTTGGCTGTCGGCAGTCAGTACGGGTTGCTGACGCAACCCTTTCAGCAGTTAGTAGCTGTTTGTGGCATGCAAAATGTATATGTAAAATTGTCATACATCGAAACCAAAAACGAACAGAGAAACGATCTAACAACTAACAGCCATTCACGAAACAAGCTTATACTCAACGAGTTTTGTATGGAGTGTGTTTCGGTTAATCCCAAGGATGTCTGCTGCCTTACTTCGGTTTCCGTTAGTGTGTTCAAGTACAATTTTAAAGAGTGGTTTCTCAAAGATGGCACGAATTTCGGCGTAAAGTTCACCGGGCGGTGCCTCGGATTCCATGTGTTGCTCCATATATGCCTGAAGCAGCGCGTAAATCTGCGTATCAAGATTTCCTTGCTGACCGAGCAAACTGGGTTGATTTAGAATTGGGTCGAAATGCTCTGGCAGCAGCATCTGTCCTGAACACATAACGAGTGCGCGCTTGATGGCATTTTCCAATTCACGTACGTTGCCGGGCCACTCATAAGCAGTAAGCAGTTTGACCACTTCCGTGGAGATGCGTATTTCGGATAGTTGGTATTCCTCGACGAAGCGGTGTGTAAACAAATCTATGAGTTCTGGGATGTCCTCTTTGCGTTCTCGGAGCGGTGGCAACGAGATAGGGATGACGTTGAGACGGTAGTAAAGATCTTCTCTGAAAGATTTTTGTGCAATTGCCGTTTCAAGCAGACGATTGGTTGCGGCGATGATTCGCACATCAACAGAATGGGTTTCGGTGCCTCCCATCGGTTCTACTTCTCGCTCCTGTAGCACGCGGAGGAGTTTCATCTGGACTTCAATTGGTAATTCTCCGATCTCATCAAGGAAGATCGTGCCGCTGTCTGCCTGCTGGAATTTTCCTGTTCTTGCGGTGTGTGCATCGGTGTACGCACCTTTGACGTGTCCAAAGAGTGCACTTTCGATAAGGCTGGAGGGCATGGCACCACAATCGACAACGACGAACGGATTGTGCGAACGATGGCTGTTCTGATGAATTAATTGGGCGACAAGTTCCTTACCTGTGCCGCTTTCACCTAAAACGAGAACGGTTTCGTCACTAACGGCGGCACGTCCGATCTTAAGGTAAACCTCTTGCATAGCGGGACTCTGTCCAACCATTCTACCCTGCCTATCGACATCTGGCAGGACAGACGTTTTGACGTTCTTTGTTTGGGTCGTGGCGGCGGCAGCGCGCGACACGAGGTCCAGGAGTTGTCTCTGGTCAATCGGCTTAGTGAGGTACCAATACGCACGTTGCTTCGCCGCGTCAATGGCGGTTTGGGTCGTGCCGTGTGCTGTGATTATAATGATCGAGGCGGTATTATTGTATTTCTGGATTTCTTCAATTAACTCAAGTCCGTTGGCATCGCCTAACCAAATATCGAGCAGAATGACATCAATATCTGCGCTTTTGACAGACGCCAAGGTTTCTCTCCCATTCCGCGCTTTAAGGGTATCATATCCTGCCTTTTCAAGGGTAGCGGCGAGTATGTGTCGCAGACTATCATCATCGTCAGCGATAAGCACTAAATTTGACATAATTGTTCTCTTCCATTGCGTTATGCGCACATAAAGCGCGTCTACAGGCATTAATCCACGGGTAGGGATACGATAAAGGCTGTGCCTACTTCGAGGTCGGCATCAATTTCAATGCTGCCTTGGTGTTCAGCGAGAATTTTTTGGCTAATATAAAGTCCAAGCCCTGTTCCCTTCTGTTTAGTGGTATAAAACGGATCAAAGAGCATTGGTACATCTTCTGGTAGAATCCCCGGGCCATCATCCTGGACCCGTACATGGACGACTCCCGCTTCTGGTTGGTATTCTGTCTGAACTGTCAGTGTGCCTTCTGTATCCATCGCCTCAATAGCATTGTAAAATAGGTTGAGGAGAACTTGCGTTATTCCGTCTTCGTTTAGATTGAAGTGTGGACAATCGTTGTCATATTGGGTGACAATCGTGATAGCACGATGTTCTAATTCGGGACGGCAGATAGCGAGACTATTGTCGAGCAGTTGATGGAGGTTGGTGTATTTTTCGGCTTGCATTGCGGGTTTGCTGAAAGCGAGTAACTGCTCAATGAACCGGTTCAGCCGGTCGACCTCTTTGATAATGATTGCGGTGTATTCTTTAATTTCATTTTGAGAGAGTTGTATTTTTTCGGAATATGCCTCGACAGGCACCCTCGATTCAGTTGGATCGGTGTGTTGCAGCAGTTGCGTACCAAGTCGAATACTACCCAAAGGATTCCTCACCTCGTGTGCTATGGTTCGGACTAACCTACCGAGTGTTGCCATCCGTTCTGATTCGACGAGAGCGTCAATTGTCTGCTGAATTTTGACGCGTTGCGCGATAGTTGAGGCAATAATTGTCAGAAGTCGCCGATCATCCTCTGCTGAGAACTCATCTGATGCCTTGTCAATCGTTAGCGTGCCGATGACCTGCTCCTCTACAATAACAGGGATACACCAGAAAGCGATTATATCTTTTGATTCGACCCGCTCTGGTTCAAAGAGTTTAACATAATCTCGCGGACTCCGAGTTTGTGGTACACCGATCGCTTTACCGGATGCAAGCACCTGTTTTTGAATGTCTTCCATCTGATCGTCAGTCCCTCTTTTCATCTCAGCCGGTGTGAGCCCCAAGACAGCTTCTACCGAAGTAACGACGATTCCATTTTCATAAAGATGCAAAGCACCACGGTAGATGCCGAGTCGCTTGGAAAGAATCTCAATGATACGGTGAAACAGGCCCTCCAATTCAAGATTGGCATTTGCTGCTTGGCTCACCTCGAAAAGCGTAGAAATGTCCCGTATCTGTTTTTCCAAATTCGCGTTGACACTGTGTATTTCCTCTATCTCTTCGACACCGCTACGCCGCTGGGTCTGGAATTGACGAATGACACGGATGACCCCGAACACAAGGAACGGATAAAGAAGTGCTATGATGATACTTTCCGTTTGCGTTGGATAGCGGAAAACGTAAACCCAATTGGCTACCGCTGTAATGCCAAACAGGATGTTTTGCTCTCGGGGTCGAGCGTATATAACAGCGAGAATCATCACGCCGTAATAACAGTGGCTCGCTGCGGTATAATATTCCTGCATCTGAAATAGGTGCGTTCCCACATTGATGAGCAGGACAAAAAGGGCAAGAAAAAAAGTTAGCATTTTTTTCAATGGTTATTAAAGCGTTAGAAAATTGTTGAGCATTTTTAGCCCGACCCGTCCACTCTTTTCAAGGTGGAACTGTGTTGCGATAAGATTGTTGTGTGCGACTGCACTACAGAATTCAAACCCATACGTCGTTTTTCCGATAACAATATCCTGCATCTCTGGCACAGGATAATAAGAATTAACAAAATAGAAGTGTGCCGGGTTCGGAACGCCTTTAAAAATTGGATGTGATTGTGTTTGGTAAACTTCGTTCCATCCGATCTGTGGTACCTTTAAGGTTTCGGTGTTCATTTCTGTCATCGGATATTTCTTTACATATCCGGGGAGGAGACCCAAGCATTCGGCATCCTCCTCCTCGCTGTGTGCGAAGAGTATCTGGATACCGATGCAGATACCGAGCATCGGTTTACCGGAGCGGTAGAAGTCGATTAAAACTTCATCAAGTCGGCGCTTCTGTAATGTCTCCATTGTGGCTTTTGCAGCACCTACGCCAGGGAAGATAACGCGTTCAGCAGCGGCTATCGTTTCTGGAGCGAACGTAATCTGGTTTTCGTAGCCGAGGTGCGTCAAAGCACGTGCAACGCTGGTAAGGTTCCCTGCTTCGTAATCTATAATTGCAATCATCGTTCTGTTGTTTATCAAATTCTTTAGTGTCAAAACCCCAAGATAAACCTTTAGGGCGGGGATGTAGACCCTGTCTTTGTTTACATAAAAAATAAACTTGATTTTCACCTCAAATTGTGCTATAATAATAGGTATCAAGTTGGCAGACATATCCAGCGTTGTCGCAAGGCAACGTGTCTGCCTACCCACTGGATAGGGGTCAAAGACTTGATACTTGATATACCATGCGAAACACGACACATAAACTTTTTCACGATAAGACGTTGCGTCACTTGCACAATGTTGCGCGTATCCATAAGAAAACTGCGAATCAAAGATCAGACCATCATTGGAAACTATCAATAGACCTTTGCCGTCAGTTTGATATAATGTTCTTTGAAGACCTGAACCTTGAGGGCACGAAACGCCTTTGGGGCAAACAGGTGTCTGACCTTGCCTTTGGTGAGTTTCTTGAAAAACTCAAGTGGCAATCAAAGAAACGGATACGCTCCGTCCTCAAAGTTGACAAATGGTCGCCTACGGCAAAATGCTGTTGTGTTTGTGCCTTCCATAATAAAGACCTTACACTCGCAGATCGTTCTTGGGAATGTCCTGAATGTCATACACATTTAGACCGAGACGAGAACGCTGCAATAAATATTCTCAAGGAAGGAGTAGCTTCCTTTGGGTTAGGCGTTGTAAGACCTATCGTTTTGTTTAACAAGATTGTAGGCTACTCCGTTGAAGCGTTCAGTTCGCTTCTGAATTCCACAAGGGCTTCTGCATAATGATTGCAGAAGCCTCACCCTTTAGGGTGAGGTCTATCACATCTTTTGCTTTGGAAAGTAACCCCGTAGGTTGGGTTGAACGAACTGAGAAATATATTTTCGAGCACCCAAATGTATTTCAACCTCAATATTCCATCATATACCATCAAGGATGAAGTGAAACCCAACTTCATTCACACCATCACATCCTCAAACCTCATAGAAATGCGTTGGGTTTCACTCGACACATCTGAAATAGAAAGTATACGAGTCAAACATAAGCTGTTTTTGAATCACCCCGTGTTCTGGTCCTATCCGTTCAACCCAACCTACAAGAAGTGGAGTATATTAGTTATTTCTTATTTTAAAACGTTATCAATTGTTTTATAGAGATTGGCTGTCTCAATACCAGCAACAGCGGCTTCAAAGCCTTTGTTTCCTGCTTTTATCCCGGAGCGTTCAAGTGCCTGCTCTATTGTGTCCGTGGTGATAACTCCATAGATGACGGGTGTGTCTGTGCTGACTGATGCTTGGGCAATCCCCTTTGCGCTCTCAGCAGCGACGTAGTCAAAGTGGGGTGTTGCGCCTCGGATGACGGCACCTAAGCAGAGGACAGCATCATACTTGCTGCTTCCCGCAAGGCGTTTGGCAACTCCGGGAATCTCAAAGGCACCAGATGTCCAAAAAACATCAACCTCATCCAAGTCAACTCCGTGTCGTTTTAGGGCATCCAGTGCCCCGGCGAGGAGTTTTTCGGTAACAAAACTATTGAATCGACTCACAATGATTCCGAATGTGAGACCTTCACCGAGGAGATGTCCTTCGTAGACGTTTGGCATAATTTTCTATGGCTATCAGCTCTCAGCCATCAACTGTCAGAGATAGTGGCACGTAAGCCTTTTGTCTCTGCTACAAGTGCTTCTGATTGCTGGCTGCTGATCGCTACTCCTCATATCATTTATTCCTCGTCCAAGAGGAGGTGTCCAAGTTTGGAGCGTTTTGTCTGTAAATATCGGTGGTTAAAAGGATTCGGCTTGGTTTGTAAGGGGATGCGTTCGACGATTTCGAGTCCGTGTCCGTCTAATCCCTTAACCTTTTGTGGGTTGTTTGTCATCAATCGCATCTTCCGAACACCGAGGTCAACGAGTATTTGTGCGCCGATGCCGTAATCTCGAAGATCGGCAGGAAAACCGAGGTGTTCATTCGCTTCGACGGTGTCCAAACCATCATTGTCTTGTAACTGGTATGCGCGGAGCTTCCCTTTGAGTCCCATCCCTCTGCCTTCTTGTCGCATATAGACGAGTACACCTCTGCCTTCTTTCTCAATTGTTTGCAGAGCGATTTCGAGCTGCTCGCCACAATCACATCTGAGCGAACCAAAGACATCTCCGGTGAGGCATTGCGAATGGACACGGACTAAAATTGGGGTTGCATCGGCAATATCGCCTTTCGTGAGTGCGATATGCGTCTTACCTGCTTCAACGCTTTCGCTCTCGGTATCGGTGCTTTCGTAGGCGTAAAGTTTGAATTTGCCGTGTGCGGTTGGAATATCGGCGGTTGCGACGCGTTTAATGAGAGTTTCTGTCTGACGGCGGTATGCGATAAGGTCGGAAATGGTGATAATTTTGAGTTGGTGTTGCGCAGCGAACTCCATTAACTCGGGGACGCGTGCCATACTTCCATCCTCGTTGAGGATTTCACAGAGTACACCTGCGGGATAGAGTCCTGCCATGCGTGCCAAATCAACAGTGGCTTCCGTATGTCCAGCGCGTCTAAGGACGCCGCCGGGTTTAGCCTCTAATGGGAAAATGTGCCCGGGTCGCACGAAATCTGAAGACGTGGCGTTTGGGTCGATAAATTTGCGAATTGTATATGCGCGTTCTTGGGCAGAGATACCCGTCGTGACCTCTTTTGCGTCGATTGTGACAGTGAAGGCGGTTTGCATCTGTGCGGTATTTGACGCCACCATGGGGTGAAGTTCAAGCTCGGTAAGTCGCTCAGAACAGGTAGGTAGGCATATCAATCCACGCCCATATTTCGCCATAAAATTGATAGTCGCCGCCGTCACCTTTTCAGCCGCCATGATGAGGTCGCCTTCGTTTTCACGGTCAGGTTCATCAACGACGACAACCAATTCCCCGTTTCGAATTGCAGCGAGTGCTTCAGGAATCGTATTAAATGTGTTTGACATTCTTGCCTACCGTTTTATGGTTATCAGTTGTCAGTTAAGAGAGGATTGCAATACCAAAAGTAAAAAAGTTCCCATGCTACCCCTTAACTGATAACCGATAACCGAAAGCCTGCGCAGCAGTCGTACTGACAACCATTAATCAATATAACCATGCTTCGCTAAAAAGCTTAAATTGAGTGTTTCGGAACGCGGTTGCTCAGTCCAGTCCGTCTCCGCATCACTATTTTTGAGAAGTGTTTCAAGATAACGCGCAATTAGATCGACTTCGAGGTTGACTCTGGCACCGTTGCGTTTAGTTCCTAAGGTTGTTATTTCCTTTGTGTGCGGAATCAAAGCGACTTCAAAAGAGTTTGCATAAACAGCTGACACCGTTAAACTGATACCATCAACAGTGACAGACCCCTTGTATGTGATGTAGCGTCTAGTATTGTCGCTCATCGTTAGCTGCATCAAGGAGGCGTCGCCTTCGTCTTTCCAAGAACAGATCGTCGCGACCTCATCCACGTGTCCGAGTACGAGATGTCCACCCAACCTGTCGCTTAGTCGGAGAGAGCGTTCCAAGTTAACCTGTTCACCGACCCTTCGCTCACCTAATGTTGTCCGGCGTAGCGTTTCAGCGGATATATCTGCTGTAAATGTCTCCGATGTCCGAGAACGGATTGTGAGACAAGCACCGTCAACAGCAACACTATCGCCGACTTTCGCATCCGTGAGCACTTCACTCGCTTGAATTTCGAGAGTACTCCCTTGGGATTCGCGCTGGATACTTCGAAAGACTGTTCCAAGTTCTTCGACGATCCCGGTAAACATACTATAGATACCCCTCGATTAAAAAGTCCTCGGAATCCGGGATCGGCGTGATACTGATGCGCTGCAAGTG
Organism: Candidatus Poribacteria bacterium; assembly: GCA_022826805.1. Taxonomy (GTDB): domain Bacteria; phylum Poribacteria; class WGA-4E; order WGA-4E; family WGA-3G; genus WGA-3G. The sequence goes on from JAJDUH010000064.1 coordinate 116,720, forward strand.
TGGCACATCACTCAAACTGGGAACTCCGTCGCCCCCAATAGGTCCAGGTGCCCTCCGTCCACCAATGAGTTTAGGTGCGACAAAACACATAACCTTATCAACGACTCCCGCTGCTATTGCAGAGGCGTTTATTTCCCCGCCGCCTTCTATCAAGACACTCGTTATTTCACGTTCGCCCAATACCTCTATCAAATGCTTGAAACTAACCTTGCCATGCACCTCTGGAACGATTATCACTTCCGCACCTGCTGTTTTGAGAGCCTCAACATTTTGCGGCGGCGCATCGGGTGTCACAGCCACAATAACACCGGCACTGCTTTCAGAGTTGAAAATGCGTGCCTTCGTAGATGTTCTCCCGTATGAGTCTAACACAATCCGGGTTGCATCCTGTCCTGCTCTATGCCGAAGCCGCGTCGTTAGGGCAGGATTATCACGGATAACTGTGCCGATGCCAACGAGGATAGCGTCTACTGTGTCTCGAATTTCATGTCCACACTGCCGTGATGCTTCAGCGGTAATCCATTGCGATTCACCTGATGCAGTAGCGATTTTTCCATCAAGGCTCATGGCGGTTTTCAGGATTACGAACGGCTTGCCGGTTTGAATATATTTCGTGTGGATTTCATTCAACCGTGCAGCTTCTTCAGCACAAAGACCAAGATGTACAGTAATCCCCGCGGCTTGCAATTGACGGATGCCTTTGCCTGCAACATTGGGGTTCGGATCGACTTCCGCAATATAGACTTGGGCAATATTCGCTTGAATGACTGCCTCTGTGCAAGGTGGTGTCCGTCCCCAATGGCAACACGGTTCAAGGTTCGTGTAAAGCGTTGCCCCTTTGGCGTTTTCACCTGCGGCGTGCAAGGCGTGGATCTCGGCGTGTGGGGTTCCTGCTTTCTGATGATACCCTTCACCTACGACTTGCCCGGCTTTTACAATAACGGCACCCACGAGCGGATTTGGACTCGTGCGACCTTTTCCTCGACGCGCTAAATCAAGTGCGCGTTTCATAAAGGTTTTATGTACTTCGTCCATGAAAATCCATCACTCACAATCTGTGCATGCTTCTATATAGTATACCATATTTCGCTTGGAAATGAAAATCATTTTTTTTCGGGTTGCGCTATCTCTTTTAGACATTCGAGGATTTCAGACTGCTGGACGAGATCAAATTGGTGTGAGCCAATATACATATATCTAATAATCCCGGTTCTGTCAATGACAAAGGTTGCAGGCCGCGCTATGTTGTAAGCCTCCAAGCTGAGCCAGTGATAGACGCCGTAACTTTTGATGACGCTTCGTGTTTTGTCTACCAATAGCGGGAATGTGATACCGTTTTTTTCGGCATAGCCGCGGAGTTCTCGGGGCCACTGCCCTGCGATTGCAAGCGGTGTTGCTGTCCATCCCGTATACGCGTCAATATGCTCCTGAACGGTCGCCAACTGGCGGCGGCTGTTCGGTCACCATGTCCCTCGAAAGAAGGTTAAAACGACATTTTGTGTGTCGCGGTAGGCTTTAAGGGAGACCTCTATTCGCTGATGCGAAGGTAGTGTGAATAGGGGTGCAGTATCTCCGATATTGAGAATTTTGTTTTTCCGTGGCATGGGTAGATTTTATCAAAAACAGTGGTTGGTGTCAATTTCGTTATTGTCTGAATCGCGGATTACACGGATCACGCAGATGACGCGGACTTTAAGTGTTGGCTGCTCCATAACGTCCTTTTCAATCCCTATCCGACGAGGGCTCCGTGCCTCGCCGTTTTTTATTAAATCGACCACCGACCATTGATCGCCAATCGCCATAACCAAAATTATTGAATCTTTATCAAATATGTGTTATACTTGGAATTACTAATTGTGGAGAATTTTAGGGACACCAATAAGGAACCAATATGCTAACCGAGATACAAACTGCTCAAGATATATGGCCACGGTTGGCTCCTCTTATATTCGTCCCCCGCACGGAGAACGATTATCAGCGACTCTCCGCTTTGCGAGACGACTTAATAGGTATCATCGGTGAAAACGAAAATCACCCGTTGATTTCATTAATGGAAGTCGTTGAGGCACTTATTGAAAAGTATGAATTAGAACAAGAATCGGCGGAACGTGAAACCTGGCATCATTTTTCTATGCAGACTCTCGCTCGCGCATACGCGGATGATGAACCGGAGTACACAACAGATATGTTGAAATGGACAAACCCAGATTATGAGGGAAAGTAACGTCATTCTTGTAGTGTTGTAGGACGGAATGCAATATCAAAACCGTAAAAATTAGGGCAGTCTTATGCAAAATTGGTCGAAAATTGTCATCATTCTCTGGTTTTGTCTGGCTCTGTCTGGTGCTGCTGAGGAGAAAACTGGGAATCACAGCAGATACGTGCAACATGTGGAACGAGGTTTCGTTTTCATGTTCCAAGGCGGCAATCAGGAAGCAATTTCCGAGTTTGAAGCGGCACTTGCAATTGAATCCGAGCATGCTGAGATTCTGCACTACCTCGGTATGGCATACGCTCAAGAAGAACTTTTGAACAAAGCTGTTGAGAACTACGAGCGTTCCCTTACATTGATGCCCGATAATATTGAGGCACTCTATTCGCTCGGTGTCACCTATTTCAACCTTGATAAGTGGGCAGATGCGGTGGCACCGTTACAACGGGTCGTCGAACTTTCGCCGGAACACGCTCGCGGACAAGAGGTACTCGGTAAATCCCTTGTGAAACTGCGACGGTATGCTGAAGCGGTCCCTGTCCTGAAACAGGCACTCACGTTGAAACCGCAAGCGGCAGGTACCTACTATGAACTCGGCACTGCCTATCTCAATCTAAAGGAATACACAACAGCCATAGAGAACTTCAAACAGGCAATAGCATACGGACCTGCCCGTTACGCGGATCCACATTTTGGACTCGGCACGGCGTATCTCCGTTTGGGAGATCGCGAAAAAAGCAGAACTGAAATGCAACTTTTTCAACAGTACCAGAAAGAATACGCCGAATATGAACGCCTCACACGCCTTACACGCAATGAACCGAACAATCTTGAGGCATGGACAGGTTTAGCCTCCATGTTAATGACGCAGAAGAAGTATGGGCAAGCGATTCAGGTTTTTCAGAAGTGTATTGAACTTGACCCCAATAACGCCCATTTTTATCATGGACTGAGTCGAGCGTTCATGAATCTCAACTATCCTAAACACGCAGTAGAGGCGGCGCGTAAGGCAATTCAGTTGAATCCGAGTGAAGCCATCCTTTATAACACACTCGGCAGCGTGTATGCGATGCAAGGCGACTCTCAAAACGCCATCGCGGCTTTCCAAAAAGCCGTCGAACTCGATGGTGAGCAGCCTTACTACCACCTTAACCTCTCCAGACTCTATCAAGGTATGGGTAACCAAAGACTCGCGCAGGAGCATTATCGCGTCTATGAATATCTCTTGTCCAAACAGAAATAATTGTTTCAGTATTGTATGTATCCTGCTTTTCAGTGTCTGTATTCGTTTCGAGGTATCGGCTCAGGAGACGGAACTTATATTGATTTCCGCTGGCACGTTTACGATGGGTAGCGATAGTCGAGCGGCTGATGAGAGACCGATGCATAAAGTCTATCTCGATGCCTATTACATCGGCAAATACGAGGTGACGAACGCCGAGTACTACGAGTTTTGGAAACTTCAAGAAAGGAACTCCTCAGATCAGAAGCCTCAGCACACACCGGAAAATTTTCCGCATCTTCCCCATATTGGCGACTGGCCCACACGTGCAGAACAGTTTCCGAATTATCCCGTTGTTGGTGTATCGTGGCACGATGCTGCTGCTTACGCGGCGTGGAAAGGCATGCGTCTCCCGACAGAAGCGGAGTGGGAGAAGGCGGCGCGCGGTTACACGAACAGAACATGGCCGTGGGGTCGGGCAATTGAACCCTACGCGAATACCGCTGCCACAGATGATGGCTACGAGAATCGTCTCGCACCCGTTGGCAGTTTTCCAAAAGGCAAAAGTTACTATGGGGCGATGGATATGGCGGGCAACGTCTGGGAATGGACAACCGATTGGTACAGCGATGTCTATTATTGGTATAGTTCGCAAGCGGTAGCGAAGCGTCCAAAGCAGAATCCGATGGGACCGACTGTTGGCAGCTGGCGCGTTATCCGGGGTGGTTCTTGGATCGATGCAATTACCCGGTGTAGTACAACATTTCGGTTTTATCTCTATCCGAATCTGAAGACCTCCTTTGTCGGTTTTCGACTGGCAAAAAGTGCCAAAAAAGTCTCAAAGTAGGTGAGGTTAGAAACTTCGCCAATAATAGTTAGTTCCAGACGATGCTCAAAAATCAGACACCTAAGCCGTTTTTACAGATACTCACACTTCTCTTGCTAAGCATAGGCAGTGCTGTCTCACAATCCGCTACCTTCGTGGATGTCACTGCAGAAGCTGGCATTCAATTCAGACACAACAACGGTAAAACTGAACACAAGCATATTATCGAGACAATGGGCTCTGGTGTCGTTTTTTTCGATTACGACACGGATGGTGATGCGGATCTCTATTTCGTTAACAGCGGTAATGTCCCAGAAGAGAAGCGAGACCTGCAACAGACGAAAGTCGGAAATGTCCTCTATCGCAATGAAGGGTATGGACGTTTTACAGATGTTACTGAGATGTCAGGCACGGGTGACACAGGTTACGGGATGGCAGCTGCCGCAGGAGATATTGATAACGACGGTGATCTGGATCTCTACGTCGCAAATTTTGGAAACGATACACTTTACCGAAATAACGGGGATGGCACCTTTACTGACATCACAGAAGCTGCAGGGATTGATAATGCCCTTTGGGGTATCGCAGCCATCTATTTTGATTTCGATGTGGACGGCGATCTGGATATTTTTGTTGTCAACTACTTGGTGTATGAGTTGTCAATGCCGATAACGACCTATAAAGGTATAGTTGGTTATGGACATCCACGCAGTTACGAAGGAACAGCGGATGTGCTTTACCGGAACAATGGGGACGGCACTTTTATCAATATCGCCGAAGCGGCGGGTCTGACAAACCCGAGCGAAGGCAGAGGTATGGCAGCCGTTGCTTGTGATTACGATAACGATGGGTTCCCTGATGTTTACGTTGCCAACGATACCAATCGTAATTTCCTATACCATAACAACGGCGACGGCACCTTTACAGATGAAAGTTTATTTATCGGGGTCGGGTATGATGAAACGGGGGTCGCAGAAGGCTCTATGGGTGTGGATGCAGGGGATTATAATGGAGATGGATGGTTTGATTTCATCGTTGCGAACTCTGAGAAGGCGACTCTCTATAAAAACGAGGAGGGGCTTTTCTTTGTAGATGCAACGGCTGATAGCGGGCTGGGACAGCCGACACTGCCGTTTGTTGGTTTTAGTCCTCTCTTTGTGGATTACGATAATGATGGACACCTTGACGTGTTTTGCGCGAACGGACATCCACAAGATGTTATCGGAATCTTGACAGACCATGACACCTTCGCGCAGCGCGACCAGATGTTTCGGAACAATGGAGATGGTCATTATACGGATGTTTCGGAAAGTGCTGGGGCTTACTTCGAAGTACCACTGGTTGGTAGAGCTGCTGCCGCTGCCGACTACGACAATGATGGCGACATTGATATTGTTATCATGAATTCTAATCAGCACGCTGTTCTACTTCGGAATGATGGCGGGAATTTGAAAAATTGGTTGGGCATTAAACTGGTCGGTTCCAAAAGTAATCGCGATGGGATTGGTACGAAGGTGAGCCTTATCGCTGGTGGTCTGACTCAGATTAGAGAGGTGAAGAGCGGTTCAAGTTACGCATCGGGAAGCGATACGCGACTGTTGTTCGGCTTAGACGCGTATCAGCGTGTTGAAAGGATTACTGTGGTTTGGCAGAGCGGAACAATACAGGAATTGGAAGGTGTGTCTGTCAACCAGAATTTGACGATTGTCGAGCCGGAATAGGCGGCGGTTGGCAATTGGGGAGAAGTGGAATCACTATAAATAGTCTTAAACAAAAAACCCGTACCTTTATGCAGGATACGGGTTTTTTTGCTAATAAAATTACTACTTCCGCTTGAGATCTGCCCACTGGGTTGCCAACTTTCCTTGCGGTTCGACGGGTGTCAGGATATCTAAGAAGAGGTTATCCGTCGTAGGTGCGATGAGGAGGTCGGTGTCAGTGGGTTCAAAGTGGAGGTTGACGTAATCAGCACCGCCGGATTCACCACATTTGAAGTGCAAGAAGTTTTCGCCCTTCTTGAGATTAATCTCGGTTGGCGTTGTGACTTCCTGAACGCCCCCTGTCCACGCGGAATTGTCATAGATCTGCTCCCCGTTGATCCAGATCTGGGCATAGTCATCATGGGCGGGATGCATTATTGTTGTCCGTTCATCGGGTGAAATGATGGCAATGATACCGTGCCAGGTGATGTCTCTTGCATCGGGATGACCGTGGCTCGTGGACATATTAAGCTGGTCTTCAACATTAATGTCAACGATGGACCAAGCGAGTGCGCCACCATTGTCTGGCAGATTAACGATGGCATTCGCTGTCTTTCCAGCACCGTCGCGTGTGGAAACGGAGGCATTTGAGATCAAACCGCCGCTGCCCTCAGCGAGGTAGTCGATCCCAGCTGATGTGTTAAAACCGCCGGTACTCGTTACCAGATCAAGTCCCCACCATTTTGCAATCCAGTTATCACCCGCTGGTTGCCAATTTTGTGCGAGTGCCATCGGCGTAATCATGACAACACAAGCAAGTGTGATAAAGATTGTGAATTTTTTCATAGCTATGAAATCTCCTTCTTCAATGGACACAAGGTTGAGAGTTAATATAAAGCAAAGACAAATTCTGCCGCGTGTGGACAAAATTTGAGCAAGAAGCGCGCTTCCCAAAGCCTCTCCACCTCGTCAAATTTTACGTTCGGTGATAGCAGTACTGCGTGCAATCACGTATTTTAATGCTGACTTTCCACCGGTAAACCGATGTCGGTTTCCGTCAGCGGTGTGATTCTTTTTTTAATTTTTCGCGAGATAGTATACGTCATCCCGAGAAAACGATAGAATCACTGTAATAAATTATAGCACTTTTCTACTATGAATTGCAAGAAAAAAGTGCATCAGATGAAAATTTTCTAAAAGTATAGCATTAAGTAGAGAACTTGTCAACTTTAATTTGCTCTGTTCCGTTTTTCTATGGTATAATAATCTGAATCCCGAAAAATACCTATTACCCTCTCTCACATTACCATGAAAACACGTTTCATTCATTGAGGAACGTTTTATGAAAATATTGCGATTGTTAGTTTTCCCCATAACTACCCTGTTGGTATCAAATGTGAGTGTTTCTCCCCTTTTCGCAGAAGCACCAACGACCCCCAAAATCTTGTTTACCTCTGCACGTGACGAGAATTACGAAGTTTATATCATGAACCCAGATGGTTCTGAACAAGTGAATCTCACACAGCATCGTGCCCAGGATCTGCAAGCCGTTTGGTCTCCTACAGGCGAGCAGATTCTTTTCATCTCCGACCGTGGTGGTATACGAGACCTATATCTGATGGACCCAGATGGATCCAACGCCCGACGCTTTTTTAAGAGAAAAACAAAAATTTATAGAAAAAGTCCAACATGGTCGCCCGATGGCAAACAGATCGCTTATACGTCTATAGACTGGGACAGGCTCAAGACCACTATCTACATTGCGACCCTTGGAGAACAAGAAGCGGAAGAGCTCGTCAGTGGTGCCTCTTACCCGGCGTGGTCACCCAACGGTGGGGAAATCGCTTGCAGTGTAAGTGAGCGACTTACATTAATCAACGTCCGTACAGGGGTGCAAAAACAGCTCCTACCCAAGAAAGCCCTGTTTTGGCAACGCCAGCCGTCTTGGTCTGCTGCCGGAGACAAATTAGTCTTTACTTGGAATAACAATCCGATACCACCTGTTGCGGCGAAGACACCTGTGTGGGATGCCTGGCAGGATAAGGAGACAATCTATATGATAAACCGTGACGGCACCGGTCTCCAGCAGCTTATCAAGGAAGCCGGTCCGTATGCATGGGCACCAGCGTTATCGCGAAATGGTGAGGAAGTTCTTTATACACAAGAAATTAATGAAGGGCGACAGATCTTCAAACTTGATGTAAATAGCGGCATTCAAACCCAATTAACACATATCGGATGGAATTCTGGAGGGGATTGGTTTGATCCAGTGTATGCGTTGCCGGTTGAACCCAAACCGCAGTTGCTAACCACGACTTGGGGAGATATAAAAAAGAGATAATGTCCAATGGTACAGGTGGGATCAAGTGGTAAAGAGACTTATATCAAAATGGAGAAAGTATTATGAACCGTTCCCATAGACGACAGCGTTCAGTGCGTGCGTTGCTCTTTGCAGGTATCGTCCATCTGAGTTTGGCTATCGTTTTTATGTTCTCTTTCTATGCGGACAGACAGCTCGGTAATGAAGACGCGCTGGCGGTGGAACTGATTAATCCGAAAGTATTTAGAGAACAACGACGCGCTCTCAAACCCCCTTCACCTAAGGAAATTCTGATTCCGAAGCGTACCGATTCTTCTACCGATGCGAATCAACGGCATTTAGATTTGCTGGCTTCTGCTAACTTAATGGATGAGACGCTGCGTCCGTCGGAAGAAGCACTTCTGCATAGCGCAACGAAATCTGTATCGGACACCGAGACGAAACTTCCCGATGTAACGACGGATGCGGAACGGTACAATAGCCGTGCGACACCGATCGCTGAATCAATGGAGAGTCTCTTTGAAACGACCGCAGGAGCAGGCGTAGATAGTCTACGGCAACGTGTTAAGGGCGAGGGTGGCGGCGGATTTCACCGGCTTGAATCTACGGGTGTTTCTGAAATCGGGATGATCGGGGACGGTGACGGCGACGACACGGCGGAAGGCAGTGGTAAGGGCCCCAACGATCCATTCGCCAAAGCTCTCAAACGCATCGCTGATCACATCATCGGTACACGGCAATTGGATAAAGTGAACGTCGTGTTCGTGCTGGATACGAGCGCGAGTATGCGTGATAACATTCAGAATGTTGCGGCAAATCTGTACGCCATGACGGATGAATTTGATTTCGTCGGCTTGGAGTATCATCTCGGCATGTCCGAATTTAGCGTCCGGAGCGAAGGTCAAAGACTCGAAATTCGCTCTCTGTTACCAGAGGTGGGAATGCTGCGGAGACGGATGCAAAAAGTTACACTCAGCGGCAATGAACACGCCCTTGATGCGCTCACAGATACACCGAATTATATCGACTTTCATGCGGATGCGGATAAATATCTCGTCCTTGTGACCGACGAACCGGCATCGACCCATTTGAGAAAAGAAGACGCCTATACAATAATGCGGAAAAAGGTTATCAAACGGTATCAACTTGAGGAGATTCGGGTTAATGTGCTTGGACATTCAGAACCGTTTCAGCAGCGGTTAGCGGAGATGACGGGTGGTCTGTGGCAGCTTATTCCGGGAAATATTGGAGGTGCGACGACGCTTCCGAGTTCTCGTGTTGCTAACGAGGCGTTTCTGAAGGTGTTTAAAGACATTGTCACCGACATCCGCCGCAACAGTGGCAAATTATTGTTCAGCATGGAGTCCCAGTTTGAGGTGCTGCTCGAAGATGGCGATGTGCCGATAAAGAAGTTGCAAACCGAATTCAAGCGAAACGGTGTGGGCTTACCGGGTGCTGGCAACCTGTTTGGGAGTGCTACGGTCTGGGAGAAACAGAAAGGCGACTTGTGGGTGATCACAGACTATGTAAACGGTCGCATCTATACGATACGAAAAGAGGACGATAAGTTGAACGTTTACGCCGGTATCTACCCAGAAAGTTGGAACAACGCCTCTACAAGTCTCACTGCTATGACGCAACAGCGGGGTAGCAGATGGCTCATAAACGATCCGAACAGACGGCGTATGTTCACCATCCGAAGTGAAAATAATCGGTTGAATATTTACGACGGAGCAGCACTTAGCACATCTCCTGACCGATCGATGAAGGGATACGAACCTGCTGTGGATATTGTTGTCATGCTCGATTATAGTCGGAGTATGGGCGGTAAGTCTCAAGTGATTATGATGGGTTTAAGCACATTAATTGGGAGATTGGATATTCTACCGATTCAATATCGGCTTGGACTCATCCGTTTCGCAGAAGCGAAAGATGCAATCAAAGTCATCAACGGAGCGGTTGTGACACAGATGCCGCTGAACGAGACAATGCTGGAAAGTTACATGGAGGATCCGTTTGGCGGGGATGAACACCTTATCGACGCAATCGTGGAAGGTGTCCCGAAAGTAAGATTCAGTCCGTATGCGAGTCGGTTCCTGCTTATTCTGACAGATGAGCCGACGACCGGTAAGTACCCGGCCGAACGTGCGCTCAGTTTATGTCAGTCGATGGGTATCCGTGCGTATGTTATTGGGCATCCGGGTCCAACAGATTTTCAGAAGGCACTTGCGGAAAAGACGGGTGGACGTTTCTTTACGATGCCGAAACATCTCAGTGAGGGGTATCCGAATCAGTAGGTTATTGGTAGTGATGGCTGGCAGTAGTGCAGTTGCGACCAGGAGATCGCTTCTACTGGAAGGTGTGAAGTTTTTTTGTTAAATTTAGATAACTCACGTTAGATCTATAGTTACTAACCGAAAGGAGATGACACTACTAATGTCAACAAGTTCTACAAGTACACAACAACACCGAGAAATGGCAACTGAAGAGGGACCTGTCGCTGTCGCTATTGTCACTGTTAGCGATACACAGACTCCTGACACCGATAAAAACGCTGTATTTTTACGTGAACAGCTCGCTGCAGAGGGGAATAGCGTCGTTGCCTATCAAATTATAAAAGATGAACCCGATCAAGTGGCTTCTGTATTGGATAAAATGGCGGAAAGCGATGCGCAGGTCATCCTTTTCAATGGTGGCACTGGTATCGCCCCGCGGGATACCACGTTTGATATTCTCAATCGCAAGTTGGAAAAGACACTCCCTGGATTCGGAGAACTTTTTCGGATGTTCAGTTATGATCAGGTTGGTGCGGCGGCGATGTTATCAAGAGCGACTGCCGGCGTCTACCGAGGAAAAGTCGTTATCTCCACACCCGGTTCAACGGCTGCTGTGCAATTGGCGTGGGAAAAGCTGATTGGACCGGAGTTACAGCATCTGGCATGGGAGGTCGGACGTTAAGTCTTATTAAAAGCTGCACCTGAAGAGGTTCGATGTTTAAAAAGGGGCAACTCGAATTTAATAAAGCTCTGTCATCCATTCGCCGTCATGGGCAGGATTATAGATGAGCCCCTTTTTTATATCAAGACAGAGGTCAAGATCCTCTAATAGAATATGCCCAATGAGGACAGGTGTGCCTTCAGGGACACCCATGACAGTAGTGATCCCTTCACGTTCCAAGATCGTAAATTGCACGGGTGAATAAATCCACAGGTCTGTAAGGCCGTTGACTGTCCGCGCCCTTTCACTTCGGAATGGTGTTAAACCGAGTTGTTCAATAAGGGATAGCGGCAAACCCAACCGTGTCGCGCCGGTATCAACGAGTGCATCCTCGACAGTAATCCGCCGCACATCTTCGGGGGCGAGAACACCAGCATTTGCTAAAACGAGTTCATCGTTATTTGCGAGTTCAATTTTTGCGGTATGTTTCATTTTTAAATATGTCCTATTTCTTCCACCTCTATTCTAACATTTCCTCGCGAAGTTTGTCAAGCAAACAGTGGTAATGGGCAGGGGCATTTAGTTCTTCCGTAGGACAGGTACTAAGCCTGACTTTGCCTTGCTGACTGCTGATAATTGACCGCTGATCGCCAACAGCCAACCACCAACTACCCTTACAACACCTCACGCGTAAAGGTATAAACACCGCGCAACCACGACCCGTAATAGATACCATTCGCATAACAGAAATAGAGCAGCTTCAACCCGATGACGCCAATTAAACAGACAAACAGCCCTATGAGTAGGCTGAAATCCCACGCGCCCATCTTCAGGGTCCGGAGTGAGGTGCGTTCTACTGCTGCCTCTGGGGAAAAACCCCGACTCTCAACGGATTCGCTGAGGTGCGTCGCATGTCGGATATTCCCCGCCAAGATTGGACGAAAACTGTTGAGTACGCCACGACAGGTAGCGAGTAAATTGGGTCTCAGATAGCGGAAGCCTCTTAATCGTTGTGAACGTAGCACAGTCGCTGCCTCATTGGCGATAACTGGGATGAAATGCAGTGCCGTTGTTACCATAAAAGCGAGTGTGGCTGGCACGCGCAACTGCGTCAATGCGAGGAGGAGATCACGAGGTTGCGTCGTCCACACGATGAAGCATCCGATGACGAGGGTGGTGTTAAAACGGAGAGATTGAACGATCCCGTGAAATAAGCCTTCTCGATAGACCTGGATACCGCCTGTCATTTCCCCAATAAGCGGTAGGTTTGCTGGTACGAGCGTGAATAGCACGGTGCGTGGAAACGCGTTATAGAAGATCGCTTGGCTGTAGACTAAGCCCCACGTTGTGAAAAAGAGGAACGTACAAAGGAGTCCGATCTGTCGCCACGTCGGCACAGATAGGGCAATCAGTGTGAGGCTACCGAGGAAACAGACGAGGAGTGCTGTTGGACTATCCAGTAGGATAACGAGACATCCAGCAATGAGCATCATTAGGATTTTTGTGCGAGGTTCGAGTGTGGTGTTGCACATTGTAGGGTTTTTCTGTTGAGACCTCCGAGATAAGTATAGCAGGTTTAGCGTCAGGCTTGCCAATGAAAATCGGTCTGAATCGCGGATTACACAGATTATGCAGATTTCGCGGATTTTGAGGTCTCCTGTGTATTCAAGAGATTTGTGGTGTGCAGTTGGGTTTCGCTGCGCTCTACCCAACCTACGAGGATTTACTGTATTCGCTTGTTAGGAAGGATCGGTGCGGTTAGGGGAAACACCCCAGCAAAAACACCGCACCGACTGAGTTAAGGAAAGGGTTAGCGGATTAGGGTCACGGTGAGAGGTTTTTGTCCTTTGGGATGGGTGATGTCCCACTCAAGCTGCTTATGGTGTTTGACCTTGCCTGTAGTACATTGGTACGCATCGGGTGGCATGCCGCGGATGGAGATGTGTGCGCAATCGGCGTGTTTGGAAGGTTTTGATATAACCAGTTCTAACCGCCTCAAATCTTTTGTAAGGGTTGCTTTTTCAATACAAGCCTTTACTGCCTCCAACGACACACCGAGCGGGACGAAGGAAGTCCTGACCCCCAAGCCATCTTGTGGAATGAGGGTGTAGTCGTCCGCTGTTTCAGAGACAGCGCATCCATAGCCGATAAGCCCGAAATCTGGGTCTTGGACGAGATAGGATTTTAGCATGCTCAGGTTGCCGTAGAGTCCCATGCCGACCTCGCCAGAGAAACAGCCATTCCGATAGTAGTTGTATTCCGGCGAACCCTTCTCCGGTGGGTTGAACCGCCACTCTCTGCCGTTGTAGCCTTTGCCTGACAGATCAACACAACTCCAGACAGCTAAGGTCGCCCCGTAAGCCTTCTGTAAGTAGTGAAGATCTCCCGTCCGCTCATATCTGTCGAAGAGCGGACGCGCCATCAAGGGTGTCGGATAACACCCGATATATCGCATGTTTGTGCAGTAGGAGAACCACATCGGAGTTGCATCGCGACTGGCGAGGATTGACTGGACAGTGCGTTTTTTCAATGGTTCGTCGTCTGCGACCTGCGCTAAGTAATACAACGCCGCTTTCGAGGCGTGATCGAAGCAATACTCCGATGCGAACGGGTATTCTTCCTCAAGGAAAAACGGGAGGCAGCCCTTAATTGCGTCCAAGAGTGATTGGTATTCGGTCCGCATGCCTTCGATTTTCAGCGATTTCAGGAGATGTGCCAAGATTGGTGAACCCATCGGGGCATGCGTTTTGGACATGTTGCCGCGGTGATAGTCGATGTAATTCTTTGTCTCGTAGACACTTTCGTAGGTGGTGTCTTGGTAAGAAGCATAAGCGGTGTGATAGGCGAGTTTGAGGTATTCCAATGGCTCGCGAGTCGTCTTTATTCCGTGCAATCTGGTGATCCGATACATCTGATAGTAGACGTTATAGACGTGGGGATAGTTGTAGATACGCCAGACATAGTCCCATCGTCGCCATGACCCCTCGCGGAGTCCGATGAGTGAGTTTAGGACTTGGTAGTTGTCTTTGTCCTGCAGCTTCCCGTAGAGGAAGTTCTCAATAAACTCATCAAGGGCATGGATCTCCTGCTCGTTAGGATAGTAGGCGTTTTTACCAGCGAGGAATACCGCGGGCGCAAAGCATCGGTCATCGCTGCCGCCCATATCAATTGAGCCACAAGGTGCCTCCTCTTCTACGATGAGCCTTTCTTCATCATTATTCCAGATGCGGAAACTGTAGTGGCAGAGATCGTTGGGGTCTATAACCCGCTGTTTCTCAACGATAAATCTGGCACGGGCTTTCATCAGCGTTTCTATCGCTGCGATGCCGTTGAAGAGTAGGTTTGTCCATTCACCATTCCCGTAACGGATTACTATCTTCTGTTCCCCCATTGCTGTGAGTCGGACGGTATAAGTGTAACGGTCACCCATCGTTGCCATGGGTTCAACTTCAATACCGTCGTCAGTCTCAATCGCTGTAATCGGCTTCTTGCATCGGAGCAGCAGATGTCCGGTTGTTCCGGCTGGCAGTACCATCCCCGGTGCTACTTTCACGGCGGCGTTGCCGCTCTCATATAATTTATCGCTAATATCAGTGTAGTCCTGGACACGACACATCTTGAATGTGAACGTCCGTTTTTCATCGGGTGCTAAAGTCAGGGACCGGTGTCCGTTGTACCAAGGTTCCACTGCTGTGGCTTTGGAAAACAGGTAAAACATGGAGCCGGCACCCTTCATCATTTTGGTATCAGGAAAAAGTCCATACCCAGAGATTGCCTCCAGTGCGGTGCCGTCTTGCGGGATAATGAGGAGATGGTCGCCTTTACCGCTCGCTCGTGTTGCGAGTATATAAGAGGAGTGCCCGGAGACAAACGAACTCTCAATCACGCGTTGCTCAAAGACGTACTTGGTGGAATCAACGGATCTGTGATTGAAACCTTGTTTCTCATCGCCGATGTTATAGTTGGTGTTCAGTGTGATTGGGAGTCCGAGTTCGCCAATTTCGATCTGTGTCTGGGAATGGTTATGAAGCGTGATTGTCCAGAGAATTGCATCACCACTCTGTGGGTTTCCGCTGAATTCATAACATTGTTCGATATTGAGATTCTGTAATCCACCTCGGTTGACAGAATCGCCTTCATAGTGGGTGGTTACAGATTCATTATCGTAAGTCACTGTGCGGACATCGTCGCTGAGGAAGGTGTGCATCGCGCACCATTCTGTTTCACCGGCATGACGTGCTTTTAGTACAACATCGCCTGTCCAGCAGTGCATTGGGATACGTTCTGCCTTTTCGGGAACATGCCGTTGCTTCCACCAGATGTTGAGGCGCATATTCTGTTCATTGCCGACGAAGTTCGTACCTTGTGCATCATCAATTAAATATAAACCTTTTATAACACCGCTTCGTCTATCTACGTCAAGCATATAATGTTCATTGGTTAAGCGGAGATAGGCGTCGTGTGGGGTATAGCGTGCGTACTTCACCTGTAACATGGTCGGTTGCTCGCTTTCACACCGCAAAGGGAGATGGTTTTCCTTGAGCGTAACGGTTTTGGTGGAATCTGTCAAGAGAAATTGGAATATAGCAGTCGGCTGTCAGCAATTAGCAGTCAGATACAACGTTGGGTTTCGCTACGCTCTACCCAACCTACGACAGATTTAGCGGTTAGTCAGAAAGTCGGGGTTACAAACCCCTCCTACAGGGCCATATGCTCAACTTTGTACCACAGTGGCGTTTTTCTGCGTTATTATTTTCAAAAGTAGAATAAGGCTTTTCGGAGGGATATCGGGAATGTCAAAATTGACGGGTCCAAGAGGCTTAAAACTGATAAATGTGAAAAAGACTGCCCTCTACAATGCGAGGGGATGCAGACACGGTAGTGTTCGCTACAGAAGTTTGCCGTCGAAAAGTCAGCGGCGTCAAAACGCTGCGACATTTCTATGGTATGCTATGAATGGGTTCCAAAAGCGGAAGTGATAACGCGACGTTTGGGAAATTTATATTTCGGATTTTTATATATTAGATAGTTGTCAGTTATTAGTTATAAGTTGCCAGTAGGCGCGGTTTCCCAACCGCGCCATTTTTTTTGTCTGAATCGGGATTTGCTAACGGGCAATGAATTGCCCCACTACGAGCGGTGGTAGGTAGATAGGTGTATTTTTTCCAAGACCAGTGCGATTTTCAACCGCACCTATAAATTGTTGGTCAGAGAAAAATTGAGGCGTTTCTATTGACAGGCACCTTGATTCGTGATACACTTCGGCTTATGTGAGCGATTATCACAGAAAATTCTATAACGAAGGAGACTATCAATGGCTACAATCAAAGTCTTGATTGCAAGTGGAATCAGCGAAGAGGTAGCAGCTATGCTGGAGGCCGCCCCGTCGGAGATGGCAATAGATTTTTTGCCCGATGGTGCGAAGCTTAGTGATCATATTTCAGATGCTGAAATTCTCTACGGTGTGGTGTCAGAGGATGCCCTTCCCCATGCGAAATCTCTGCAGTGGGTGATGCAGCCGTTTGTAGGAGTAGAGCGGTCGATGTATCCTGCCTTCAAGGAGAGTCCCATCACACTGATAAACAGTAAGCGTCTGTATGGACCGCAGCTTGCTGAGCATGCTTTCGCCCTGTTACTCTCATTGACACGAGGGGTCAACGCGCAACTTGAATTGATGCGAGATAAAGAGTGGAAGTGGACACCGTGTGTTGAGGTGTCTGGGATGACAATGGGTATTCTGGGGCTTGGCGGTATCGGTAGGGCAGTCGCCCAGCGTGCCAAGGCGTTCGAGTTTGAAGTGATTGCGGTGGATCCGGAACCGATGGAAAAGCCGGACACCGTTGATGAATTAGGACAGCTCGACTGGCTTCCAGAGTTTTTGTCTCGCTCTGAGGTGCTGACAGTGTGTTGTCCAATCACGCCACAAACCCATAAGCTGTTATCACACGCCGAATTCGATGCATTGCCTGAGGGATGTTTCTTCATCAACGTCAGTCGTGGCAAAGTGGTTGATGAGGATGCTTTAATTGCTGCACTGAAGAGCGGTAAATTGGCAGGCGCGGGCTTGGATGTCACTTATACCGAACCGTGTCCACCCGACAATCCGCTGTGGACGCTTCCGAATGTGATTTTAACGTCCCATACAGCTGGGGCATCGCAGAATATCGCTAAACGTGCAATGCAGACGTTTATCGACAATATGCATCGCTATGTGAATGGCGAACCGTTAATCAACGTTGTGGATAAGGAAAAAGGATATTAGCCATCAATTGCGAAGGCTTCCAACGCCTCTGTATCAATAACAACACCAAGTCCGGGCAGATCATCAAGGACGAAAGCCCCGTCTTCAACGGTCGGTTTTCGTGTGGTGATTTGCCCTTTCATTTCATGGGCATCGGGAGAATGTTCCATAATCAGGAAGTTGGGAATCACTGCGGAGAATTGTATTGTTGCAGCAACCGACAAGATGCCCCCACCGCCGATGTGCGGTGTCACGGGAATGTTATAGGTGTCGGCGAGACTTGCGATGCGTTTTCCTTCTGTGAGACCGGTTCGGGCAATATCGGGCATAGTAATGTCGCAGGCGCGGCGTTCAAAGACCTCTCGCAATTCATAGCGGGTGCGTGTCCATTCCCCGATGGCAACTGACATATCCAACGCCTGCGCTAATGCCGCCTGTCCGGGGATGTCTTCGGGTGCTGTCGGCGATTCTAACCACAGTACGTCTAATTCCTCAAGTCCGCGTCCGAGCATAATCGCTGTTGGGACGCTGTATTGGGTATGAAGATCAACCATTAATTTGACTTGTGGACCTACTTGCTCACGTACCGCCGCAACGATCTCCAAAATCTCAGCGCGCTCGTGCGTCGTGTGAATCTTCAATCCACCATAGCCTTGTGAAACGTATTTTGTTGCTTGTGCCACCGCCGCCTCCGGTGTGGTGCCTCCGATCCCGGCATATAAAGGAATCCTGTCCCGATACCTACCACCAAGCACCTTGTGAACGGGTTTCGCTGTTGCTTGTCCGATGATGTCCCAGAGTGCGATATCGCATCCGGCGAGGGCATCAATAAAAAAACCTGTATAGTGTCCACGCTCGCGCATTGAGGTAAACATTCGTTGCCAGAGGTATTCCACGTCAAAAGGGTCTTTCCCTACCAGTATCGGACGACACAGATCCTCGACGATTGTTTTCGATGTGCGCGGGGAAACAGGACTTTGTGCTTCACCGTAGCCGACAATGCCGTCTGACGTGGTGATTCGTACAACGGTTGTTTCGTGGTGGCGCGAGTAGATGGAACGCCACCCTTTAGGTGAAACGGAATAATGTGGTTCTTGTTGTTCTGATGACTTGTCAGTTTGGAATCGGAGTGCAAATGCTTCAACTTGTGTAATTTTCATAACTCAACACCTCTTCTGCTATGGGTACATGACGAAGGATTTTCTTGAACTTTTACGTAAATAAACGTAGAATATAAGGAGACGCTTCATCTTTCTCC
Organism: Candidatus Poribacteria bacterium; assembly: GCA_022826805.1. Lineage (GTDB taxonomy): Bacteria > Poribacteria > WGA-4E > WGA-4E > WGA-3G > WGA-3G. The sequence continues at coordinate 135,436 of JAJDUH010000064.1, forward strand.
ACTAACAGTCCAACCAGTTTTCGTGGACTTTCCAGCACCTCGGCAAATCTTCATCATGTCTTCATTACTTTCACCTACGGATACACTGAACCGTGAAAAAATCAGCGTCCGTACCATTCTTATATCCCTTCTACTCCTACCGCTCATCTACAAATGGCATATTGAATGCGAAGCACTCCGATACACCTTTCCGACACTGATGGCACCGTTTTACAGCGTTGTATTCACACTTCTGGTCATCGCAACAATCAATATGGTTTTGAAAAAATATATAGCGAAACATGCGTTGACAGGTGGTGAACTAATCAGCCTTTATGTGCTGATGTCAATAACGCTGCTGTTCATGTCTTACGACATGTTCCTTCCACTCGTCTCAATCATAGTTCACGCTTTCTATTTCGGCACGCCCGAAAACGAGTGGCGCGAGTTGTTTTGGCACTATCTGCCGGATTGGTTAACAATCAACGATCCAAGTGTCCTTCGCGCGTTCTATCTGGGCGACGAACCGTTTTTTGAAACCCATTATGTAATGAAATGGGTGATCCCGACCTTTTGGTGGTGTGCCTTTACTTTCGCGCTTATCTTCGTGATGCAGTGTATCAATGTTATTATCCGCAAACAGTGGACGGAGCAGGAACGCCTTGTGTATCCGATCGTTGAACTTCCATATCAACTCTCCTACAACACAAACCGCTTCCTTCGGAGTCGGGCGATGTGGTGGGGGTTTGGGATTGCGTCAATAATCAGTCTTGTGAACGGACTCAATATGTTTTTTCCTTCAATTCCGGCTTTCCCAAACAAGTACATATCTATGAGTGCCCTATTCACTGAAAAACCGTGGACGGCTTTTCTCCGCGGTGGGGACGCGATTATTATCTATCCATTTGCTGTCGGTCTCGGTTTCCTCATGCCACTTGATCTGCTTTCATCATGTCTCCTCTTTTTCTTTCTTTATAAAGCACAATATCTGATCGCTATTCTAACCGGTCTGGAGAATATTCCCGGTTTTCCTTATCCATACGAGCAAAACATCGGGGCATACATGGGTATCTGCGCCGTTGCACTTTGGGGGACACGACGGCACATCTGGCGAGCATTCCGCACGGCATTTGGACGACAGATAATGGAGGAAAAAGAACCGATGCGATATCGGACTGCATTTCTTGGACTTGTCTTCGGTGGAATATTTATCATCGGCTTTACAATGCGCGGCGGAATGGCAACATGGATCGCGCTCCTATTTTTTGCCGTACATTTCGCCACTATTGCGATTCCACTCACGCGCATTCGAGCACAAATTGGCTTTCCCATTCACTCAACGACCTTTATCGGGCCGCACCATAGCCTCGTCAGTATCCTCGGCACGCGGCGCATTAGGGCACAAAACTTGACTTGGTTTGCTCTCTTTTTTTGGTTCAACCGAGACAATCGGAGTCATCCGATGCCGCATCAACTTGAAGCGTTTAAGCTGGCTGAACGCGGTAACCTCGATGTAAAAGGTTTGTCGCGTCTGATGCTTATTTTGACAGCCATTGCGATGCCGTTGTGCATTTTCATGTTGACAGATACGTTCTTCAAACTCGGTGTCAATACTGGTAAGGTGGGCGGTCAGATTAATAGCTTTGGTGGACGAGCGTTTCGCTTCCTTGAAGGTTGGCTCACCGCGCCACAAGACCCAAATAGTGGTCATATTGCTGCGATAACAGTCGGTTTTTCTGTTACAATCTTACTTTCAGCGGTACGGAGTCGGCTGTTTTGGTGGCCGATTCATCCGCTGGGTTACGGGGTATCTTTTCACCTTCACCTGTTTTGGGCAGCGTTTATTATTAGCGCGCTCGCTAAATGGAGTGTCTTAAAATATGGGGGACTTGGTCTCTATCGCAAATCGGTCCCACTCTTTCTCGGATTAGCATTAGGGGATTTTGTGATGGGAAGTTTCTGGAATATTCTCAGCATCATCCTTGATAGACCGACCTATACGTTTTATTATTAATTATATGAGTTCGGTGAAAAAAGAAGTTTGGTGTCGATGCTTCATGCCCAACACAGATTTATCCAAATATCACGAAGTGTTTTGTAAGGGCAATCTGTTCATTTTTGACTCTTTTCGATAGCGCGTTCAAAAGCGAAGCACAGACTTTGGATATCCTGACGTAATATGGTTGGGTTCACAGTAAGCATGATACGTCGGGAGTGATCGCCATCCGGTGAGGATACAGATACTGAATGCTCCTCGAGTACCTTGACGAAATGCTTACTATCAACATCTGATGCTAACTTCAGTGGAAATATATTAGAACCGTGCTCAAAAGGTTCAATATTGATACCCTTCAGCGCGTTGATTTTACCAAAAAGTGCTGTTGCCTGTGCCATAGCACAATTGAAACGCTCTTCAAACCCATCTATGCCCTGAAGTGCCAACGCTGCGGCAAAGTTTGCAGATGCCAATCCGCCCCCAAACATACGCCGGGCGTGATACAACCCGTCTGTGAACTCAGCCGTGCCTGCTAATATCGCCCCGAACGGTGCTCCAAAGTATTTATACAACGACACATACACTGTATCAAACAACGCTGCATAATCAACAGGTAGAATGCCGGTGGCACCTGACATCATGTAGAGTCGTGCCCCATCAAGATGACTCCCAATCTGTTTGTCTCGACAGTAGTCCGTTACCGCTTTCATTTCATCAAACGGCATAATTTTGCCCGATTGGCGGCGCACAGGGCTTTCGACCATCACCGCTCCAACCGGATTGACGACCCTTCCGGTTTCTGCCTGCTCTACTGCAGCTTTCAATGCTTCGAGTGTAAAATAGGGACACCCTTTTGCCAAGGGCACGAGGTTTATGCTACTGAGCTGCGTTACACAATCACCACTGTCATTGTAGAGATGACTTTGCTCTTGAACTATCGCACGTGGTTTCACACCGCAGAGTTTACGGATAGCAAGATGGTTGGCGAGCGTACCAGTCGGCATAAAGACTGCTGTTTCTTTTCCCAACATTTCAGCGCATTTTTTCTCAAGCTGCTCAACATTGCCACCGAGAGAATAGCTGTCCTCCTCAAGCGTAAATTCTTGGTCGAACTCAATAAGTCGCTGTAGCATTGTCGAAGTCGTATGCGGTTCCCCATCGCCTCGAAAGATGACGGTGTTGTCCGGCGGAACATCCTTAATAGGCATCGCGTCCGAGCGGAACGATTGGGCAATATGTCGGTTCGTTGTCTGTCCCATAGTTGACCTCCTTCGTGCTGATTCTGCCCAGTTTGAGCAAGGTAATGAGAATCTGTTATAGAGAAACTCCTATGATACAAGCGGTAACCTAAACATTTACCACAAGGAACTTCCCTTGCATATCATACCACTTTTCTGCGAGGTTGACGATTTATTTTTGGAAAACCTGCTTGACTTCGCCGAGGATATATGCTACGCTATTCTTTGGAAACAAATATTCTATATGTTCTCGAAAGGTGGAGTTAATGGAACAGTGGATTACAGATCTTGTTGGTGGGTTAGCGAGCCCGTTCCTTTTTCTGATAATTGCGGTGATGCTTTATACACTTGGTAAAGGTGCGGATTGGCTTGTTGACGAAGCCGTCATTCTTTCAAGCCGCTGGGGTTTGGGAAAAGCGGTTATCGGTGCGACAATCGTGAGTATCGGGACGACCACACCAGAGGCGGCGGTCTCTGTGCTATCGGCGATACAAGGTAAACCGGGACTGGCACTTGGCAACGCAGTCGGTTCGATTATTTGTGATACAGGACTTATTTTGGGATTGGCGTCCCTAATTGCTCCGCTACCTCTCAACCGTAGACTGGCATCACGGCTGTCAAATGTGCAGGTAGGTGCGGGGTTTCTTTTAGTAATAGGCTGTTTCCCGTGGACATCTCCAGCGAAACTTTTCACGCAAGGTGGTGCTCTGCCGCAACTCGTAGGTTTTGTCTTTGTTGTGCTTCTGGCGTTATACATCTGGCAGTCCATCCGATGGGCAGGTGAAACAGGTGGGAATGCTGAGGTTACAGAAGAGGCAGAGGAAACAGGTGCCTTCGGTACGCTGATTAAACTCATTGTGGCAATTGCTATTATTGTTATTTCTGCACAGATCTTGATTCCGAGTGTGAGTATCATGGCAGAACGGATTGGTGTGCCGAAGCATATTATTTCTGCGACGCTCGTTGCGTTTGGCACGTCGCTTCCAGAACTGGTGACAGCGATAACAGCGGTTAGGCGTGGACACGGTGAACTGGCGGTTGGAAATATTATCGGTGCGGATATTCTCAATGTCCTGTTTGTGGCGGGTGTTTCAGCAGCTGCTACGCCGGGGGGCTTGCAAGCAGATGGACAATTCTTCCAGTTCTTGTTCCCAGCGATGCTATTTATTCTGATTGTCTTTCGGATCGGTATTTTTGTGTCGGGCGACCAGTTGAAACGTCCGTTTGGCGTGGTGTTGGTCGGTACATGGCTTTTGGTGACAATCCTGAGTTATGTGCTTTCGATTGAAATGCATTAGAGGGTGGTCAATTGTAAAACCGGGGCGGTTGAAAACCGCGCCTATAGTAGATAGAGTGGGATTGAAAACCGCACCTACAGTGGATTAGGGTCATTTAGTTTTAAAAATTATTTTTCAAAAGTTTCATAGCCTGTTTAGGATGTGCGGCGAAATATCGCATTGTTTTAGCGATAGCCTTGTATCCTGCTAAGCGTAATATAGAAAGTGCGGTGTTGCGCAAAGC
>JAJDUH010000028.1 GCA_022826805.1 Candidatus Poribacteria bacterium
AGAAAGCGTCTACAGTCTTCAGGGTTACCGACATAGATGTTTGAATACGCTTTGAGAAACGGGAAGAGGCTCTCCCAAGCCGCATCAGAAATCACGACAGGCAGGTCTTGAGTTACGTCTATCTTTTGGGTTTTCATACGACATAGCATACCAAAACCTAATCATACTTTCAATAACTTTTACAATGTAAACACTACTTACTTATGTATTCGTTTTACTATCGTTAGTCCTTTGTCTACGTTCAAATTAAAGTTGAATCCAGTTTGTAGTAGGGCAATTCATTGCCCGTTGCCGACTTTCGGATACGCGATAAACTGCCCTACTACGAATCTTTTCTTAAATTTAAAATAAATGAAGCATTAGTGTTTTATTAAGCTTGAGTTTGAGGGTTGTTTGCAAGCGTTAAAAAATAAATTATCAAATACGTTGGGTTTCACGAGTTCAACCCAACCTACTACGCTTAGTTTCAAAGTTGACGCAACATTAGGCTATGCTCGTATTGTGATCCGCGTCGTGGATAGAAACCACTCTTAACCACATCCGATGGGTTAAAATAGTAACAGATTTCAACGAAGAAATCAAGCCGAAACATCAAAAAAAGGTCTATAATCCTTCGCGATTCAGACAGTATTCAATCCGCGAAATCCGTGTCATCCGCGTAAATCCGCGATTCAGACAACCAACAACTTATAATAGAATTCCTTCACCCAGAATCGTCATCTTTAGTATGAGTATCCGCGAGGACATTTTCAGTTTCGTCCCCAATCGCCCTGTGATCCGACTTTTTATCCTATCCACTGTTTCCCTCCATTTCTATGAAAACTACTATATACCCAACAAACATTAGACGCATAATAAAACTTAATACAAGTTAAGTATAACACAAAAAAATATTAAATGCAAACATTCTTCACATAGCAGGAAAGCACACCGATTCCCAACTCCCCGTGGTACAAACCACGTTATTGAGATCGCCATAAGACATATATCAATACGTTATATTTATTACAACAAAACAATAGTTTCACAGTAAATCCAAAAATCACTAATTTCACAGACAGGCGATAAAGCCATACCACGACTGGGTTTTCACAAGATTGGAGCGAGCTCCGACCTTTAAAATTTCACAGTAAACGTCAAAAAATAAAACGTTTCTCAAGAGCCTCTAAACCTACACTACACCTACGTTTCGCGAGGGTTACAAAGATCATCCCCGAAATGCTTACTGTGAAATTCTCATCAGGCAGTTTGAAAATCAAATGGCACCCAAAAATTTAGACTTTCGTTTGAATAGCCCTCAGGGGCATTTATGGTGGATTATATAAATATGTAGACAGTTTTCGTACGGGTGTTTTTGCTTGGGTGTTTCCCCTAGGTCCCCCAACCCCCAACCCGAAATACACCCCTATCGCGGTAGGCGAGGTTTCCTAACCTCGCTGGCTTGAAAAAAAGGCGTAAAACCCGATAATTTCTTAAAACTATGGTAACCCTGAAAAATAAACAGACACTATTCCCCCCTGATAAGGGGGGTAAGGGGGGTTAATTTCTGTGCTATAATGTCTAATTAATTCTAAGGTTTACCATAAATGCCCCTAACAACCCAAGACTATCCCTTGACGAAAAATGCCTTTTACCGTATAATAAAAAACAATATGGCACAAGGCATCTTTATTACAGGTACAGGGACAGAAATCGGGAAAACAGTTATCGCTGGTGGTCTTGCTGCATCCCTCAAACAATCTGGAATGAATGTGGGTGTGATGAAGCCGATTGGTACAGGCGATACCGCCGATGCGCAATTCCTCAAGTACGCCGCTCAGGTTGATGACGAACTTTCTGTGATTAACCCCATCTATCTCCGACATCCGTTGGCACCGTCCGTGGCGGCGCGGATTGAAAACAGAGAAATCGATCTGTCGTGTATTGAGACGGCTTTCGCAGCACTCCAACAACGATACGATTTTGTGATAGTGGAAGGGGTTGGTGGCATTGCAGTGCCAATCCGAGACGATTTTCTCGTGGTGCATCTCATCCATACGTTGCAATTGCCGGTCCTCATTGTTGCAGAGGCAGGATTGGGAACGCTGAACCATACGCTGCTGACTGTGGCGCTTGCTCGGCAGTTTAATCTTCAGGTTGTCGGTATTGTTCTGAATAGACGCTCCTCAGAGACAGCAGGGATTGCTGAAGCAACAAACCCGGTTGAAATTGAGAAACTGACGGGTATCCCCGTAATCGGCACGGTGCCTTATGAAAAACGATTGGGGACTGTCTATCCTGATGTAGCGTTTTTAGCAGACTTTATGAATAGCCACATAGCATGGCGTAAATTGGAAATACTTTAGATGGATACAGCGATTGTTCTCGCCGCAGGATTAGGACGTAAGGTCTGGCCATATGGGGAATTTCGGCAGAAATGCACGATCCCTGTTGCTAATACGCCGATCATCCGTCGACTCGTAGAGAGTTTGGTAGAAGCAGGATGTCAACGTGTTCTCGTTGTGGTGGGGCATCACGCGCAACAGGTGCGTGGTGCCCTCGCTGATCTGCCAAACGTCGTTTTTGTTACACAATCCACCCCAGATGGAACCGCAAGTGCGGTGTTGACGGCATCCGCGCATCTCGAAGACCAACCCTATCTCGTGGTTTACGGTGACATCGTAACACCCCCAGATAACCTCCGTAATTTTATCCAAGAATTCTGTTCATCTCACGTAGAAGCGGCGGCACTCGTGCAACCGCTTGGGAACGAAGACGCAAGCGACTGGCTTTGTGCAGGTATCGGCACGGAAGCAGCAGAAGACGGAAGTGTCTCAATGCTTACCGGTATTGAAGGGCATCCGCGTGGTGGTTCGCATCGGCTCTGTGGTGTGTATGCCTTTCGTGGTAGCGCCACCCCCTATCTCTTAAGGAATCCTGGGGTTGTTACAAAAGTGCCTGTCGGTGGGATGCCGCCCCCTGAATCCGAAATCGCCCAGTCTTTGCAACTTATGATTGACGAAGGAAAGACTGTGTTAGCAGTCCAGACGATGGAGTTCCTTATCGACGTTGACAAGCCGTGGCACGTCCTGGAAGCAAACCATCGATTGGTTGATTACCTTGCGAAACAGGTCACGGAGGATCAGGTTGCGGCGGGCGCGAAGATTTCAGATGCAGCGGAGCTTAATGGACACGTGGTTTTAGGGAAAAACTCTGTGATTGGGCCTCGCGTTGTTATTAACGGCACACTCATTGCCGGTGCGAATAATAACATTACAAACGGTGCCATTTTACACGGAAATATCTTCGTTGGCGATCAGTGCAGGATTAGCGATTATTGTGATGTCGGGAGTAGCACTATTGGCAATCGGTGTATTATTGGTCACGGCGCCGAGATGTCAGGCGTCCTGTTTGATAAGGTTTATCTCTACCACTATTGCGAGATGTCAGGGGTTTTCGGATGCGCTACGGACATCGGTGCAGCCACGGTGTGTGGCACACTCCGATTCGACGATGGTGATACCCGAATGCGGGTGGAGGGACGTTCCGAGGTGCCGCCTTATGGTTCAAACTCGACCTATATGGGGGACTATTGCCGGACGGGTGTGAACGCGATTATTATGCCGGGCAGGCGCATTGGTTCTTACAGTGTTGTTGGACCGGGTGTTATTTTATACGATGATGTTCCGAGCAAAACGATGATAATGGCGAAACAGGAGTTGATTACGAAGCCTTGGGGACCCGAGCGTTACGGTTGGTAGGAGAGTTGTGAGTTGTCGGTTGTGAGTTAAGAGCTGTGATTTGGAAATCCTTCTTACAATAATCCAGGTTGCTACTTTGAAATAAAGGTAAGTATTTTTATTGCGTTTTTAGTCTTCTTCAGATTACTCTTAGCGTTTGCGGATACAAGAAGCTGTTGCACAAGCCCCAGCGGGGCGACAGGCGTATAGAAACACGGATGAAATAAGCATCAAGCCCCAGCGGGGCGACAGGTGTATTCCTACTGGGAGAGGAGTTCCTTGAGCAGATTTGTGAGTTCATCGTTGCCAGCGGCGAGTTCAAAGGCGCGTTTGATCTTATCTTCACGGTCAGTCTGAGGCTCAGTTTGTTCAGTTTCTGTCTCGGTTTGTGATGCCGCATTCGGATCCCAGAGCAGCTCAATTTCCTTTGGGTTAAGCCGGTCATAGGTTACTTTGGCGAGTGCAAAAGGATAGTTTTCAGGAATGATGACGATCCAGTCGATCGTTTCACCACGCGGGGAATATTGTCTATCAACAGTTAGTTTCGATTCCTGATGGGGTACATTTTTTTTTATCCACTGTTTGCGACCAAGGGTGTCTGTTTCAAAATGGCCGACTTCTAACCAATTGCGTCCTGCCCCATTCGGTTTGGTGGTAATTTCAATGCGGTGCATGTCCACTTTTCTCCGTTTTGAGAATTCCAAGCGTCAGATATACGAATTTCACTACAGACATTTTAACACCTCTTGTGAAAAAAGTCAAGTCTTGGAGTTGTGAGTTACAGGGTCATTTAGTTTTCCAAAATTTTAGGGGATCCATTTCTCAGAACTCCACTGTAGGAGGGATTTGGAAGGTTCTTCTACAAAAATTGTTAGATTCATTGACAATATTCACAGAATGATACATTTTTTGGAAAAAATTAGCCATCTTTTGTTGATTTAACTTGATTAATGTAGGTGGGACGTGATAGAATAGAATATATCGGTGTGTGAATTCAGGAAAAACATGGTTACACGGCACTGCTTTTTTGTGATTTTCGCGATTAACTCGCCCTCCATTCAGGCATAACTTAGATAAAGTAAAGATAAATTTGCTTTTTTTTTCAAAAAACGGTATAATATTTAAAGGAATTTGTATTTTCTGCCGAATGATGCGCCAGCATTAGCACTTTGTTTAGCCAACCCGAAGGGAAAATATCAATATGCAAGTGGAAATGAGATATGGTACCGGAACACTACCCATCGAAATTCCGGATAGGAATGTTGTCAAGATTCTCGAAATTTCGGATAGCATTCCACTGCCGGATGAAGATGGCGCGGTTCGGGAGGCAATTGCGGCACCTATCGCCTCATCGCCTTTGGCTGAACTCGCCAACGGACGTGAATCGGCGTGTATCGTAATCTCTGATATCACCCGGCCCGTGCCAAACAAAGTCATCCTCCCACCAATGTTGGAAACCCTTGAAGCGAGCGGCATCCCACGCGAGAAAATTACGATCCTCATTGCGACAGGCATCCACCGTCCCAACAACGCTGAAGAACTCGAAATAATGGTTGGACGCGATATTATGGAGACGTACCGGATTGTCAATCATTTTTCTCAGAAACCAGAGACCCACACATACTTAGGCGAAACACAAAACGGCACCCCAGTTTACATCAATAAAACTTATCTCGACTCGGATCTGAAAGTTATCACCGGATTGATTGAACCGCACTTAATGGCTGGCTATTCTGGTGGCAGGAAAGCGATTTGCCCAGGAATCGCCGCTGTTGAGACGATGAAGGTGATGCACGGACCGGAACTGATGGAACATCCAAAGTCGGCTGTCGGCATCTTGGAAGGCAATCCGTTTCACATAGAAGCGACGGAAATTGCGCTAATGGCAGGTGTTGACTTTAATCTGAACGTTGCGATCGACAAAGAACGTCGGATCACGGGTGTTTTTGCAGGCGACATGGTTGAATCTCATCGTATCGGTGCCGAGTTTGTTGAGCAACAGGCAAAGGTTACATTACCCGCGCCTGCCGATGCTGTTGTCGTATCGAGTGCTGGCTATCCTTTAGATGCAACATTTTACCAAGCCGTCAAAGGATTGCTCACGGCTGTTGAGATTGTGAAGCAAGGCGGCAGTATCTTGCTTGTCGCAGCGTGCAGTGAGGGTATCGGCAGCAAGCCATTTACAGATTTAATCTTCAAAACTGACGATTTAACTGCGTTTGTGCAAGGACTTTATAACCCAGCGAACTTCGTCATTGATCAGTGGCAACTTGAAGAGTTAGCGAAGGTTGCTCGGAAAGCAGATATCTATTTTTATACCGACGGAATACCGTATCATCAGCGAGCAAAACTCTTTGTGCACCCGTTGAAGCACGCACAGGAAGGCATTACAGAAATTCTGAACCAATATGGGGAAGATGCGCAAATTGCGGTAATTCCTGAAGGTCCCTATGTCTTAGCGCAGCTAGAAGCGGCTGAATAGCAAACCACGATCAAAAGATCATGTCTACCGAGGCAATATCCTCAATAACGTTGAATTGAGATTCAAGTATCAAAATGGCAAATTCAACTGTAGCACTCAGGGCATACAGAGATGGTTTGCATTTAATCATCAAACCCCATCTGTCTATAGCGGACATCGAAGAAGCCATCCAAGAGGCGATTTCTCGGATGAATCGTCCTTTAACGGGGGCATCTGTGCAAATTGACTTCAAGGGTCCAGACTTACAAGAAGAGGAGATAGCGCAGCTAAGATCAAAACTTAAAGAATCCTACAATTTGATAGTGCGAGGGGTCATAGTATCTGATGAGCCCGCGCCACAGCCTATTGCTGCTGCACCGACGACACATATTATATCGCAAGCCGTGAATACCCAGCCGGACACCCGCGATAGCGAACCTTCTCGGATTGTCCCATACACAATTCGGTCAGGACAAACGGAAGATTTCCCACAAGGCAGCCTGATTATCTATGGGGATGTCAATTCAGGTGCTGAAGTGAAAGCCGGTGGTGATATTGTTATTTTGGGTGCGTTACGAGGTAATGCGCACGCCGGGATAAACGGCAGACTTTCATCCGTCGTTATTGCTATGGATTTGGTGCCATTGCAGCTTCAGATTGGTAACTATATGAATCGTCTACCCATTGGTCAAAAGTCCCGAGGCTATCCAGAAATTGCGCGCATCGGGGTGGAAGATGTGATTATTGTCGAAAAATTTGTTAAGTTTTAACATAGGAGGTTCCGGTATGGGAAAAGTGATCGTAGTAACATCAGGAAAGGGAGGTGTCGGCAAAACGACATCTACAGCGAATTTAGGGACAGCCCTTGCCCTCCTGGGTAAGACGGTCGTACTCGTTGATGCAGATGTCGGGCTTCGGAATCTCGATATTGTCCTGGGACTTGAGAGCCGGATCGTTTATACCTCAATGGACGTTATCGATAAGCAGTGCGAACTTCCTAAAGCACTGGTTAGAGATCGAAGAGTTGACGGTCTTACGCTTCTGGCAGCCTCACAGAAAAACAACAAAGATGATATTCAACCGGCGCAGATGAAAGCGATTTGCGATAAGTTGCGATCTACGCATGATTTTGTCTTAGTTGATTCGCCTGCTGGTATTGAGCGGGGTTTTAGTAACGCTTCAGCGGGTGCAGACGAGGCAATCATTGTTACAACGCCAGATGTCTCTGCTATTCGGGATGCCGACCGAATTATCGGGTTATTGCAACATGCAAGAATCGAACCGATCAATCTCGTTTTAAATCGATTCTCCTCGGAGCTTGTTGGGAATGGTAGTATGATGAACCAAGAAGATGTTATAGATATTCTCAACATCGACCTTTTAGGCATTGTCCCAGAAGATGTAGGCGTAATCACCTCGACAAATCGCGGGATACCGCTTGTCTATGAAGAAAATTCCGCGGGTGCCCAGGCATATATGCGTATTGCACGACGGATGACGGGCCAACAAATCCCGATCCCAGACCTAGTACAGAGGGGTCTGTTCACCAGTATCGTGAATTGGTTCACCAGAAATAGTTAAGGAGTCAGCATATGAGTATAAGCATCAGACGGCTATTCGGGCGCAAACCGAAATCAAGTAGTATTGCGAAACAGCGCCTGCAGCTTGTCATTACACAAGATAGGTTCGATGTTGATGACCGCGTCAACACAAGGTTACTTCATGAATTGACAGAAGTATTAGCGAAATACTTTGAATTTTCGATGAATTCTGTCCAGATGTCGCTGAAACAGGAAGGTAACTCTTACGTACTCGTCGCCGATTTCCCTTATAAGAATGCCCACGACGTAAGTACCAATAAATAACTAACTGCTTGGAAAATTCTTGCGTTTAAGCAGCGCGTTCCGAGGAAATTGCGATCATTTCACTATATCAGAGAATTAATTCCCAGATAGCTTTTGCGACTCCATTATCGTCATTCGTCCCTGTGATATAATCCGCACAGGCACGAATCGGTGGGACTCCGTTTGCCATCGCTATGCCGAAACCGGCAGTTTTAAGTAAGCTTTCGTCATTGTAACTATCCCCAAAGGCAACAACAGTATCTATCGGTATGTCAAAACGATTCGCCAAAGCTGATAAAGCGCGTCCCTTCGTAACCTCTGGATTCATAAATTCAATATATTCTGGTTGGGTCTGCGTGACGTAAAGTTTTTCTGCATAATCGGTTTGAAAATCGTTTAAGAGCCGGGGTAATTCTTCGGATGTGTGAATAATAAGCATTTTCGTGGGTGTCTCACCAGCCAACTCACGTAAGTTTCCAACCGGTGTCGCTGGAACGCCAGTCCGCTCCTCATAAAGATCACTCCAAGCATTCCGTTCGGCCACATAGAGTTCATCGTTCAGACAGAAATTGAGATGAAGTCTCCGTTGATTACACGCGTCAACAATTGCCATGGCGCAATCAGCTGGAACGGGGATGTGATGATAGACTTCACCACTTGTGGCATGTCGGACCATTCCACCGTTATACGAAATAATAGGATTTTCTAAACCAATTTCGTCGCTGATGGGTTGGATAGATCGGTGCATCCTTCCAGATACTAAAACAACCAGAATGTCGTTTGCTGCGAGTGCCCGAAGTGCCTCACAGTTTTTTGGCGGTAGTGCGTGTTCGCTGTTCAGCAGCGTACCATCTAAGTCAAAGGCAGCTAAGCGACACGGGATTTTAGTGCTTTTACTTTCCATTTCTTTTTTCCTCTCATTAGAAATCACGAGAGCACTCGTTCGGTTTTTTGATCGAAGAGATGCATCTCTGCCTCATTGAAATCCAACCAGATCGTATCCCCAATGCCGACGCGAAATGAGGGATGGGTTCTCACCCGTAGCAGGATCGGTTCTTGGGTCTCCAGGTGGGTGCCGAGGCGAATGTCAAGAATGTTTACTGCACCGAGCGGTTCAACGAGGTGGACCTCGGCGGCGATTTTTTCGGGATCGGATTGGTTCACGGCGGTGATGTGTTCAGGACGGATTCCGAAGACTAAGCCGTTCGCTTGCGCAGCGGCAGTAATAGCTGCCTGTCTTCTGGGTGACAACGGTAAGTAAACATCGGTGTGGCTGAGCTGCAGAACGGATTCACCATGGCGTGCCGTGAGCACTGCGTCAAGGAGATTCATTGTAGGCATCCCCATAAATCCAGCAACGAAGAGACTTTCTGGCCTGTTATAGACTTCGTATGGCGTTCCAATTTGCTGCAGGAGACCTTGATGAATGACGGCTATTCTGTCAGCCAAGGACATGGCTTCGACTTGGTCGTGCGTCACAAAAATGGTTGTCGCTCCGATTTCGTGTTGGAGCCGTTTAATCTCGGCACGGGTATCGACTCGGATCTTGGCATCTAAATTCGCCATCGGCTCATCAAGGAGGTAGACTTTGGGTTGGCGGACCATTGCGCGACCGAGGGCGACGCGTTGCATCTCTCCACCACTGAGCATACTTGGTTTCCGGTCCAGCATATTGGATATTTGCAAAATCTCGGCAACCCGCTTGACTTGCGTGTCAATCTCTGATTTTGAGACTTTCACGGCTTTGAGCGGAAAAGCGATGTTATCGTAGACATTCAGGTGCGGGTAGAGTGCGTAGAATTGAAAGACGAAAGCTATATCCCGGTCTGCTGGGGAGAGATCGTTGACACGCTGATCATCAATGAGAATATCGCCTTCTTCGGGATGTTCCAAACCGGCGATGAGACGGAGTGTAGTGGTTTTGCCACAACCTGAGGGACCGAGAAAGACAACAAATTCCTTGTCCTGGATTTCTAAGTTAAAGTCTCTGACAGCGATAACATCGCCATAGCGTTTTACAACATTTTCAAGCTTTATATTTGCCATAATTTACGGTTATGTGAGGCTTTAATTGTCTGAATCGCAGATTACACAGATTCCGCAGATTTTAAGTTATTTTTTTATAGAACGCCAATTGCCGCTGCTACACGGCTAAAAACTTAAGGGACCATGCATTAGGAAGTGCATTACTGCCCCTGACACCAATGGGACTGTGAGGTTATCGTCGATTGGGAACGGCATCATCTCTACGATTGTGGCAACTAAGGCACCAATAATCCCTATAATAGGGTGTAATTTCACTAAGGCAATTGCGGCACAAACGACGAAACAAGCAATGCTTCCCTCTAAACTCTTTGTACCCAAGAGTTTTGTTTTTCCCCACATTCTTCCTACCAACGCCGCTGCGAGATCCCCTAACACCATGAAAAAGATGCAAACAATAGCGAGCGTCTTAGAAAAAAAAAGAACAGATAAGAAAGCACTAATCATGTAATAGGTTGCACCTGTCATGGCACCCCTGCGTTCATGTCTCCGGAGCATCGGCGCGAAAATTTGGAAAAAGAATTTACCAAAATCCGGGGAAAACCATTTCACTAATTCTACGGTAATCGCAATCCCAGTCAATACACCCATCACAATTAGCATCGTAGGCTTATCAAGAAAGAAATAGATAACCGGTAGGATCAGTCCTGCTAAATGAATACTTTTCCGAAGGAGTTCGCCTAACATGAATCGCCTTCCATACAGGGGTACAACGTTTGTTTAATTATTATAGGGCGTATAATGGAAAATATCAAGGGGAAACCTATAGTTGTGGGTTGTCTGAATCCCAGATTACGCCGATAGCACAGATTGTGCTGATTTTGGGTTTTCTGTTTTTTAAGGGAAAACAGTTTTTTATTTTTTGACAAAAAAATAACACATTTTTGTATCATTCAGAGATTATAATTTTTTTACCATTGGAATAGTGTTGAGAATAGACCGGACGCGCTGGGTAAGCAAATCAATAACTAAGAGAGGATTTCAATACGGGTTAACAAGGATAAGAAAGATAAAATGAGAAGACTCCTAAATATGGGTTGCCAAACCCGACCCTTCGGGGAACGTTTCTGCATCGGCTTGTTGGTTTTGCTCCTTGGGACGGGCCTCGGACTTATGGAAACAAGTGCTGCTGACGAACAAACACAAGAGGTCATCAAAATCACAGGTAGTGTTGTCGATAGTGAAACCGAGACACCCCTATCGGGTGTAGTCATTCGGGTTATTGATACGCAGATTCAGGTGACGACAGATGAAACTGGGGCATTTTCACTGGACTTGCCGAGTGGTACCTATAGGATCCATGCAGGTGCACCGTTTTACAACACGTATGTGGTCCCCGATCTTCAAGTCAATGAGACAGAAGCACCCCAACCTTTACAAATACCACTCGTTCCACAAATAGTCAAACTGGATGCGGTCAAGTTGTCTGTGCAGTTAAGCCAATCGAGTGAGCGCGGTCTGCTTGAACAACGGATGCGCAGCTCTCGAATTGAGGATAGCATCAGTACTGAAGAAATTAGCCGACTGCCGGCATCTTCTGCGGGAGAGGCGATTAAACGGGTAACAGGCGTTAGCATTGTTGGCGGTCGTTACGTATTCGTCCGTGGATTGGGCGAACGCTACAGTAACACGCTTCTCAACAATGTTGAGATTCCGAGTCCTGAACCGAACCGACGGGTTGTGCCGATGGACATTTTTCCGGCAAGCCTTCTTGCGAGTTTACAAACAGTCAAAACATTCTCTCCAGACCAGCCGGGCGGTTTCGCTGGTGGCTCTGTTCAAGTGTTTACTAAAGATTTTCCCGAAGAGTTGACAATGTCGCTATCGATGTCAAGCGGTTTCAACACACAAGCGACAGGAGAGGACGGGTTGACGTATCCGGGCGGTAATCTCGATTTTTTAGGATTCGATGACGGTTCGCGCGATCTACCTGGGATCGTCCAAAATCGGGCAGCAGATTTACCGATTCGTGAACGTGGGCGTTTTACCCCTTTAGGGTTCACCCAAGAACAGATTCAAGAGTTCGGGCAATCGTTTTCTAATGTCTGGTCGCCGGAACGTCAGGTGATTCCTGTCAACCAAAGCTACAAATTCAGTCTCGGCAATAGCAACACGCTTTTCGGTAAAGCGTTCGGCTACTTAGGCGTTGTCTCTTACGGTAATAGTCACAGTTATGGCACACAGGTCCGTAACGCCTTTCGTATTGGCTTAAACGAGACGCTTTCGCCTGTAACCTCGTATAATGTTGAACGGAGCGGGAATGAAGTAGACTGGGGTAGCGTGGTGAACGCGAGTCTTCGTTTCTCTCCAGAACACCAGCTCAGCGTCCGAACACTTTTTACACATACGGCTGAAGACGAAACACGGACATGGGAAGGATTTAACGCCGACAGAAATACGGATATGCGCAGCTTCCGACTTCGCTACGTTGAACGTCAACTCTTCTCCGGACAGTTCGCCGGAACACACGACTTCAATTTCGGTGAACCGAGTTTGGAAGGTCCAAGGCAGCCCGATGTTTCGATGGAGTGGCGGCTTACTTATTCTCGTGCTTCACGAGATGAACCCGATACACGCGAGAATATCTACGAAGATAGGGGGGACGGCACCTACACGTTCCGCGATGTGACGCATAGCGGGAGCAGATTCTTCTTCGACCTTGAGGATGACGAATACAACGCCCGCGCCGACTGGAAAATTCCGATCGGTGCCGAAGGGCTCTTCAAATTTGGCGGACTACTACGAGATAGATCGCGGACGTTTGATGCCCGGCGATTTAGATTTTTGCCTTCAGACAAGGTAGATGCTACAGTGAATCTCTCCGCCCCACCTGAAATACTTTTCCAAACCCAAAATATTGCCCCCCGTGTTTTTGAATTGCGTGAATCCACGCGTGCGACGGATAACTACTTGGCAGATCACTCCATCTACTCAGGCTATCTTATGCTTGATATGCCGGTTAGCACGAAATGGCAGTTCATGACGGGCTTGAGATTGGAATCTTCTGGACAAAAGGTTACAACCTATGATCCGTTCTCTGTCGCGGCATCCCCAATCGTAGCTGATTTGGAGACACTCGATTTACTGCCGGGTGCGAACTTGACGTACCGTTTAACCGAGCGGATGAATTTACGGCTTGCGGCATCTCGCACTATCACGCGACCGGATTTCCGGGAACTGGCACCGTTTGAATTTACAGATTTCGTTGGTGGCAGAACAATTCTGGGTAACCCGGAGTTGGAACGAACCCAGATCAATAATTTCGATTTCCGTTGGGAGGCTTTTCCACAAATAGGCGGTGTTGTAGCCGTGAGTGCGTTCTATAAACGCTTCCAAAAACCGATTGAGCAGATCGTCCAACCGCAGGCAGAGGTCCGAATCACCTACGAAAACGCTGAAGGTGCCAACAACTACGGTTTGGAATTAGAAACGCGTCAGAATTTGAGCGTGCTTACACCCGCCTTACGTAAGTTTTCAATTAACACAAATGCGGCATTGATTTCTTCACAAGTAATACTGCCCGATGTGGGTATTCAGACCTCCTCTGAGCGTCCGCTACAGGGGCAGTGTCCATATATTGTTAACATGTCTATCGGTTACGAAGATACTGACTGGGGCATTTCAAGTGCGGTTGCCTACAATATTTTCGGACGTAGGCTCTCTGAGGTAGGTAACCACGGGGTGCCAGATGTATACGAGCAACCACGAGGTCAACTCGACGTGAGTTTTAGCCGGGTCGTTGCCGATTACTTCAAGATTAGTTTTTCTGCGAAAAACCTACTCGATCCCAATGTGCATTTCAAACAAGGCGAGGCGACTTACGTTCGGTATAAACTGGGCAGAGCGTTTTCGTTCGGGGTAAGCTACAATTTGTAGTTTTTTAGTTATCAGTACGGATTACTGCGTAATCCTTTCAGTTGTCAGTTAAGAGTCGGGATCAGAGATCCCTCCTACGGGAAAAATTACTTCTGTGGGAGTGTTGAATGGTTTTGTGTGTCAAGTGCAAAAAACGCATAACATTGTCATTTTTTCGCAACAATTTATCAGTATCTTTAATTTGAGATAAATTACAACATCGATTCACTTTTAAATCACTATGTATAAGTGGGTCGCAATCATTGATGCCGACTGGTTGAACCAGTTGAGCATATAAAAAACAGATAAGGAGCTTAGTTAACTGATGTTAAATATTGGGTCACCCCTTGCATCTAAAGGGATGAAGGGTCTATACAAAAATTGGCTGTTCCAGTTAATAGCCGTCTTCGCAGTTGGATTGGCGTTGGGTTTTGTCGGTTGTGGTAGTGACGAAGATGACGCCGAATCAACTGAAAACACAGCATTGGTGCCTGAAGAAACCATTATTGAGGTTGACGGACGCCAAGTGGTCGTGCTTGAAGGTAGACTGAATGCGGATAAGACGCTCACATCGGCTTACGATTACCTTCTCCGCGGTGCGGTGTTTGTCGAAGGCGGCGCGACGTTGACCATTGAGCCTGGTGTTAAAATTTTCGGTGAGCAAGCCAGTAATGGTACACTGATTATTGCCCAAGGTTCAAAAATTATGGCAAACGGCACCGTCAGTGCGCCGATCGTTATGTCCAGTGATGCCTTTGAAGGCAGCCGTGCACGTGGACAGTGGGGCGGTCTGATTATCAATGGAAACGCACCCACGAACCAAGGTGTAACCTTTGGCGAAGGCGATACCGGCGCGTTTGGCGGCAACAATCCTGCTGACAGCAGCGGTGTGCTTCGCTATGTTCGTGTTGAATACGCAGGCATTGAATTTAGCCCTGATAATGAACTGAACGGCATTGCGTTCCAAGGTGTTGGATCCGGCACTATCGTTGAGAACGTCCAAGTCCACATGAACCAAGACGACGGCGTTGAGATGTTTGGCGGCACTGTCAACCTCAAGTATGTCATGGTTACCGGTGCACGCGACGATTCCTTCGACTGGACAGATGGCTGGCAGGGCAAGGCGCAATTCCTCGTTGTACAACACTATGGGGATGACGCCGATAACGGCTTTGAAGTGGATAACAGCAGTAAAGACAACGAAGCGACCCCGCGTTCCGCTGCGACTATCTATAACGTGACCCTCGTTGGCGATCCATCGGGTCCTGAAAGCGACAACGGTATGCTAATTCGTGAAGGTGCTGCTGGCACATTCGCAAATTTCATTGTTACCGGATTTAATAAAGTCGGGCTCGATATCAACAACGAAGCGACCCATGCCCAAGCAGATAGCGGTAAACTGGTTGTAAAAAACAGTATTTTCTTTGAAAATGGAAAAGGTAATTTCGGTGATGAGAAAGATGACGACGGCTTTGATGAAGCCGGTTTTGCAGCTGCTAATGGTAACAAAGAAACAGATCCAGGCTTGAAGGATCCGTTCAACAAGAGCGCGCCTGATTTCACACCTGGTGCAGGCGCGGCAGCGGTATCCCCTGCGGCTCCACCTGCTGACGGTTTCTTTGAAAACGTCAACTTTATCGGGGGTGTAAGCCCGTCCAATAACTGGACAACCGGATGGACGACGAGTGATCAGAATTAAGGAACACTTTGTTTACATATCTCACATTCTACTCACTGGGCTGCTCATGTATAGCAGTTTGGTGGGTTGTGAGAAATCGGTATGGAAAAATAGTCTCGACTCGCCAGACCAACTCGGTCTGGCAGTCGTTGACGCATTAAATCAGGAAGATATTGAGGCATTAGACCAGTTACGGGTGCAACGCAAAGCGTATCTTGATTGGATCTGGCCAGCATTTCCAGCGAGCCGTCCACCTAATAATTTTCCAGGTGATTTTGCTTGGTCAAACTTGAATCGGAAATGTAACACCGGTATGAAGAAATGGGTTGCTCGATACGGCGGGAAGGAACTGACATTTGTGGATATCCGCTTCGATCAACGGCGTGAGACTTATGACGGATTCCAACTTCTGCGTGGAACCGTTTTGACCTTGCGGAACGCTGCTGGAGAAACAGGGGAATTGAAAATCCTCGGCTCGGTAGTTGTTAAGGACGACAGATATAAGCTGCTTAGTTATAACGATTGACTCAGATGTCGAAATCTCATATAATGTCGCTTAGGTAAACTCGCAAAAAACATCTGTGATGGCTGGTATTCTATAAACATTTTTGCTCTTATATGGGCTTGAGGAGGATTAAATTTTTTTATGCGTAACGCTAAACAGGCGCGGTCGGCACCGGTTTCGTCAGCTTCAACGACAATGGCAGATCTCCAACGGCAGAATCGAGAAACCGCTCAAAGACGGAAAAAATTAGCGATGCGGATCGCAGGTGGTTTCGCAATCGGACTGCATGCCATCGGGATTATGGTCGGTGCTATCTATTTTATTAAGAAAACAGTGTTGGATCCGAACAAGGACAAAGTAGAAAGCGTTGTCCTGGAAGCGACGAAACCACAGCCGAAACGCCGCACACCACCCCGTACGACCCGAAAGCCCACAAAACCGAAGTTTTCTAAGATCCGTGCCCCTCAGGGACAAACCGTCACGACAAGTGCCAAAATCCCCGTAGGCAATGCACGTTTTACACTACCAGCGAGCGATGCTCCTACACGTCCTGTGATGGCACCGAGTTCCGCCGGGCTTGGCAAAAATCTTTTTAGGGGATCCCAACAGGCGAACATTGTTACAACGATGCCGAAATTTGAGGTGCCGAAGTTTGAAAACACCAGCTTAGTTTCAAGACTGGACATGGGGACCAATCTTGCGCAAACTGAATTCAATGATACAGAAAATCTCGAACTCAACTCAGTTAACTTGGGAGATGCGAAACAGTCGTTTAACGAGTTCCTAAAAGCCGTTCGGGATCGGATTAAACAGGTGCAACGTTTTCCACCGCGCGTTCGAAATCTGGAAGATGGTAGTACAGCTACGGTCCGGTTCACGCTTTTCAACGATGGAACCGTTCGGAATCCGGAAGTCTTTATCTCTTCTGGCTCACAGGCACTCGACAATGCTGCGCTCGCAGCTGTCCGAAATGCCGTGCCTTATCCGCCTTTCCCCGAGGGACAAGAGGGTCTGAGTTTAAGGCTTGAGATTCCCATTATTTTCGAGTTGGCAAATTAATAAACCCCTTTATTTTACCTTTCGCTAACTTAGAATGCAAGTTTGTCGGCTTTTGCTTTTTCTTCGTTCACAAATGCTAAAAGAATCAAACCAGTGATAAAGAAGACCATCAATGAAATAATTGCGAGGCGTGCGCTGCCAGTTATCTGTTTGATTAAGCCAAAGGTTACTGGACCCCAGATTGATGAAAATTTACTAAAAACGGAATAGAATCCGTAAAATTCGGCACTTGCGTTTTCTGGAATCATTACGCCATACAAGGAACGACTCAAGGCTTGTGTCCCTCCAAGTACAATACCGACAATCATGCCTAAAACGAAAAACTCGGTTGCGGTATGGATGAAATAGCCGTAGGTGACGACAGCGCTCCATAAGACCAAAGCACACATCACCGAGCGTTTTGCCCCTATACGGCCTGCCAACCGACTGAATATGAATGCACCACCTATTGCCACGACTTGCACCAACAGGAGCGTCACCATCAGTGATGTGGTTGTCAGTTTTAATTCTTCCGTGCCGTAGATTGTCGCCATGCTCGTAACGGTGTGGATCCCGTCGTTATAAATCACATAGGCGATGAGGAAGAGCATGAGGTGTTTAAAACGTCCTACCTTTTTCGCTGTTGAAATAGTCCGATTGATGCCTAACGCCAGATATGCTAAAACTTCAGGCCGATTGCGATAGGCTTCTGGGAGTTCGTACGGCGTTTTCTCTTCTTTTAGATATTTCAGCGTCAGTAAGGTCCAACCCGCCCACCAAAAACCTGTCATCGCCATCCCGACGCGCGCCGCCATTGCTTGGGCCTCTGGTGTCTTTTGCGTGGCGACGAGCGCAAGGGCAATGGCAAATTGGAGTGAGCCACCGACATACCCGAAAGCATACCCTCTGGCAGAGACGGAATCCATTTTGTCTTCAGAGGCGATCTGAGGCAAGAACGCATCGTAGAAAACATTACCGCCAACAAAGCAGATTTGAGAACCGAGAAATAGAACAACTGTTAGTCCTACATCGCCAGACTTGCAAAAATAGAGTATCGTTGCGAAGAGACTGCCCATATACGCAAAGCCCATGAGGAATCTTTTCTTGGCTGCAGAGAAATCGGCGATGGCACCGAGTACAGGTGCAAAGAGGAAGACACAGAACGCCGCAGTTCCCAACATATATCCCCACAACGTTGTAGCCGTCATATTCATACCGAGGATATCAATACCGGCTTCGCCTACAACGGCTCTCGCAAAGTAATTCGGCAATATAGCGGCGATCACAGTGGTGATATAAGCAGAATTCGCCCAGTCGTACATGCACCAACCGAAGATTGTCTTTTTATCATTTTTCATAAGGAGATGATAACATATATAAGAGAAAAGTCAAGAGAGTCGCGAGTAAAACTCGCTCCTACACCAAGGATGGAGACGCGGAAGGACAGAGGATAGGTAAAATAGCGTGTAGTATTAAAATGAGTTGACAAATAAGAAAAAAAGATTAAAATTGGTTTTGAGTAATTAACAGATTTTCACGCTCGTAGCAGTAACTCTTATGGAAATATGGGAGGCTGTCTGGGAGGTTATCATGTTAGTCAAAAGGATTCTCGAAAAACGTGAGGAGAAAAAACTTCAGAGAGCCCGCTTAGAAGGGGCGAAGCAAAAGCATGCAGAATGGATAGAATGGGCTAAAAATGGAAGAGATAAACCTCAGCCAAAACCCCCTAAAAACCCTGAAGATAATTAGGTTTGTTTAACCAACCCTTCACCCCGCACAACCCACAACCCACACAACGAATTAGAGACAGTGAGAGCGTGAGGGTTTCACGCTCCCACTATCCGTGCCTTGCCGAAATTAGGCAAGGTCGAAGCGATCAAGGCTCATGACCTTGTTCCATGCAGCGACAAAGTCCTGCGCAAATGCTTGTCGAGCATCATCACAGGCGTAGACTTCCGCAATGGCTCGGAGCTGAGAATTTGCGCCGAATACGAGATCGGCACGGGTGCCGGTCCACTTGAGTTCACCTGTCGAGGCATCGCGTCCCTCGAATACACCCTTAGATGTTGAGGAGGGTACCCACTCGGTGTTCAGGTCAAGTAGGTTCACGAAGAAATCAGGTGTCAACGTCTCGGGATGCTTGGTAAAGACCCCGAGTTCGGACTGACCGGCGTTTGCATTCAAGACACGCAAACCACCGACAAGAACAGTCATCTCAGGCGCCGTTAGCGTCAGCATGTGTGCCCGATCCACCAGCAAGTCTTCGGCTGTTCTCTGGTGTCCGTTTGCGAGGTAGTTTCGGAATCCATCGGCGGTCGGTTCAAGCACAGCAAACGATTCCACATCGGTTTGCGCCTGCAAAGCGTCCGTGCGCCCCGGTGTGAAGGGAACCTGTACGTCGATACCGGCGTTCTTCGCGGCTGCCTCAACAGCTGCACAACCTGCCAGAACGATCAGGTCAGCGAGTGATACTTGTTTCTCGTCGGTCTGCGAACCGTTAAATTCCTTTTGAATTCCCCCCAAGGACTGAAGTGCCTTCTCCAATTCGGGCGGGTTGTTGACCTCCCAATCCTTCTGGGGTGCAAGGCGAATGCGTGCCCCGTTAGCACCGCCGCGCTTGTCGGTGCCGCGGAATGTTGCTGCGGACGCCCAAGCGGTTGAGACGAGTTGGGAAATGGACAGTCCTGATTCGAGGCACTTGCTCTTAAGGGCAGCAATGTCTTGCGCTTCAATCAATGGATGATCGACATCAGGTACAGGGTCTTGCCACAACTGCGGTTCCTCGGGAACTAACGGACCGAGACACCGTGTGAGAGGTCCCATGTCGCGGTGGGTCAGTTTGTACCACGCCTTAGCAAATGCCTCTGCGAATTCCGCCGGGTTCTCGTAGAAGCGTTTGGAAATCTGGGCATAGGCTGGATCCGCCTTCAGGGATAGGTCGGTCGTGAGCATCATAGGTGCGTGCTTCTTCGAGGGATCGTGAGCGTCTGGCACGGTGCCCTGTGCAGTTTCATCTTTGGGAGTCCACTGCCACGCACCGCCGGGACCTTTCACGAGTTCCCACTCGTAGTTGAAAAGGTTTTCAAAGAAGTTGTTGTCCCACTTGGTCGGTGCGATCGTCCAAGCACCCTCTAAGCCACTGGTGATCGTGTCGCCGCCTTTACCGCTGCCAAAAGTGTTCTTCCAGCCGAGTCCTTGCTGCTCAAGGGGTGCACCCTCCGGTTCGGGACCGACGTACTCGTCGGCATCAGCTGCACCATGGGTTTTGCCGAATGTGTGTCCGCCAGCGATGAGCGCAACTGTCTCCTCGTCGTTCATTGCCATGCGACGGAACGTCTCTCTAATGTCTCTGGCTGCAGCGACTGGATCCGGTTTACCGTTTGGTCCTTGTGGATTCACATAGATGAGCCCCATCTGAACAGCACCAAGTGGATTCTCCAGTTCCCTGTCGCCGGTGTAGCGTTCGTCACCGAGCCACATGGTCTCTGATCCCCAATAGATGTCTTCTTCAGGCTCCCAGACGTCTTCTCGACCGCCAGCGAACCCAAGTGTCTTGAGTCCCATAGACTCAATGGCACAGTTTCCGGTGAAGATTATTAGGTCCGCCCACGAGATCTTCCTGCCGTACTTTTGTTTGATGGGCCAGAGCAACCGGACAGCCTTATCAAGACTGGCGTTGTCGGGCCAACTATTGAGGGGTGCAAAGCGCAGCGTGCCGGAGGCACCACCGCCGCGTCCGTCGTGGATGCGGTACGTGCCTGCACTGTGCCACGCCATCCGAATGAAAAGGGGCCCATAGTGCCCGTAGTCGGCGGGCCACCACTCCTGTGACGTTGTCATCAGCGCATAGATGTCCTGTCTCAGTGCCTCTAAATCGAGTGTTTTAAACGCCTCAGCATAGTTGAAATCCCCGCCCATAGGATTGGACTGCGGTGGGTTCTGGTGGAGCATCTTCAGGTTCAACTGATCGGGCCACCAGCGTTGGTTCGCTATAGTGCCCTGTGCGTGAGTGTGGTGCATCACTGGGCACTTGCTTTCGTTGGTCATATTTCCTCCAATTGTGTTCTATATTTTTTCTAATATATTCTTTAGAAATATTCCTTAAACACCCGTTAAAAAAATCCAGATGGATCTCTGAAAGTTGTCATTTTACGGGTAAATATCCTTAATAATATTATATCACATCAATACTGCTAAGAGTCAAATTTTTTTTACAGAACTATTCAGCAATTAGCAGTTAGCGATTGGTGGTTGGCAGTTGGTGTTAAAGATTTGTTACGACACACGACAGGAGAAAGCAGCGTGTCGGCTCTCCAAAGACCCTACTACTTTGCAGACAGTTATAGATTTGGATGTGCAGAATTCAAATAAATGTGATATAATAATAATCAAGTCTAAGATAATTACGGAGGTGGGTTTCTAATTTTGAATACTATGGATTATCTATGTAGATGGCTATCAATTTTACTCCTTCTTTGCATCAGTGTTGGTGTGCATGCTGGAACGGAGGGGTTTCAGGCGGAGGCGTATCGCACATACGAAAGTGTTGAGGTGGATGGCGAACTCAACGAATCTGATTGGCAAAAAGCAATACCTATCCGTCAATTTACGCAATATGAACCCGATGAAGGGGCGGCGATGACAGAACCGACAGAGGTTCGCATTCTTTATGATGACAGACATATCTATTTCGGTTTTGTCTGTAGCGAATCGGAGCGTGCCAAGATCGTTGCCAATAAGATGCGACGCGATACGATGTTATATGATAACGACAATGTCTTTGTGTTGTTGGATACGTATAACGACAGGCGCAGTGGGTTTTTCTTCCGGGTCAATCCGTTGGGTGCGAAAGAAGATGTTGCCATAATGGACAGTGGCGACAGCCGAAACGAGAACTGGAATGCGGTCTGGGACAGTCGGGCGAAAATTAATGGCGATAATTGGACAACAGAGATCGCAATTCCGTTTAGTCAGCTTAGGTTTAAGAACGAAGAAACGTCAACATGGGGGTTAAACCTTGGGCGTACAATTCAGAAGAATCAGGAAGAAGGCACATGGGCCCCCGTGCCAGCGGCGTATACTTATCTGGCGCGTTATCGGACAACGCAGCTCGGATCGCTAACGGGTTTATCCGGTATTTCGCAACGCCGGAATATTGAGTTCCTGCCGTATTTTCTCCCCGGTGTCGCCCGGACAAAAGAAGACGGGACAGCCAGTGTGTTTGATTTAGGTGGCGATGTAAAGGTGAGTGTCACTTCAAATCTGACAGCCGATTTAACGGTCAATACTGACTTCGCGCAGGTTGAATCAGACCGAGAAGAAACGAATTTAACGCGATTTAACCTCTTTTTCCCAGAAAAACGTCAATTTTTCTTGGAGGGTGCGGGCTTATTTGACTTTGGTATTCCACGCACGAGTTACAATGCCCCGCCGCCGCTCTTACTCTTCTATAGTCGTCGGATTGGTATTGAAGAAGGACACGCCATCCCGATTATGGCAGGCGGAAAAGTTACGGGTAAAGTGGGAGGCTTCGGCGTGGGGCTGCTGAATGTTCTCACGGATAAGTATTCGGCTGACGCCACGAGCAGTGTAGATGCCGTTGATGTCAATAGGAGAAACTATTCGGTGTTGCGTATCAAGCGCGATCTTTTTACCGGGTCGAGCGTTGGTATGATTGCGATTAACAAACAAGGTCTTGATACACACAATCGTGCCACCGGCGTTGATTTTATCTATCGTCCGACAGGCGAGATAAATTTTCGAGGTCTCTGGGCACGCACCTTTGAATCGAGCGAAATCAGTGGGCAAGCCTCTCCCGGAAATAGTATCTTGTCTAACGAATCTCCTGCAATAAACCCGAACGCCCTGTACTTTGGTGGCAATTGGCAGAGTTCAGTTGCACGAGTGAATGCCTCTTACACGGACATCGGTGAGGATTTTAATCCTGAAGCCGGCTATGTCTATCGTACAGGTTCACGTTGGTTCCGCGGAGAAGCACGTGCCACGCCTTATCTTAATTGGTCCATATTTCGTCGGTTGTGGACTGGACCAGAGGTTAATTTCATCCTCGATTCCGATAATCAATTAGAGACGCGAACGTTTATCTGGAGTACATGGCTTGAATTGGCTACGCAGGGTTGGGGCGGGCTCCGAGTCTATCGGAATTATGAGAATCTCACTGATGACTTTGAAATCCGAGAGGGGATTATAATTCCGAGTGGCAGGTACAACTACAATAACTATAATCTCATGCTCAATGCGCAAGGTCAGGTCTTTAACGGGCGTTTTGGGTTCAATATTGGGGACTTCTACAACGGCACCCGACGCGGGTTTGATCTCCGTTTCGATATTCGGCTCACGGGACGCTTTAGTTTGGAGCCGCGATACGAGTTTAATCGCGTCACACTGCCAGAAGGCTCGTTTGATACAAACATCTTCGGGAGCCGTATTAGTTATTCCTTCTCCACAGATCTCTTTACTAAGCTTTTTGTACAATGGAACAGCGACCGGAATCTGGTTACTACGAATTTCTTAGTTAACTATATCTACCGACCGGGTAGTGATTTCTATTTCGTCTTCAATCAGACCTATGGGACAGACAGTCTATCAACAGGGTTGCTGGATACGACCTTGGTTGGAAAAGTAACGTATTGGTGGAATCCATAATGTTCCACAAACTCACCCGCAACGAACCGCAAGGACAGTTTAAAAAATGAAGATTGTTGATGTGAAAACTTATCTCGTTGATGTACCGCCACCGCATTGGGGTGGGAGGCGTTGGATTTTCGTCAAATTGGTAACCGATGAGGGTATTGAGGGTGTAGGTGAATGTACCTATCATACGCAATTGAACCACGTCGTGATTGAGTTGATTAAGGATTGGGGAGAACGCTACCTGATTGGCGTGGATCCGTTTCGGATTGAGCGGATCTGGTCTACACTTTATGAGGGACCGTGTGTACGGCATTCAGGTCCACTGACAAGCCCAGCGATGAGTGCGATTGAGATGGCATGCTGGGATATCGTTGGAAAAGCGTTAAACCAACCGATTTACAATCTGTTAGGCGGCATGTTCCACGAGAAGCTTCGTGCCTATTCCTATCTGTTGCAATGGCAACGCGGCGATTCTCCAGAAAAAACGGGAGAACTCGCACTCTCTTATGTTGAAAAAGGTTTTACCGCTGTCAAGTTTGATCCCGTTGACCCGAACACCGCAGATAGATTGGAAACACTCGATTATGCTGAGAGTGTGATTCGAGGGATTCGCGATGCTGTCGGCGATAAGTGTGATATTCTGATTGGCACACACGGACAGTTCAATACCAACAGTGCGATCCGTTTTGCGAAACGCGTCGAGCCGTACGATCCGCTCTGGTTCGAGGAACCGTTGCCACCGGAGAATATTAAGGAGATGGCGCGCGTTGCTCAGTCCACGAGTATCCCGATTGCTACTGGTGAACGATTATTGACGAAATACGAGTTCGTGGATTTGCTGGAACAACAAGCGGCATCTATTTTGCAGATGGATTTGACAATCACAGGCGGTATCCTTGAAGCGAAAAAGATTGCATCGATGGGCGAAGCGCACTATGCCCAGATAGCGCCACACCTCTACGGCGGTCCGATTGGTGGTGCAGCGAACATCCAGTTGGACGTCTGTAGCCCGAATTTCTTGATTCAGGAAGGCATTCACATGTGGGACGGCTTTCACACTGATATCCTTAAGGAACCTATACAGTGGGAAGATGGATACGTCATTCCATCAACGAAACCGGGACTTGGTGTTGAATTGAACGATGCGGTTTTGGAGAAGCATTCCATTGAGGTTTAAAGCGGAGGGCACAAGAAGTCGAATTATCTGAATTGTATTCCTAAAAATGGATTAAAAGAATCAGTGAATGCAACCGTATTCATAAAAGTTGTATCTTGTCGTGTACAACTCCCGAAGGACACCGATGTTCGTACCTTAGCAAATAGAGGTGGATGATGTATTTAGTCTGTTATTCATGCAGGCGAGGCTATCGCGTGCATCAAGATAGTATTGACTTTGTTAAGGAAAAAACCTGCGCAAGCGGACATGTTCACGATCTGCAGTGCAGGTGTGGTCGGAAGATATATGTCGTTCAACGCGTTGATTCAACGCGTTGGAAGTCCATCGATCGCAAAATCCCTTGGAAGTATCCAGACGAACGCACACTCGGGAGGTAAACAAGGAGGTATAAAGAAGGAATGGCAATTGCAGAGACGCCTACGGGTACGCTTGACCCAATACCCGATTTAGTTAAAGAGACACTGAATAAATTAGATATACGCTCAGAACAGATCCGATTTGCCGTTCAAAGTGATGTAAGTTCAGCAGGCAGTTACGGTGAAGAATGGTTCGTGCTAACGGACGCCGCGATATTTACTGTGACAGGTGAAGGTGCAGTGCCTCACTACATTCCCTACGAGAAGGTGCTTGGCATTCGCGCGGAAGTCGTGGTGGACGCCGGGATCCTCGTTCTGGAAACACAAGATGGCACTGTCGATCTCATTCGGTACTCCAACGGCTGTGCAGCGAAATTTGGATTTGTTGCTCGATTCATTGGAGACGAGATTGAGTTCGGAAACGGAAAACGGGATGAAGCACCAATATGGGACTATAAGCCGGAAGAACAATTTTGCCAGTCGTGCGGTTTACCATTGCCAGATGAGTTCTCACCATGCCCAGCGTGCACCAAGAAACACAAAGTGATGTTACGGATTTTGTCCTACATCCGCCCTTATCGCGGTAGGGCAATTTTGTTTATGGTATTCGTGATCGCTGGAACCCTCATCTCGCTTGTGCCGCCTTACTTTTCCCGTATCCTGATTGACGACATCCTGATGCTGAACGATGCTACCGCTGCTGCACAAGATGCCTCGAGCACATGGTTGGGTAATATTTTCCGCGCCCTTCAACCGGCAGCGTTAGCCTTGTCTATCGCTGTGGGTGCGTTATTAACGATACAGATCATCCGTGAAATCCTCACAATTTTTCGGCTACGTATAGGTGCTTGGCTGACGTTCCGGGTCGCCGCGAATATCCGCTCTCATGTGTATCAGCATCTACACAACTTGTCTATCCGATTTTTCGATAAACGAAAAACAGGGACGGTTATTTCGCATATCACAGAGGATAGCGAGCGGCTCCAAGACTTTATGTTGGAAGGGCTGTCGTTTCTGGCAGTCGAACTGTTACTCTTCTTCGGGATTGGAGGAATGCTTTTCTGGATGAACTGGCGATTGGCGTGTTTCATCTTAATCCCGATTCCGATAATTGTTTTTGGCGCCGGTTGGTTCTGGAAAAAAGTGCGAAGCCTTTGGCACCGTGCTTGGCGCCGTCGCTCAAAGTTGTTCGATGTCGTCAACGATTCAGTATCTGGTATTCGGGTTGTCCGTGCTTTTGGACAACAAGGCAATGAAGTTAACCGGTTCGGCGAAGCGAATATAGATGCACGGGACTATGAAACCAACGCAGAGATGATCTGGGCAACCTATTACCCACCGCTGATGTTTGCTGTTCAGTTGGGGTCCCTCATCGTCTGGTACGTGGGTGGTCTTAACATTATCGCTGGGACAATGACACTCGGCACTTTGATGGCTTTCCACGCATATCTGTGGATGTTTTACGAACCGTTACGCTATATTAGTCCACTGATTAACTGGGCTTCTCGTTCACTGACAGCGGCGGAGCGACTGTTCGAGGTAATAGACTCGCAACCCGAGCAGTTGGACGATGGCAGCCTTAAATCGATGCCCAATATTACGGGGGAAGTCAAGTTTCACAATATGACGTTCGGCTATGATTCACACAAACCTGTGCTTCGGGACATTAATCTACACGTGAAACCCGGAGAAATGATTGGATTGGTGGGACATTCGGGGGCGGGAAAATCGACGCTTATTAATCTTATCTGCCGATTCTATACGCCGGATTCCGGACGTTTAGAAATTGATAGCGAGGACATCAAGGAAATCGATCTCAAGGATTTGCGCCGACAGATTGGGGTTGTGCTACAAGAACCGTATCTGTTCAGTGGAACCATCGCTGAGAATATCGCCTATGCCCATCCTGATGCCACGATGGAAGATATTATCACGGCAGCGAAGGCGGCAAACGCTCACGAATTTATCGTTAAGTTCCCCGATGGTTACGATACAGAAGTCGGTGAACGTGGGGGTCGTTTGTCTGGTGGTGAGCGGCAACGTATATCCATTGCACGGGCGATTTTACACAATCCGCGTATCCTGATTCTCGATGAAGCAACTTCGTCGGTAGATGTGGAGACTGAGAAGAAGATTCAACAGGCAATTGACAGGCTTGTGCAGAACAGGACGACGTTTGCTATTGCGCATCGGCTTTCAACGCTCCGCAATGCCGATCGGCTTTTCGTGATTGAAAAGGGTAAAGGTGTTGAATGTGGTTCCCACGAGGAACTAATGGAGCAAAAAGGTATCTATTACAGACTGGTAGAAACCCAACGTGAAGCCGCCAATATTCGTGCAGCATCGCAAACAGTGGAGAGGTAGACATGCACAACGAAAATGGAAATAGGCAAACGACTCTTGCAGCGGCACCAACGGTAAATCCTATGCCGTCTGAATCAGATGACTTCACGCCGCGTTACTTGGATGCCTCCGAACTTACGTTCACACGTTCCGAGGTAGGAACGGCACGTCTGGAAATTCGGAAAGAGGCGTGTCATCTACGTGTAGTGGTGCGGCGGCTTATGCCGCTCAGTAAGCCTGATAGTTACATCTCACTTGCCGCGGATGAGGATACCGAAATTGGGATTCTCGTGAACCCATCAGAGCTTGCACCCGAGAGTCTGAAAATCTTGCACGAGGAGTTGGATAAACGCTACTTCACGCCGACGATTCAGAAGGTTTATCGGGTGAAGGAGCAATTCGGCATCCATGTGTGGGAGGTTGAAACGGAACGTGGACGTGTAACTTTCTCGGTGCGTGGGTTGAATCAGAACATTAAGCAGGTGCCGCCCGCTCGGCTTTTCGTGACGGATGTGCGGGGAAATCGATACGATATCCCGGACTATCGGGAGTTAGATGCCGAGAGTTATTTATATATCCAGCGGCATCTATAAAGATTGCCATGAAACAGAGACATTTTCTGGTGCAGCTTGCAAGCCAAAACTTGCGACACAAACGTCATGCAGTTATCGCTTCGATTGGATTGCATCTGCTGTTTGTTGTAATTGCGGCGTTTCTGTTTTCAGGGCAGCGGGAGTTGAACCAAGATACATTTGAGGCGGCGTTCGTCACGGTTAGTCCCACACGGACAGACCCCCGTATCCGCCCGACACGCCGAAATGTGGCGGTGAGTACGCCTCAGATAAGCACCGCTGCGACTGCTCATGCACCGAAGCAAATGTCGAATCTAACGCAGCTTCCGACCGAGAAAACAGCGGTTGTGCGGCAAGTTCCAGAACTGAAGGTTGACACCGATGTCTTGAATCCTGCAGAGATGGCGGTGTCACCTATCCTTCCCAGTGTCGAAAAACCTACTACATCATCTACACATTCCGCTGGGGCATCTGTAACCGATGTGCCAACGATTGAAAAAAGTCGCTTGCCCGTGGTACAAAGAGGTGGCACGGGGTCAACCAGCAGTGGGTTATCTGAATTCCTCGACGGATCTCTACCGACAACCGGTTTAGGAGACGGGTTTGATACTGCTTTTCGAGAACTTGTGCGGCTCCCCAAAGGAAAATTGGGCGGTATCCTTGAAGGTACTGGAAACGAGATTCGTGGACATATCCGACTGATTCGGCTTAAGCATTCACTCTCGGATTGGTGGCAAGACCCGACAGCGATTCCTGCGCTCATTAAGTGGCTGGAAAACCATACCCCAATTCGAGCGGATATGGATTTTAAAGGCGGTGCCTTACCGCTTACCGATCCGCACATCATGGATGCCCCTCTCATCATTATGACAGGACACGATAAAGATATTACTGTCGGACGTGGGCTTGCGAAAGACGGTCCTTTACAGGTGGGCTTTACATCACAAGAGCGTGCGGCACTTCGGAAGTATATCGTTGAAAAGGGTGGGATGCTCTTTTTTGACGATTGCGGTTTTAACGGGTTGTTCGCACATATCGTCGCTGATGAACTCAAGACTATTTTCCCGGAGTATCCTCTCGAAATCCTACCTCATGATCATGAACTCTATAGTATCTATTACGAAATGCCGAAACCGCCGACGGGTGGCGATGTGTTCTGGGGAAATGAAAATAACGCACAACCGACGCAGTTTCGTTTTCAGAAAGGGATTACGATCGACGATCGGTTAGCGGTGGTGTATAACCGTAAGGACTATATGTGCGCGATGGAGACTGCGGAAATTGAGAGTCGTACGATGTTACGGCTCCGGCGTTCTACGGATGTCTATCGGTTTATGTCAAACTTATTGATTTATGCGCTGAAATATGGTGGGAATACGGATAGGACGGGGTATAAGGCGAAAGATTAAAGGGTGTTGGTTATCGCTTCTTCAAGGTTTTTGGGAAAATCGAAAAGTGATGTTAGATTCGTCCGGATTAACATGCGTCTGATGCTTCTGTTGAGGTTCAGGAGGACGACACGCCCGCCCATTTGACGGACCTGGGTGCTGGTCGTGATTAGCACGCCTAAACCGGCACTGTCGACTGTTTGGATGCGCTCCATATTGAAAACCAGCATCGGTGTTACGTCCTGCTTCCCGAGTTCTTGGATATGTTCCTCAAGCACGGTTTTGAGGACGAGAGCATCTTGTCCGATGACGTTTCCTTGGATTTCGAGGAGTGTAAAGTTTTTGGTTTGGATGTCGATTTGCATGGGTTTTTGTAGGTAAAATGTTGCCCGACAGCCCCTAATCTGTGTGTTTATCTGAATTGCCTATGACACCGTATACCCATCAAAACCCAACATCCTAAATAGACAAGGCGGAAAGGTCGTCACTGTGCCAGCTTACAGTGCGATCGTCAATCTTCACTGCGCCCCGTTCCAAGTACCCGTCAATTGATTTACCTTCAAGGACACGGACTTCAAACGCATAAGGTGGATGAATTTTAAATGGGGGAATCTGCGTGATATTTTGACAAGCAGTGGCAGCAGTCTCTCGAATCAATTCTCTCGATCGTTGCGGTGATAGATGCAAGGCGAGTTCTTGTCCAAGTCCTTCCTTAGTTTCAACACCGTAAATGCCAGGTATGAGTTGCTTGGCTTCTGCGACCGCTTTATCGTCACCAGAGATGAAAACGGTTGGGACATTGAAAGTGCCTGCCAGTGCTGCACGGCACCCGAACTCTCCGATCTCTTTCCCGTTGAGTTTGTAGTATTCAATGGATAAAGAAGAATAGGTGTGACTCAACGGCGCGTTTGGAGTGCCTGCCATGGCATGCTGTCCTAAAAAAAAGAGGGCGTCATAGCTGGCGTCAAGATAGTAGGGCGGACGAATGGGACCTCGCGCAATTAGTCTCGCCTTGGGATGAAATTCGAGCACATCAATCCCGCCAGTCCCGTGTCCATCCCAGACGACAATTTCTGCGTCTGCATCCACATCAAGAATGCCATCAACAGCAGCATTTACCTCGTGCGTCAACAATTTCATGGCTGCCTGTTTCTGCGGACCTTCTTCACGGGTTTGACTGAAACGGGATACCATCGCTACCCCTTCTAAGTCGGTTAAGATGTAAATCTTCATTCGCATGATACCCATCTTAATTTCATAGGTGCAGTTGGAATGCACATCGCATTTGAGCGTGTACGCTGCAAAACCGCACCTACCGAGTTAAGGAAAAGAATTAGGGTTGACGATAAGGCGGCAGCGTCATGTTATGACACAGTCCACGTTTCGCCGGCGTTAAGGAGTGCCTCAAGGTCGCCTTCGCCCATCCGATCTTTCGCGCCGCGAATCTGATTGGTCATCGCGTCTTCGTAACACGGATGCCGGACACTGCGGAAAATACCGATGGGATGTGGCATGTTAGGTGTGTCACTCATGCCCGCGAGGAAGTTCGCCAAAGTGGTGTCCTCAGCATATTGATTGTGGACGATGAGGTCGTCGGTGATATAGTCCCCGTTTGTGGTTTCGACGACTTCGGGTTGGAATCCGTTCAGTCGGATGCCTTTGTTCCGATCTGCACCGAAAACAAGCGGTTCACCGTGCTCCAAGAATACCGTATTGTCAGCCTTTGTTTCCTTCTCTGTGTATTGAAAGAAAGTGCCATCGTTATAGATGTTGCAGTTCTGATAAACTTCGATGAAGGAGGTGCCTTTGTGTTCAAATGCCGACTTGATAATCATCCGCAAATGATCTGGGTCTCTGTCGAGCGAGCGTGCGACAAAAGTAGCCCCAGAAGCCAAGGCGAGGCTAATCGGATTAAAGGGTGCCTCCAGAGAACCAAGTGGTGTCGAGTAGGTCTGTTTGCCTTGCTCTGAAGTCGGTGAGTATTGACCTTTGGTGAGTCCGTAGATGCGGTTGTTGAAGAGCAAAACGTTGAGGTCGAAATTGCGGCGCA
This sequence comes from Candidatus Poribacteria bacterium, assembly GCA_022826805.1. Taxonomy (GTDB): domain Bacteria; phylum Poribacteria; class WGA-4E; order WGA-4E; family WGA-3G; genus WGA-3G. The sequence continues at coordinate 31,684 of JAJDUH010000028.1, forward strand.
TCAAATGAATAAAATGGTTGCCACCAATTGAGAGCGCATCGCCATCCCCTGTGATAACCCAGACAGAGAGGTCAGGGTTTGCCATCTTGACACCGGAGGCAATCGTCGGGGCTCTACCGTGGATGGTATGGAAGCCGTAGGTGTTCATGTAGTACGGGAACCGACTTGAACATCCGATGCCGGAGATAAAGACAATGTTCTCGCGGGGAACGCCGAGTTCTGGCATAATGCGTTGTGTTTGTGCAAGAATGGAATAGTCGCCGCAACCGGGACACCAACGTGTGTCTTGGTCGGATTCAAAATCCTTTTTTGAAAGGGTGGGCGCGCCAGCGGGAATGCCTGAAGTTCTTTTCCTTTTAGTGCGTGAAGTTCTTTCTCTTTTCATGATTTTTACCGCCTTTTACAGTAAAGCCGATAACTAAGGATATATTGTTGCTGGCAGGATTGAAAATCTCTGTGGAATGCCATACGCGTATGCCTCCTTCACCAGCAAAGGGTATTTCAGATATATGTGGCTAAAAATGTCCTAAGTCTTTAAGTATCTCGTCAATTTTAGATTGCAACTCGAAAACGTGGAAGGGTTGTCCCCGCACCTTGTTAAATCCGATGGCATCGATAAGATGGGTGCTGCGAATGAGTTGGAGGAGCTGACCACTGTTTAGTTCAGGGATTAAAACTCTTTTAAATCTGTTTAGGATGCCTGGTAAGTCATTGGGGAAAGGATTGAGGTGTCGGAGATGTACGTGAGCTATTGAAAGTCCATCTTCAATGCCGTGTTCTACTGCGGTGCGGATTGCGCCAAAAGTACCGCCCCACCCGAGAAGGAGAAGGTCGCCTTCCTGTACGCCAAATACTTCCGTTGGCGGTATTTCATCAGCGATGCGTGCGACTTTTTCCGACCGGATTTCTACCATCCTTTGGTGATTCTCGGCATCATAACTGACATGCCCAGTTATATCAGATTTCTCTAAGCCGCCGATGCGGTGTTCTAAGCCAGGAGTCCCCGGTTTCGCCCACGGACGCGCTAAGGTCTCTGGGTCGCGCTGATAGGGTTCAAACCCGTTCCCCTGAGCATGCTCACGTCCTGCAAAATCTGCTTTAATCTCTGGCAATTCAGAAAGTTTCGGAATCCTCCACGGCTCAGCGCCCATACCGATATAGAGGTCTGAGAGGAAGATCACTGGGGTTCTATACTTCACGGCGATACGGCAGGCTTCATAAACTGTTTCAAAACAGTCAAAAGGCCGCGAGGGAGCAATAATAGGAATCGGGGATTCCCCGTTTCTACCATAAAACATTTGCAACAGGTCTGATTGCTCTGTTTTTGTGGGCATTCCGGTTGAGGGGCCCGCGCGTTGGATGTTGCAGACTACGAGAGGAAGTTCCGCAATCATAGCGAGATTAATAGCTTCTGACTTAAGTGCAAGTCCCGGCCCGCTACTACCAGTGACACCGAGCGAGCCACTAAACGCGGCACCGATTGCGACCCCAACGGCTGCAATTTCATCTTCCATCTGCATTGTTACGACCCCGAAATTCCGATATTGGGCGAGACCGTGTAGGATATCGCTTGCGGGTGTTATCGGGTAACTACCGTAAACGAGGGGAAGACCCGACTGATGCGAGGCTGCAATGAGTCCAAGCACAGTTGCCGTGTTTCCTTCAATGTTGCGGTATGTTCCGGGTTCAAAGGACGCGGGTTTCACGTCATAGGAAACAGCAAACTGTTCAGTGGCTTCACAATAAACGTTGCCAGCACGAAGTGCAAGAATGTTTGCTTCGATATACTGCGGCCTTCTGGCGAACTTTGTCTTTATCCACTTCATTGTATATTCCATGGAGCGATTGTAGAGCCACAAAATCATACCGAGTGCAAAGAAGTTTTTACACCGATCAATTTCCCGCGTCGTGAGGTCTGTTGTTTCGAGTGCTTTTCGGGTGAGCCGTGTTAATTCAACAGGGAAGACCTGATACTTTGCGAGCGTGCCGTCTTCAAGCGGATTATCCTCGTATCCGGCGAGACGTAGCGAGCGCCGTGCGAAATTATCAATATTAACAATCAAAATGCCGTTGGGTTTGAGTTTATGAAGGTGAACTTTTAGAGCGGCGGGATTCATCGCTACGAGTACATCGCAGAGATCACCTGGTGTATGAATTTGTTCGCTTGAGAAGTGGAGTTGGAACCCGGAGACACCTGCTAATGATCCAGCGGGTGCGCGAATTTCGGCAGGATAATCGGGTAGCGTAGCGACATCATTACCAATGAGGGCAGTGGTCTCTGTCATTTGTGTGCCAATGGTCTGCGACCCGTCTCCAGAGTCGCCAGCAAACAGGATAGTCGCCTCCTCAATTTGCTCTACTGGCTTGCGCATCACAATCGCTTCCTTTTTCTAATAGGCGCCTGCTTGGAAAGTGCACCTATACGATATAAAAAATTCTAAACATTTACGCACCTTCTCGGGCTTTCATGGCATCTCGAACGGGCCTCGGAGGTAGCGATAAAACTTCTTGTGAAAATTCTCCAACGAGATAAGAGATTACATCACGAATCGACACCATACCGATCGGGCGATTCTCCGCATCAACAATAGGGACATGTCGGTAGTTGCCGCGTGCCATATAGAGAATAGCAGCATTCAAGGAATCTTCGGGTTGCGCCGTCTGGGGATCGGCTATCATGAATTGTTTAACACCGACATGGTCAAGATCGCCCACCTGTTTGTTGAGAATTCTGTTTAGGACGTCTCTTTCACTAAAGATTCCGCGGAGATATCCGTCTTCGACGACGGGTGCTGCACCGACGTTGTTTGTAAGGAGTAGGTCAATCGCCTCGTTTACACTACAGTTGACATCAATGGTGACAATAGGACGCATCAAATCTTTTAGCGAGACATGAATTTCTTGCGCGCTCCATGCTTTTAAGGCAGCATCCTCGTCCATCTGTTCCAATTCTTCGTCAATTGCCAAGTCATAAAGCATGATTACGCCCCCTACTCTTGATTTCCTATGAATATAGCGATATGGTCGAGAATATCGCGGGTCGAGATTATTCCGATGGGATATGCCTCCCCTTGGTCGTCCCAGACACAGAGAGGCAAGTGCCGGAAATGCCCGAGGTGCATCAGGTTTAATGCGAAGGCAATCGGGTCACTGGCACGGAGTGTTTCTGGATCCGCTGTCATCACCTGCTCAACCCTAAATTCGGTAGGTGCGGCGCGCTGTCCACTGACGTGACGTATCAGGTCGCGTTCAGTGATGATTCCAAGCAATTGTTCATCGTCATCAACGACGAGAACACATCCTCTCCCCTCTTCTTGCATCATATCAATTGCAACAGAAACTGGAGAGCCAATTTGCACGGTGGCAGGCTGCTTGTAATCAAGAGTGCTAATTGGTAAAGACAGCGTTCTTGTGTCCATCGCATATCTTCCTTTAGTATAACGTCAGAAAACAAAATTTAGTTTCTTATCTTCTTTTTTAAAGGATACCACATTTCTTGCCAACTTGCAAGTATATTTTCGGAGAAGTCGGCTGTCGGCTGTCGGCTGTCAGCAGTCAGTTTTTTAGACTGCCATTGTGATCGCACGGGAGGTAGGTGAACCCCATCCAGGGACGGCAATCGTCCACCTGCCCGCTGGACCACCGGCGACCATTAGGAGCAAGTTATCTACGGAGTATTGTTCTGTGTTATCAGCGATATACTGCCGGACATCGTCTTTGCTGAGTCCGTCCTCCGAGATTGTTTTTGCGTGCTCAACTCCCATAACAAGGAGGGTTTCACCACCGGTGTTACCAGGAGCATCGATGTTCTTCGCAACTGTGTTGAGGATACCTTCTGCGGTGTTGTTGCCGTGGTCGTTCACGGCTTGTGGGGCAGCAGCAGCAAAAATGGTGACAGTGCTATCATCGGCTTGGAATCCACGATCGACATGCAGTGCCTGCCAAGGACTTCCTTCCTCTTTTTCAGCGATGCAGCAGGTATACTTCCCAGCGTGCCCGAATGCAGCGCGGTCGAGTTCACCGGGTAAACCACCGCCGATGTTCGTACAGACGAGCCGCAACGCACGACCGATCGTAGCGTTTGCTCGCCACCCTTGTCCGAAGAGGTTAAACCCGTCGTTAATTTCCAATTGCTTCCGAATAGGTCCGTTTACAACGACCATCGGGCCGACATGAGAGGTCGTGACTTGAACCCCATGGAGATTGAACGGCTCAGAGGTCACTGCCTCGACTGCAGTGAGGATAAGCGGTAGATACGCCGGTTTGCATCCCGCCATGACGGCGTTGATGGCGACCTTTTCGACGGTGGCTCTGCCCCATTTCGGCGGAACGGCGGCGATGAGTTCATCTGGATCGCGGTCTGTCCCACCGAGCATACGTGCGACGCGTTCAGGCGTTGGTGGAACGACCGGGAGCCCATCTGTCCAGCCATTCTCATAACAGACCTCAACAAGATCTTCGGTTTCATCAATTTCTAATTCTATGGAGTGCCATTCTTGAGCCATAGATGTTTCCTTCCTATGCGATTAATTTTGATATGTCCGTTTATGGTATGTTATCATATTACCATAGATTATTTAGGTTTACAACATACTATTTCAGAAACACTTGTGTTCGATAGTATTCACTGATAAGGAGCAAAAGTGAAAACTTTAACATTTCAAGACATCATTGCCGCGAGAAAGGTCATAGCGCGATTTTTAAAACAGACACCCTTAATTCACTATCCAGAATTGTCGGATCAACTCGGATTTCAAGCATATATCAAGCACGAAAACCATCACCCGACAGGCAGTTTTAAGGTGCGCGGCGGTGTGAATTTTATGCATCACCTACCAGAAACACAACGGAAAAAAGGCGTACTTACAGCAACCCGTGGAAATCATGGTCAGTCTATTGCTTACGCGGCGACGCAGTTTGGTGTCAAGTCAACTGTTGTTGTGCCACACGGAAATAACCCAGAAAAAAACAGCGCGATGCGAGCGTTTGGCGCGGAGTTGATAGAGCATGGTGCGGATTTTGACGAGGCACTCGAATTGTGTGAAAAACTGCAAGCGGAAGGAGGACTTTACTATGTTCATCCGTGTATGGAACCTACACTTTTTCACGGAGTCGGCACCTATTCGCTTGAGATTTTTGAAAGCCTTCCAAATGTGGACGCGATTCTTGTGCCTATTGGTGGCGGAAGCGGCTGTTGTGGAGCCATTACTGTCTCTAAGGCGATTAATCCGAATGTTAAAGTCATCGGTGTGCAAGCGGAAAATGCCCAAGCTTTCTATCGTTCATGGAAAACTGGACAGCGTGTAGAAACCGATTCTTGTGATACGATCGCAGATGGGATAGCGACGCGTGCGCCATTTCCGATGCCCCTTTCCATTATCAAAAAAGGCATCTCCGATATTGTATTGTTGAGCGAGGCAGAACTTCAGGAAGGCATGCGCGTAGCGTTACGCTGGACACACAATTTGGCAGAAGGCGCGGGTGCGGCACCAATTGCAGCAGCGCATAAACTCACAGAAACATTGGCGGGTAAAAACGTGGTGATGGTGATGAGCGGTGGGAACCTCGACACAGAGACGCTTAAGTCCGTCCTCGGTACACGCTGAACCGGCGAGGTTAGAAATCTCACCTACCACGATTAGGTCGGGATTACAAATCTTCTACAGGTTTTAAATCTACCAGTTATGAATCACGTAAACCGGGGCAGAGCCTTCAGCTAACTGGAGGCTTGCCCACGCTGCGCCTTCTACGAATTCGTTGCGGAGTGCATTTGTTAGGTCGGGGTGGATGTGGAACGCCGCTAAATCCCAACGCAAATTTTCGCTCCTTTCCACGACAATATTCGGAGCCTCGGCAATGAGTGAAACCCGTTGTAATCCACTACTTTTCCGAGATAATCGGACTGCTGATAAGACATAGTGGATGGTCTGTCTCGGATCCCGCATCTCGGCGCTGTAGTGTGCGTCCGTGGAGAGACGGTAATGCCCAAAACGCATCAGTTTTAGATTGCCAAGAAACTGATCCGTCTCATATTCGTCCGGACGCGGTAAACCGCCGTAGATGATGATATGTCGGGCGTCGTATTGTTCCAAGACGTAGTCCACCGCGAGTTGTCCATCTGTCCAATCTTTGTCTGTCCGCCCAATCCACTCCTGAACGGTCTGTTTCACCTCCGTTATGCTTTCCGACCCCGAGTCCATATCACCTATGTGTACATCTGGAACAACAGACGCATCTCCGCGTTGATTCAATTCGTCAAATATACGGATCCCCCCATCAGCACAGATGAGTGGGAAACGATCCTCCACTGCGCTTTCAATTTCAGATCGGTAAAAATCGAGATGGCGAGAGTCGTAATAGCCGTTGAGAAAAATAAGAGCTGCTTTCATGTTTTCTGCCTTCGGTTCAGGACGATCTGTCAGAACTCATCACATTGTATGATGGAATCAACTGGATAGGGTGATAGGAGTGCTTGACGCGCCTTAGGCTTTCCAATCCTGAATCGTCCATAGCATTAATCCACTTGTAAGTCCCCATCAACTCACGGCAGAATTCGCGATAGATAAACTGCGCCAGTCCTCTTATGTTGAGGTCGGCAACTTCAAACAACACACAGAATGTATCTGCATTTAGCGGATAGCCGAAGGTATAAGCCTTAATTTCTCCGTCAATACGGACAATTCTGCCGAGAAGTCCAAGAGCCTCTGCATGTGTGATAGCGATTTGGTGTGCGGACTGAGAAACGTTAAGCATCGCGCAATAGATATCGTCGCTACATTGCGCCGCCCGCTTGGTTCGCCACGCGTCATAGAGTGCGAAACACGCATCTCGATTCGTGGAACAATAAGGATCGAGCGTTGTTGACGGGTAACGTGTAACAAACGCGTTATATGCACCCCGTTTGCTCTTGTAGCGGTTGCCACTTAATCTGCTAAGTGCCTCTGTTTCATAGAGGTATTCGGTCTCCTTCAATGTAACACAAAACCCGTTCTTTTTAAAGAAAGAGAGCATCTCCTGCGGCACATTTTCGATGCGAGCGATGTATGGATTTCGACTTAATTCCAACATCAACCGATATGCCTCATGAATCACGCGCAAATAACTACAACTGTTAACCTCATAAGGCATAGGCAAGATCGGCATGAAATAGTCATCGTTCTGCTTCGCGAAAATACAGAGGTGCCCCATCAGGTGCGTCCAATAAAACTGAAAATGTTCCCGCCAAACATAGAGCGAGGAAAAGGCATAACTGGATAATCGCGGACACATCTGATGCACATACTCATCAAACATTGGTTTGTCATTGAGGGTGAGCAGTTGCAGTTGCATTTTTCATCGAATTCTTCGGTGTGGAAACCTGAATTCATTCAGGGGAGGAAACACCGCCCTTCTTTTTTCTTGACGAAAAGTATCAAAATGTTAAAATACTTACATTGCGTTGGTAGACATACCAAGCGTTGCTGCGAGGCAACGTGTCTACCACCCACTGGATAGGGGTTAAGGACGCTATACGCTATAGTCCAATGAGAACGTACAAATATCAAATACGTAACCACCCCAAGAACAAGCGCTTGGGCAATATGCTTGACGACCTTGCGGATGTCCATAACCACTTCTTGAAGTTGGAAAATCGATGCTATAGGCGGTACGGCAAGTATGCCGGACGGTATCTCTTGCAACCGCACTTGACGAAGTTGCTCCATCGGACAAAACAACATTGGGCATGGATACCTCGTGACACACTTGACGCTGTGATTATCCGCCTGCACATCGCTTGGGAACGTTTTTTCAACATTGCTGGTGTTGGTCGCCCTAAATACAAGAAACGTCACAAATACCGTTCTGCGAAGTTCCAAACAGGCTATAAACTCGAAGATGGAGGTGTCCGCCTGTCGTTCAAATCGTGGAACGAAGCCTCGCAACGTTTGAAGTTCAACAAGCGTTGGTTTCTTTTTCACCAACACCGCGCGTGGCATGGAAACGTCCGCTATATCCAAATCCTTCGCGACAGTGTCGGAACGTATTGGCTTTATGTCGTGACAGATGACGCCTCTAAAGAAGTTTTGCCTGCTACGGGTGAAAGTGTAGGTGCAGACTTCGGTATGAAAGACGCTTTTCTCACGCTGAACACGGGTGAGAAGATACAACACCCACAATTCTTGAAACAGTCCTTGAAGGAACTCCGAAACCTCAACAAAAGCCTTTCGCGTAAAGCCAAGGATTCTGGCAACTACTGGCGTGCGATCCATGATCTCGCGCGACTTTACCGTAAAGTTGCTGACCAACGCAGAGATTGGCAATGGAAGCTTGCTACTGACCTGTGCCGAAGGTTTGGCCTTATCGCCACCGAGACGCTGAACCTTGACGGCATGAAACGGCTTTGGGGTCGAAAAGTCTCTGACCTTGCTTTCTACGAGTTTGTTGAGATATTGAGTTTCAAGTCTGTCAAACATAATCGCTATTTCCGTCAAGTCGGGCAGTGGACTGCTACGACGAAACCGTGTTCGGATTGTGGCTACAACAATGAAAACCTTTCGCTTTCAGATAGGCAGTGGACGTGTCCGAACTGTGGTTCGCACCACGACCGGGATGTCAACGCTGCAATAAATATCTTACGGGCTGCTTGCGATCCCGTTGTGGAGATAGTGTAAGTCGACTTCTCAGAGGTCGCTGCCGTCTACGAAGCACAAGCCCCCGCCTTTAGGCGGTGGGTGCCTTGACTGCTTTTTAATCGTCTCAATCAAGAGATTACTTTTGCTGAGCGTGTGGACAACCTTCACGAGGTCTTGATAATCGCCGACGATGCTCCAATTGGCGATGATCTGCGTGGTAATCTCTTCGGATTCAATGTAATTGATAACATCGTGGATGTGTCGCTGAAAGGCTTCTGTTTCGAGATGTTCCTCTCCAAACGGACAGAGGGTATCTACACCGAGTACGACCTTGCTCCCATCCTCACTGAACATTAAGGCAAACGGATAGAGTTGGCAATCGAGCGGACGGGTCGGATAAATGGTGCAGTGGCTTGTTTCCGGATCAAAAAAAGGGCAGATGTAGAAATCTTTGTGCGGTATTAGTTGGATCTGCGCGCTTTTTCCGTCTGTTTGGGGATGGAACAGTGAAGGATCGGCACCCTGGGCTATCACTTCCTCTGTTTCCGCTTCTGTGAAGATGGGCGCGAGTGGGCTGTCCACCTCTAAGAATCGACAACAGACATCGCAGGAAAAGCAGACCTCGGTGGGAATAATTTGGTAGAGTGTGGTGTTTGCAGGGTTAGGTATCTCCATCTTTAGTTTCATTCCGTTCAACCCAACCTACGAGTTTTGTTATTGTCCCACAATTTTTCCTATCTCACCAATTACGATATGAATCTCTTCTTCGGTTAATGCGGGATGGAGAGGAAGGCTTACGACGCGCTCAAAGGCTGCTTCAGCACACGGAAAATCTCCCACGCCGTAGCTGTATTCCTTCTGATAAAACTCGAAGAGGTGTAGCGGTATATAGTGGACACTGCATTCAATGTTTGCCTCGCGCAACGCTCCGATGAATCCGTCGCGCTCACCCGGTGGAAGTTGGATAATGTAAAGATGCCACGAATGTTCGCTCGGATTATCCGGGACTATCGGTGTGCTGATCTGTGGAATATTCGCCAGTTCGGTTTGATAAATCTGGGCGAGATCTCGGCGGCGTTCATGCTGCTTGTTGAGCTTCATGAGTTGACATAACCCCATCGCCGCTTGAATATCGGTCATGTTGTATTTATACCCCTCAGTGGCGATGTCATACCGCCAGATGTCGCGCTGCGATTGACGTGCCCAAGCGTCCTTGTCGATGCCGTGGAGTCGCATCGTACGGATCGGTTTGGCGAATGCGTCGTTGTTAGTGGTAACCATACCGCCTTCTGCTGTTGTCATATTTTTATTCGCATAAAAACTGAAAGCGGATAGGTCGCCGATGCTGCCGATATATTGCCCATTGTATTCGGTTGGAATCGCGTGGGCTGCGTCGTCAATGAGTGTGAGATTATGGTTTCGACAGATGTCCTGTAGGGCATCCATGTTACAGGGGAGCCCAGCGAAATGAACGGGTAGTATCGCCTTCGTACGCCGTGTTATCGCCTGTTCAATCTGGGTTACATCGATATTCAATGTATGAGGCTGGATGTCTACAAAAACAGGTTTTGCGCCGACATAGCGGATTGCTTCCGCAGTGGCAGTAAAGGTGTAAGGGGTCGTGATGACTTCGTCGCCACTACCGATCCCCGCTACAACAAGGCTCAGATGTAACGCAGCGGTGCAGGAACTGACAGCAATCGCGTGCTTGACGCCAAGGTACTCGGCGAAGGCGCGTTCAAACTCACGCACCTTGGTCCCCGTACTAATCCACTTGGAGGCGAGAACTTGGCTGACAGCTTCGATTTCGGTGTCATCGATCCAAGGGCGACTAAAAGGTATAAACGGTTTTTTTGCCATTTTTTTTCACTTTCCTTGCGGTTCGGTGAGGCACGTCTAAAATTCCAAGAGCGTCTCCGTATATCTGAAGAAACACCCCACGGACTCTTACTGCGAGGCAACACGCGCATTCCGTGTTGATCCGCACCCCCCCCCACTGCGTTTCAGGTTTCGCGTTTTTTAATTTTCCTTAGTTTGTTGCAAAATCTGGATCATTGCCTCAAGAGCGAGGGTGTAACTATGTATTCCGAATCCACCGATAACGCCGGTTGCTACCGCTGATACGTAGGAATGGTGCCGAAATTCCTCACGCGCATAGATGTTGGAGAGATGTATCTCAACGACGGGCAGTGCGACCGTGGAGAGGGCATCTCGGATGGCAATGCTGGTATGCGAGTAAGCTGCAGGATTAATCAAAATACCGTCTGCCCAGTCGATATGCTCCCCGATGATAGAGACAAGTTCGCCTTCGTGGTTAGATTGGAAGATTTTGAGTGTAATCTCATGCGGCGATGCTGCGGCGTATCGGTCGAGTGTAGCGTTGATATCTGCTAACGTTTGGTGTCCATAGATCTCCGGTTGGCGTTTCCCCAAGAGATGCAGATTCGGTCCGTGAAGGACGAGTACGTTCATGTATGCGTTCCCTTTTTTCGTGAAATATTGCCTTTGTCGTGAAGAGTATACAATGGCTGAGAAAAATTCGCAAGAATTTTTGAGGTTTTGGGAGGGGCATTTAGCTTTCCGAAATTTTAGGTGGTTACCGCTTCTCGGGAATCCACCGTAGGAGGGATTTCCTAATCCCGACTTTTCGCGAAAATCGGATAAAAACCTTAAAACTAAATAACTCTAAGGTTTTGGGAGGTATAGATGAAAGATTAAATGAGTGCAGCACTACAGATTATTCTGACGTACGATTCGGATTGCTCACCGGACGATGGTCGGTGTTTTTCCAAATTTGCCATGTTGTGACGGTGATAGATGTTTGTCAGTTCGGTTAGCAACTCATCCCCTGTGATTTTCCCGCGGTGTAGGCGATTGATGTCCCGCTTGATTACCTCAGTAAGATATGAGCGAAAGGCTTGATCAAGTCTACTTATCTGGTCTGTGTCCTTTGACATGCCGCTAAGGAGTCTCAACTCCTTCAGGATATATCTTTGTGCACGTGTTAGCTGTTGGACTGAAAAAACAGTTCGCCTTTTATTTTCCGATGCAAAATCTTTTTGTTGTTTCGTGACGTGGGCGTTATGTTCTGGTGGAAGCGGTTTCTCTGGCAATTCGGGATCACACTGGAGTCGCTGGAGAATTCCCGCTGGGTCCGTGGTAACCAATTGTCCATTTTCATCAAACAAGCAAGGCTGCTGGAATGAACCCAAACGGCAGAAAATGTAAGCTCCTTTTGTATCAGAGGGAATACCTGTACGGATACCGTCTCTTAGATTTGCAATACGTTCGTACTCCTCTGGGTCTTGCCGTTTGATTTGTCGCAATATTTCCTCTGCTTCGACAAAACTCATACTGGTTTCTTGATTATCTTCCAAAAGGTTAAGTTGCTCGTGGTTCTGCTCATAGATTGCGTACATCGCCTCTTCGTTAATCTGTTCAGTATTATCAAGAATTGCTGCGTCCTCTCCAATAGTATCATGGATTTCCTGAATTCGGTTTCGGAGTGTTTCTTGCAAACCGAGGTTGCGTTCAATACCGAGTTCGGGTAGGAAGTTAAAACCATAAATCTTATCAAATTCGCTGCCTATCCGGTCAATCCGTCCAAAACGTTGAATTAAACGGACAGGGTTCCAGTGCAGATCGTAGTTAATCAACATCCCACAATCCTGTAGATTCAACCCCTCTGCCAAAACATCTGTAGCAATGAGTGTATTGAGTTCATTTTCACTGGTGCTTTGTCTATGTTCAGGATTTGCATTGGGGGCAAATCGCGCGACGATTTTCTGTTTATCTGTGTTACTACTATAGATTACTTCAGTGTCATCGGTTTTTAAATTTTCATAAAGGTATTTGGCAGTATCAATATAGCGTGTGAAAATGAGTCGCTTCCCATTGCATAGAGGTTTACTGCTAAGCAAGTTTTTGAGGGTTTGGAATTTGGCATCCTCTACTGGGGTAATCTCCCGTATCGGTTCTAAAATTTGCGTTAGTACCTCAATATCATGCCAAATGTCCTCACACAATGCTTTCACATCAAAATCTTCAATGTTATAAGACTCGGAGAATCTTTCCAACTGATCAAGGATATCCCGTTCATCAAAATCTATGTCAACTTCATCAGCATTGCTTCCATCATAAAGAATCTGTTGCGCATCTTCACCAGCAGCCACAATACCATTCTCCAATGCCTTAAGAAACAGAATATGAACATTCAAAAACCGAGAGATCGTCCGTTTGAAAGCGTAGACACTGGATTCAAAGCGTTTGAAGAGTAGTACACGAATTAAACCACGCAAATTTCTGCCAGCACTCTGTAAATCTCGGTAAGGCGCGACTCTCTGCTTTCTCTTTTTAACATAATGCCAGAGGCCATACCGAGCATAGGTCAACTGTGGAGTTTTAGTGGTTTTCACCGTCCCGAGGTGCTCCCGAATTCGTTGATAAAGCCCTTGGTAGGTTTCCTCAATACTGTATTCCACTGTCTTAAGGATCCGCTGTGGAAAAAACTGCTGTGTATCGCCGATTCGGACGTAAGCGCGCCGTTGATGATTTAGGTAATCACTAAATTGGGTGGGATCGACGGGCTTATGCGTCTCTGCATCGTATCCATACCATCGCAGAATATGGTTTCGGGTACGGCGGATGAGAATGTGCTGCAAAAGGACGCGGAGGTCCCGGGTGCCTTTCTCTATGTGACGAAAATACTCACGCAAATGTGTTGGATCAAGAGGTAGATCGGTATCATCATCAAGATGGAAAAGTTTAAATTGATGGTAAATGTCCCAGGCACTTTTGTTACGTGGTGTTGCAGTGAGAAAGCAACTTTTTTTCTCTCCGGTTGTTAAGAAATCTTGCAGAATTCGGTAACGTTGAGTCCCCGGATTTCGGAAGTTATGGCTTTCGTCAACAAGGATGAAATTTCTGTTTTCGTAATGATTGAAAAGTAGATTTCGAGCATTCTCTTCGTCACTGCTGAGAATCCCACTGGAAATCACTTGAGCCTTGAGGTGGTGAAACTCGTTGTAACGTTCCCACATTGGAATGAGTGCTGGTGGGCAGAAGATTAACGGACGCGCATTCTCAACCTGTTCAAAGTACTTCACAATTGCAGAACCGATATAACTTTTTCCCAACCCGACGACATCAGAAACGAAAGCACCACCGTATTTATTAATAATTTTAATTGCTTGCCACACCGCCACCTGTTGAAAATCAGCCAGTTGCTCCATCAGATCAGCAGCAGGGGAAAGTCTGTCCTCGTCCCACTCAAGTCGCTCCTTGACCAGTTCATAGAGTGTTTTCATGTAGACGTCATAAGGACAAACAAGAGCAAGTGCCCAAGAATTTTCCATCTCGTCCATCAAAACTTCGTTAAAGTCTTCGGATTCCTCCCATAACTCATCAAACCAATTGCGGAGTTGTTCTTGATTGGCATCACCGTGGACAACGATGTTCAATTCAGTGTTACTGGTTAAACCTGCCAAGGTGAGATTAGATGAACCGACGATAGAAATGCCAGTTTCATAACGTCCGTTTTGTTTGTAGTCAAAAATATAGGCTTTAGCGTGGAGTCTATCCTTGGTGTAAACTCGAACTTTCAGTTTCTTACTGACAATCATATCCACTAAGGTTTTGATTAACTGCTCGGATTCATCAGTTTGAGGCATTACATCAACACACGCTCTCAGGTTTTCGGCGGTCTCCCTTGCCCTTGCCTTGCGTGCAGTACGATTTGAGTAGGTGAGATCCTCAGTCGCGTTTTCGATAGTGGATAACTCTTTATAGCCCTCAGCGAGCTGTTCAATCGTTTCGCGCGTGCTGGTGTTGCCGATGAGAAGACGGAGTTCAGTCAGGTTCTGTAATTCTTTTGCAATACTGGTAAAACCGGAAAGTAAGAAGTAACCTACGGCAAAACGAGCACTATCAGTAGAATCTAAGATGAGGTTGACGTTGTCAACCAATTTTTCGTTTCGGTTATCAATAATGTCATTTGTCATTTAAGTTTTCGCCTTCTGCAAACGGGTCGTTACGAGTTGTGTGACTGCTTCATAGACATCATCGCGCTCGCCTTGGGTTAATTCCAGGATATCGAAGATAACGTTGTCAATGGAACGTCGCGCTGGGGAAGGTTTTAAGACATCCCAATCTTCTGATTCAAGGATAGTTTCATCAAGATTTACTCCCCGAACCATAATATTAGGGTCAACACATAGCAAATTCTTCAAGTCAGTGGGTTGAATTTCTAACGCCCAGGTTCGGTTTAGGCGTCCATTCACATTTACCATCAACTGGAAAAGGGTAGAATTGAGGGAAAAACAGAGTGGAACTGACAAATTCGCCTTTCCATCAATTTCTATAAAACTACCGGTGGCATAACAACCTTCAGGAGCATACATCGTTTTTGCTGTGGTTGCTGTTGACGAGATCAGAAGTGGAAAACAGAGGTTTGGAGGAAGACGTCCACCAAGATTGTACCATGGTTTTCTTCTCCGAGCGTTTCCCCCCTTATGAATACCTTCTGATTCACCCCACTTAATGTAATTCAAAGCTGATGTCCTTGCTAAAAAATTCTTGATTTTAGAACAACGGAAAATTTGGCGTGGTAACTGATCTAGACGAATAATAAGACTTTTCACATCTTCTGAATCGGTAATAATAGGACTCAAGAATTCATCTTCAATATTCCATCTTGAAATTGTAGACTTATCAGGTGCAAAAAAATTATCTGCCCCAGTAATCAAACCTCTACGTATCGTAGCGACATCATCCAAACGTACCAAGGCATTCTTGCCTTTTTCCAAAATGTGTAAGTAGATATCCGGAGCACGGAGGTACTTTGCCCCCCATTTTTCTCCAATATAGTTTGCTTTTTTGTCTAGCCCATTAGCGAAGATTACTTCTTGGGAAAAAGGACGAATACAATGCTCTGGCGTCCTGACGTTTCCTGTCGTAGTTTCGATTTCGTAAAAGATAACAGGATGTAAAATTGACTCAAATGGCACATTGAAGTTGACAAATCGAGAAGTTTGTTGCAATCCGGGCCCGAACCTTTTATATGGTGCAGAGGTCAGACATATAACGGTGTTAACATCTACATCTTTGAATGAACGTTTCACAGAGTTGTCTAAAGTGAGTTTGTGATGACACCCCTTGAGGAGGAACTCTTTTAAGTAGTGTTTACATTGTAAAAGTTATTGAAAGTATGATTAGGTTTTGGTATGCTATGTCGTATGAAAACTCAAAAGATAGACGTAACTCAAGACCTGCCTGTCGTGATTTCTGATGCGGCTTGGGAGAGCCTCTTCCCGTTTCTCAAAGCGTATTCAAACATCTATGTCGGTAACCCTGAAGACTGTAGACGCTTTCTCTCAGCCATCATGTGGATGACCAAAGAAGGAGCAACTTGGCGTGCCCTTCCCAAAGCCTATGGATATTGGAATAGTATCTATAGACGCTTTGGGCGCTGGTGCGATGCCGGGGTCTTTGAAAAACTCCATGAACATTTCCATGCCGCTGGGGAAATCTCTGCCCTCCTCGTTGACTCGACGATTCTGCGGGCAGACTCGTCGGCAGCGGGTGCCCCGAAAAAAAAACGGAGGTCAAGCAAATGAGGCACTGGGTCGAAGCCATGGGGGTTTTACCACGAAACTCCATGCGGCTGTGAGTGATGCGTTTAGCCCCTTGCGTTTTCTCTTGACGGCAGGTGCGCGTTATGACGTGACATAAGCCCCTGCGTTGATTCAAGGGTATACGTGTGGTGGCGTTGTTGCCGATGCAGCCTATGACTCAGATGCCTTGAGAGCCAGTATTGTCGTCCAAGGCGGAGTTGCGGTGATTCGTCCACGGCAGAACGGCGTTGAAGTCCGTCCTTATGACGAAGATTTGTATAAACTTCGCAACGTCATTGAGCGTTTCTTTCATCGCTTGAAACAGTATCGGCGTGTAGCAACGCGCTATGATAAATACGCCAGTCGATACCTCGGATTCGTCCATTTCGCAGCTATACTTATTACTGGTAAAAAAATGTAAACACTACTTAGACATCTTCCCACAAATGAGCATCATTAAGTTTCTTATCTGCTTCCGTTTTCTCCTCTGGTTCAAAAGCGAAAAATGTTTCATAAAAGAGATGTTTGTCGTCTTCAGTCCCAATATGATTTGCCAGGTTATCAACAAGTGCAAGTTTGCACATCAGGTCAATTTCAATGCGCGGTGTGTAGAAGATACCGGCATCGCCTCTCTCCTCATCCTCTACAGAAACAAGACTTTCGTAGACTTTACCAATCATCTCTGGGTCAACTGCTACTTCTTGATCAAGTGGTGTATCTTCAGCAATGGTAAAGTTGTATTTTTCAAAGAAATCGAAAATTTTCCCCTACAAGGCATCCGAAACACTAACGAGGTAATCAGTGTCAAGATCATTTTTACGAAATAACCCACCGTTGAGATAGGGAGCAAATTGCAAGATTTCTCGAATTTTGGTTGGGAAGTACCGATAACCGCCGCAAGGCCTATTATTAAACGCCTCAAAGAACAGCACGTTTAACCACTTTTTAACGAAAGTGTCTGTAGGTTGGGATGATTTTCGATATGCCTCCCAAAAAGTGTGGAGAAAATCGGTATCACCTCCAAGCCATCGTTTTCTCTGCACGAAGTAGAGAAAAAGACATCGACTAAGGAATTGCTGAGCACAATCGTGTGACCATTTTGCATCGTATGTCTGTTGATAAAGTTCATCTTGGAGTTGTCTGAAAATACCTTTGTAGTCCTCAAAAAATGCCTCTGTAACCGCTTCAACGTTGAAAGCTTCCTCGTGCCCTTTTCTGATTTCTAAAGCAGTAAGCAGCTCTCGGTCATCCCAGAACGTGCCTTGTTCTGCTATTTCTTGAAGGTCAAGCATCGCAATCCGTTCAGCTGCCGTGCGAAGTCGCTCATCGGGGGCAATAGTGATCCTCCGGAAGAGATTACGCTGTGCTAACGGTTTTGCGCGTTGCTGCTCGGTTTTTTCCTGCTTCTCCCGGACAAGTTTAACGTTAATAAAATGCCATTGATCTTGTGCAACATTACTGAAAATATAGAGAGTATCTGGGTATCGGGTTTGGAGATGTGTGATAACTTGACGTTCATCCGTTTTTCGGAGTTGTTCCGTTTTGAGTTTCACATAAATAACGTGAAAATCGTTGTATTTTCCACCAGTGGCGAGACAAAGGGGATCTTCAGCGACAAGATTTTTAGTACCGCTGGGAAGGCTATCAACGGATGTATTAGCACGATTGTAATTGAGTTCTATCCAGAAAAGTTGTTTGAGCGATTCAACACCTTGGAAGTTTTGCAAAAGTGGCAAAATAGTTTCAGTTACTGCCATAAAAATTTTCTCCATAAGCTTTGTAGGGAATTATAGGAAAGCCGATAATTATGCAGAGATCGTCCGTTAAAGGGATTGGGAAGGGTCAAGTCGGTAGCAGACGGCGTCAGGACGCGGATAGAGGCCCATTCCAACATGGATGCAGGAAAATAAGCGGGCCTGGATTTTATCCTCAAAGTCAAAAGAAAAAATAGGAAAATAAAAATAGCCCGTCCTTCCGGACAGGCGTGTAGGGGCAATAAAACCACATTGTTGGTTAAAACGCCATGGCAGTGTATACACTTTATTTTTACACACTTAATTTTCGTAAAGTGGGGGGATGATTAATTGGCTATTATCAAGAAAATGAAGCCTTGCAAACATACGCCACACAGGGGAATCGGGCATATACCGGGCAGAGCAAGATTGTGTGACTTTTGCGGAAGTATTAAGTATATCCATGTCTCGATAAGTGTTCATATCTGTTACTCACATAAAGTGAATTTGCGGCGGTTAGTCTTGTGCAGAGGCCACGTCTTTTGATGCCACCTCTTACATTTGAGTATATTCTATCTTAAAATGCTAAAAATTTCAATTCCTTTCGTTTAGATTCTCAGAGCCATTCAGTTTTAAGAAATTATTGTGTTTCACGTCTTTTTTTGGGGATCCAGCACGGTTAGGAAACCATGTCTACCGGGTCTGGAGTTTCAAAAACGGATCGAAAAACCGACGATTGAATGGCTCTGTTTAGATTCTATAGACATAGCACTCCGCTGGAGTGGGGCCATTTTCTGATATACTTTTCTATAGACATATTGCTCCGTTGGGGCAAAGAACCTGGTGCTGAAAATCAATCACTGGTGGTTTCCGAGGGCTGTTTATTGAGGACATCTCTCCATATTGCATTTATAGTAAAGTCTACAATTAAATGGACCCTAAGAAATTGGCGAAGTTAGGAAACCTCGCCAGCAGCGATGAAGTATTAGATTCTATTATGTTCACATATTTTTCGGCTTTACTATAATCGTTAACCAAATCATTAACCACCCAAATCCCCGTTGTAGTATAGCATAACAGTACAATCGTTAACCTAAAATTGTCCAAAACATTAACCGAATCATCAACCTGTCTAAGCCTTGATACATTATGGGTTTATAGCATAATCATCAATCAAAATCGGCTAAAAATCATCAACCAATACATAATGAGCACAGCATCTGTCTTCTATCTCTTATCCGCAACCTAATCTATTTGCGGGTCAAGCGCGTCTCGAAGAGCATCGCCGAGGAGATTGAAACCTAAGACGATAAGGAAAATAGCGATACCGGGGGCAGTGACAGTAAGCGGTGCACGACGGATAAACTTCCTGTTTTCATTGAGCATCGCGCCCCACTCCGGTTCGCCGATCTCTGCGCCGAGCCCTAAGAAACTGAGTCCTGCTGCATCTAAAATCGCCGCACCGATACCTAAAGTGGCTTGGACAATCAGGGGGGCAATGCAGTTTGGGAGCACAGTTGTTACGAGGATTCGACTGTCACTCGCACCAATCACCTTTGCGGCGACAACGTAGTCTAACTCTCGGACTTTGAGGACTGCAGCGCGCAAAATGCGGGCGTATTGGGGGATATAGACGATCGAAACAGCAATAATCGCATTCGTGAGGCTCTGCCCTAAAATGGTGACAATGACCATCGCGAGGAGAATGCTTGGCATGGCAAGCATCATATCCATCACGCGCATAACCAAGTTATCAAGCCTACCCCCGTAATAACCAGCGATTGCCCCAAATAGTGTACCGAACCCGATCGAAAAAGTCATAGCGATGAGTCCAACCTTCAGAGAGATACGCGTACCATAGACGATCCTGCTGAAGATGTCTCGTCCAACGCCATCGGTGCCGAGATAATGCGTATCCGACCAACCTTTAAGCCGTTCAACAACGTTCGCGTGTCTCGGATCGTGTGTCGCTATGAGCGGAGCAAAAATAGCGATAAAAATAAAAAAGAGTATAATGGATGCCCCGATAGTGGCAGAACGATGTCGCAGTAACTTCCGCAAGACATATGGTTGACTGGTAACGGTTTCCGGCGTGTTCATCTGGTCGCCGCCTCCACTCGGATACGCGGGTCGAAATAGGCATACAACATATCTACGACAAGATTGACGAGCATAAAGACAGCTGCGACGAAAAGCACACCGCCTTGGACGGCACGGACATCGCGCGCCTCAACGGCGGCACGCAACCACGAGCCGAGTCCGGGCCAAGAGAAGATATGCTCGGTTAAGATTGCACCACCCATGAGGTAACCGAATTCTAATCCGATAATCGTCAAAACAGGCACCATACTATTTTTCATGGCATGCTTGCTGATAACCTTCCAACGCGGTAAACCTTTCGCATACGCCGTTATAATATAAGGCTGATTCAGGACTTCAAGTAGACTGGAGCGGGTCATTCGGGCGATAATCGCTAACGGGATCGTGCCTAATGTAATTGCGGGAAGGATTAGATGGGCGATGGCGTTCCGAAAGGCGGCAAAGTTTCCTGCCAGAAGTGTATCAATAAGATAGAAGCCTGTGCGGGACTGGATGTCTAAATCCAAAACGACATCTAAGCGTCCTGTACTGGGGAAAATCGGGAGAAAATAGGAGAAAAGTAGGATGAGCATCAATCCCAGCCAGAAGATGGGCATAGAGATGCCAGCGAGGGAAACGGACATGGAAAAATAGTCCCAAAACGTGCCACGAGAGACGGCAGCAATAACGCCAGCAGCGATGCCGAAAAGGATAGAAAAAGCCATCGCTGCAAGGGTTAGCTCAACCGTTGCTGGGAAGTAGCGTCTGATTTCGTCGATTACGGGTTGTTTTGTTTTAAAGGAGCGTCCAAAATCGAGGTGTGCGATATCCCACAAGAATTTACCGTATTGATAATACAAGGGTTTGTCGAGTCCCATCTCCTTTCGAAGCTCGGTGAGTGCTTTTTCCGTAGCACGTTCCCCCAAAATAGCGACAGCGGCATCGCCCGGAATGAGATGCACCATAAAAAAGACAAGGAGCGATACCGCTAAAAGGGACAAACCGATCGAAAGAAAACGTTGGATCAGATAGGAGAACATTTACGGTAGATTTTAGAATTAATTGAACATTAGCATGGCAAGGTTGGAAATCTCGCCTACCTATTTTATTCGAAGACGGACGAGGTTAAAAACCTCGCCAGCGGTAGGTTTAGAAAAATGGGTTGTGTAATTTCTCCTCACCCACAGTAGTAGAAGGACCGTGGCCTGGAAAGAGTCTAACCTTGTCAGGAAGCGAGAGTAGGTTGTCACGGACGCTGTCAATTTCAGCCTGTAGAGAGATGTTGGGACCTCCGACAGAACCAGCGAAGATCGCATCACCGACGAACGCTGCGCTCTGGGTCAGGAAACTACAACCGCCAGGCGTATGCCCGGGTGTATTGACAACGGTTACCATGAGTTCGCCAACAGAGAGGACATCTCCGTGTGCGACTTCAAGCAGTTGCTTGTTACTTCGCGGTTTCGGTTCGTTCTTATGGATGTAAGTTTCGCATCCGGTAGCGGTTTGGAGTTGCGTTAGCCCATCGGTGTGGTCGCTGTGGGCATGTGTCAAAAGGATTGCGGTTGGATTTACGTTGCGATCGTCTACTTGTTCCAAAACGAGATCTGGGTGTGCAGCGGTGTCGATAATCGCGGTGTCATCGGTGGCTTTGCATATCAAGAGATAAGCGTTGACGGGCCATCCGCCGACAGGAGCACTAATTGTGATAACTTCAAGATTGGCATCGCTCGTCAGTTGAACGGGTTCTGGTTCCCATTGCTCTGTCGCAATATCAAGTAATTTGTTACCATCTAAATTGAAGATTTCCGCGAGACGAAAGACTTGCGATTCTGTCGGTTTTAAGGTATACTGTTCCATACGAGCAAGTTCTGTCTCCGTGATACCGGCAGCGGTGGCGGCTTGGCTCTGAGATAAGTTTTGCCCGCGTCGGGCTTTACCGATGATGTCACCAAATTCGTCTTCAAGTGCATAAGCCATGACGGTATTCTCCTTAACTCTTTAATTTGGGGAACATTATAGCAAAAAATCCGGTATGATGCAATTGAAAAGTAGGCAGTATCAAGGAAGGAGAAATTCTGATGGATATTCCAAAGAATGGCTATGAACAAGCAGTGCTATCCCTTGCCTCTATAGAAACGGACATGACCCTGGAAGAATTTCTTCAAAGCGATTTAGAAGGCTATGAATATGTGAAAGGGAAATTAATACCGATGGCACCACCGACAATGGAGCATGGTGATATTAGTATGAGCCTTAGTTTGCTTTTAGGTATTCATGTTCGTGAGAATCAGTTGGGGCGTTTGTATCCGGCGGATACAGATTTTAAATTAGGGGACCGATTGGTTAAACCCGATATCGCGTTTGTTTCAACAGCGCGGTTACCTGAGAACAGACGCCAGGTATCTCCTGTGCCTCCCGATCTCGCCGTTGAAGTCGTTTCCCCAACAGATATCCAGTATCGTGTTACTGAAAAGGCGTTTGCCTATCTCAATGCCGGAACGCGGCTTGTCTGGATTATTGAACCTGTCGGAAAGACGGTAACTGTGTACCGTTCTGAAACAGATATCAAAATACTTACATGTGCAGATACCCTCAGCGGTGAAGATGTCGTTGAAGGGTTTTCGTGCCGAGTCGCAGAACTTTTTGAATAAAAGGAAATTTTATGAAACTTGGTTTAGTAACCTACAATATGGCTAAAGATTGGGATGTTCCCACAATTATTGAAAAATGTGTGGAAACAGGATTCAAGGGTGTGGAATTGCGGACAACGCACGCCCATGGCGTTGAAGTCGAACTTTCGGCAAGCGAACGGGCAGCGGTAAAGCGACAATTCGATGACTCCCCCATTGAGATTGCTGGCTTGGGCTCAGCGTTTGATTATCACTCTGTCGATCAGGCTGTGGTTCGTGAGAATATAGAAGGGACAAAGTTGTATTCTCAATTGGCGGCTGATGTTGGTGCACCCGGCGTTAAGGTGCGTCCGAACGGTCTCCCTGAAGAAGTGCCTGTTGAAAAGACACTGGAACAAATTGGACTGTCATTGCGAGAATGTGGCGCATTCGCCGCAGACCTCGGTGTGCAGATTCGGTTAGAAGTACACGGCGGCGGCACCTCTGAACTTCGGCATATCCGTACGATTATCGACATCGCCGATCATAAGAACGTTTACGTCTGCTGGAATTCCAACTTTGGTGAGGTGGAAAACGGCTCTATCCAGAACAATCTCAACCTCGTGAAAGGCAAGATCGGTTTGGTGCATATTACAGAACTGCACCGACGCGAGTATCCCTGGCGGGAACTCTTCACATCGTTGAAAGCGTCTGGATATTCGGGATATACCCTGGCAGAAATAGCGGGAAGTTCTGATCCTGAGCGCGTGATGAATTTTTATCGGGCACTGTGGGAAGAATTGTCCAGGTAAAGGATTTCTATCCAAAATGGAGGTGTTCTGATGGATACAATCAAAATTAACTCCGAACAGGCTACAGTTCCTCTTACATCCATAGAAACCGATATGACGCTTGAGGAGTTTCTTGAAAGCGATTTAGAGGGATATGAATATGTGAAAGGAGAACTCATACCTGTGCCACCGACATCCGGAGAACACGGCGATATTAGTGCCAATTTATTTTTACTTTTAGGCCCGTATGTTCGCGAAAATCAACTGGGACGTGTCTACACATCGGACACCGGTTTTAAGATTGGCGATAGGTTCCTGATACCAGATATTGCGTTTGTTTCGTCAGCGAGATTGCCTGATGACAGGCGCAGAGCATTTTCAATCCCTCCCGACCTTGCTGTTGAAATCGTTTCCCCAACAGATGTTCTGTTCCGTGTCTTTGAAAAGGCACTCACCTACCTGAGTGCAGGAACCCATCTCGTCTGGGTGATTGAACCTGTGGCAAAAACAGTGACGGTGTATCGTTCGGAAACAGACATTGAAACGTTTACGCGCGAAGATACGCTTACGGGTGAAGAGGTCGTGGAAGGCTTTTCGTGTAAAGTCTCAGAACTTTTTGAATGAGGATAGAAACCATTGTTCAAGTTTCAATCTCATATTTTATGTATAGTGTTATTTTTCTCAGCAGCTACCAGTATGAGCGACACGCTTGAATCAATACGTCTTAGTAATACAACATGGGCAGTGGAAATCGTTCCGCAATCGCTTGCCGTGACCGCTTATCCTGAAGACACAGAAATAACAATACAAATTTCCTCCGAGCAGACGAGACTTGGTTTCGTGACGGATCTTTTTCAGGACGGCAATGTTGTCAGATGGAAGCTGCCAGAGCGTTTGCTTAGCGTTCAAGCTGAACTGATAGGGGATTCACTAACGTTTGAATTCATTCAAGATACGCCTACAGACGATACGCAAATTTTAACGTGGCCGGTTATCGAAAACACGGAGGCTATCCAAGGCTATATCTTCCCTTTTTTTGAGGGAAGTTATGTGCCAAAAAATGACACTACGTGGCAGGACTTTTTATCTCAACGCGGACCGATAAATACAACCGCGGGGCTCTCCATGCCATTCTGGGGTCTGGATCTTGACGAAAGAACACTCACCTATATTTTAACCAACCCATTCAACAACCAAATCCTATTCAATAAGACCGCAGCGGATGCCTTAGGTATGCAGGTATCGCACACCTTCACACCGAACTGGAAAGAAAAAAGATACGGTGTCCGTATCTCACTTGGTGCAGCATCACCTGTCGCTCCTGCCAAAGAATATCGGAAATGGTTGCAGCAGAATGGTGAATTTGTGTCTTTTGCTGAAAAAGTTAAAAAGACACCTGAGGCAGAGAAGTTACTCGGTGCCGCTCACGCCTACCTGTGGGGTGGCAAGATGCTTAGTCAATACGACGTGACAGATTGGAAGGCGTTCGCCACAAAACTCAGTCGCGGTGGCGATGAATGGACAGCAAAGGCTGTTGAGGAACATATATTTTCACGACTGAGCACAGAGGCGCAGACAGCTGTGCAAAATATCGCTCAATCAGTCCATCCGTCCAATCACATCTTACGGGTTGTGAGCCGTGCAATAAGTACGCAGCTTGAGAAACCGAATTTTTATAAGCCGTACGCTTGGACCGGGATTTCTTTTACACCAGAGACGGAGAAGTTGCTCTCGCGAAAGCTGTCCACACTATCACTCCCGGAACTTTATCGGCGTAACTGTCTTCTGCTCTACGCAGCGTTTCCAAATACACTACGACATCCAAATGAGTGGGGTGATGGTCTGTCTGTGAAACTGCTGGAACGGTTTTCGAGAAATGGACTGGATAGACTCTGGCTCGGTGCTGACTCTTGGCAGGATGGGTTTCGGCATTTCGCTGCCGTTGAGAAGGCGAAAAAACTCGGTTATCTGGTTGGACCCTACGATTCCTACCATAGCATCCATCATCCAAACGAAAAGAACACATGGGAAACCGCACAATTTGACCTGTTCCTTTACGAGAGTGGAGCGATTGTCAACACTGATGGCACAAAGAATAGAGGGTTTAAACAGAAAGGCTATCACTTAAGTCCACTGGTTGCACAGCCGTATGTCGAAAGTCGTGTTAATGGTATCGTCACACAGATGCCAACGGATTTTAATTCGTGGTTTATTGATTGTGATGCTTATGGCGAACTCTTTGACGATTATTCGCCATCGCACCCCGCAACGCAGTTAGATGACATGAAGGCGCGACTTGCGCGTATGGCGTGGATTCGGGATACGCACAATATGGTCGTCGGTTCAGAAGGCGGTTCCGCTTACGCTACAGGGACAATCCACTTCGCTCACGGGATGATGACTCCCGTTATTGGATGGGGTGATCCAGATATGAAGGATAAAACCTCGCCTTACTATATAGGCGGATACTGGCCCCCCGAAGCCCCTGCGATTCACGTTAAACAAGTCCCTCTCAAAGCGCGTTACTTCTATCTTTATTACGACCCGCGTTTTCGGTTACCGCTCTACCAGATAGTATTCCACGATTCTGTGGTGACGACACATCATTGGGGTTATAGCAGTCTCAAATTTAAAAATGCAGTAGAGACAGTAGCACTCTTAGAGTTGCTCTACAACGTCCCGCCGTTGTATCACCTGAATACTGCAAGATTTGCAAAACATAAAGCGTGGATAAAGCGGTACTACGCGTTCTTCTCACCGTTGCATCAACAGATTGGTGGAAAGACGATGACAGATTTTGAATGGTTGCGTGATGATAAGCAAATCCAACGTACCGAGTTTGGGAATATGGTTGAGATCTTCGCGAATTTTGGGACGGAGCGGTTTGAATATGAAGACATTGCGATTCCGGGACGGAGTGTTGCAGCACGGTGGATTGATACGGGTAAAGTTGTGGTGTTTTCTGTGCAACCTTAATTTCATCCAATATTGAAAAGTTTATGCACTGAATAAACAATAACCTCTGACAGAGGATTTACATAATGGCATGTGAAATACTAAAACAAAAAATTCATAATACTCTCAAAACTGGGTATTTCAGCGATAGTAAAGATTTCATTGATGTTTCTGATGGAGCCGGCGATCTCATCCATGTTGTCGTTGTCAGCCGAAAATTCAATGGACACACTATGGGAGGCAGAAGCGATATTATCTGGGACGAACTTTTAAAGCATCTTTCAGATGAAGAATGGGGACATGTCTCTTTATTGATTGGTGCAACGCCAGAAGATGTTCAGATTTGGTAATTGAGGTAGAGATATGGCATGCGAAATCTTAAAGCAAAAAATTCACGACACGCTCAGAACAGGCTCTTTCCCAGATCCAGACTATTTCGTTGACGTTTTTGACGATGGAGATGAACACATCCGAATCCTTGTCATCAGTCGTAAATTTGACATCTACGAATACAAACGTTCAGAACGGGAGTACCGAGTCTGGGAGGACATTGCCCAAATGCTATCCGAAGACGAACTTGAATGCATTTCCCGTATCGTTGCTATAAACCCTGAAGAAATTAAAATTTATACCTAACGTCATACACGGTTCGCCGCTAAACATTGGGGCTATACCATACGAGCAATTGCGTTCTAAAACTCTCATTAGAGGTGGAAATCATGTTCCTGCAGAAATTCAAGGTCGGTCTTCGTTTGCTCGGCGTTCTGTTTCTGAGAGTTCTACTTGGATTTGTGGTCGGGTGCTTATGGATGTTCGCCGTAGCGTTTATCTTTCATACGGCTGTAGGTAATCCGCCTATATCTCCACCTATCGGTTCGGGACATCTGTCTGTTTTTGAGATTGTTGATTACTTCTACGAGGAGTACTATGATCCTCCCCGAGAGTGGCGCTACCAGGGAACAGCAGGCAGGTTTTATCCCATCGCTTTACAGGTTGGCTCGATAGGTTTCCGGGTATGGTTCGTTGTCGGTGTCCTCTGGGGCTTTTTGCAAGGCAGGTTAGATTTACGGAGATGGCTAAGGCAAAAACACGCTTAAAGAATAAAGATAGGAGGACAGGGGTATGTCAAAGACACTCAGTTCCGAAAGATTCCAAAAAACGTTTGATGCTTATTTTTGGAAATGGTGGATGGTCATCGGCATTCTATACTTTGTTGTTTTTTCGGTGTACACAGTTTTGCTATTCAACAGAGAATTCGCCTCAAAATTAGGATGGATAAACACCCTTGCGCCATGGATAGTCGGTGATATCGCATTTGGAGCAATCAGTATTGGTTTTATTTCAGTTGGCGCTTTATCAGTAGGACTTGTTGCTATTGGTGCGTGCTCAGTTGGGATTGTTGCAGTGGGGGCGTTTTCTGTCGGTATCTTTGCGTTTGGCGGTAATGCTCTTGGATTAATCGCTATTGGGGCAGGTACACGTTACGGGTGGATTAACCTCAAGTCAGCACCAAGAGGACGATTTGACATCGGTAAAGTGGCTGGGATTGTTGCAGTTGGGCCCGCGGCGTATGGTCTCTATACCCTATCTTACGCCGGCAAATCTCGTTATATGTTCTCGCCGGACCGTCAGGATACAGAGGCAGTGGCGTTGTTCACACGTTGGTTGCCGAAGTTCGAGAAAACGTTTTCCGCTTCATCTTAGGTGGGGATAGACATAATTATTTGGCGTTGTACATGCTTACATAGAAGTTTTGTTTTTGGAAAAATCTTCTAAAAATCAGATTTTAATTTGCAATCGCTGGTGAGATAGGTTATAATTAACGATAACATTCCCCCATAGCTCAGTCGGTAGAGCAGATGGCTGTTAACCATCGTGTCGGCGGTTCGAGTCCGTCTGGGGGAGTTCCCAATTTTGCTGGTGGATTTTGCCCCTCATTTTGATTGTCAAAGTTCATCAGCAAAAATTTTTAACCTATTCTTTTTCAAATCCACTCCACCTCTCCAATGGAGGCAACCATGCCGAAAAAATTCACTGACACACAGCTTGATGAACTCGTAGCGAAAGGCTACTTAATTGTCCCGGACTACTATTCAGGTGAACAACTTGCGGAGATGCAAGCCGCGCAACGCCGTGTGCTTCCGACATGGGAAGAAGTTAAGGACGACCCACCGCCGGGCGGAGCAATTTTGACGGAATTTCCGCCCGCTGAAATGGCTTTATTGCGTGCGATCATAGACCACGATGCGTGGGCGTTCGCCCGTAAATTTTTGAAAACGGAGCATATTCACTATCGTGCTGGGTGTATGATTGCACGCTATCCCGGATTTAAAGGTCCGGGTGTCGGTAGCGATCCAAGCAATTTGCATATTGACAATGGGAACAACTCATTGCTACCACAGTCCGAAAGTGATCGTGAGTTCGGACAAATCGGATTTTGGGTACACCTTGAGGATGTTGATGAAGACCAAGCACCGCTTAGACTACTTGCTAAGGAGCATGGACGAGATACTTCTAAATATG
The DNA here is from genome assembly GCA_022826805.1 of Candidatus Poribacteria bacterium. GTDB lineage: Bacteria > Poribacteria > WGA-4E > WGA-4E > WGA-3G > WGA-3G. Next base: position 60,596 of record JAJDUH010000028.1, read on the forward strand.
AAGCACTTGTATGCAAAGCCGGAACCGTGTGTATCTTTAACAACTACACGTTGCACTCGGCAAGCGATTATCTACGTGAAGATGGACAACGCTTTACGTGGGGATTCGGTTTAGGACGGGCAGACCACTATTGGGAAGGCTTTCGGCACTATACGGACAAAGGTCGGAACGCGACATTCTCGAAATTCATCGGCACGCTAACAGCAGCAGAGCGCGAGGTTTTCCGATTTCCACCTGCCGGACACCCATATTATACGCTACAAACGCTTGAAGCGTTGGAAGAGCAATATCCGGGTTGGAATGCACGCGGTGAGTATTAAAAGGATTTACGGATGAGCCGAGATTCGCAAATTAAGCAGGATTTTTTTCGCTCACTAATCCGATTTGTCTCATCACTTGACGAACATGTTAGTACAGCGGATGAGAACAAAGCAATGACAAGAGTTATGATTCCACCGATTAAGTGCCAAGGGATAAAAAGCAAACTTGTGCCTTTCATATGGATGGGTTGGAAATTAACAGGTGGGCGTGCTGTCCCCGCACAAAGTCCGCGCGATGTCGTCAAAGACAAGTGGCAACACGTCGCCGTTTCGTTTCAGAGTGGGAAATGGTGGACAGTCTATCTTGATGGCGAAGTCTTAATAGATTACCCCAAAACTGGCGACAAGTTTGTCCCGATTGATGCTCCGCTTATGGTTGGAATGGAGGAACCGCCCGCCCTAAACCGCTACTATAACGGCGATATTGATGAATTCGCACTCTTTAACCGCGGTCTCTCGCAAGATGAAATCAAAGAAATTCAAGATGGCATTCAAGATATCTTGACAGTTGACCCTGAATCGAAACTGCCGACAACATGGGGACGCCTCAAACAGAGATCCGGTGTTCGCAGTAAGTCAAATTGACTGCTGAGATCTCTGTCCATTTAAGATTGTGCCAATTTGGCAGACATTCAGCAGAAAATTAGCTGTTTCAAGCAATTAATATTGGCATAAATATTGCTACTATTCATTATAGAAGGTTTGGACGATTCGAATAATATTCCAGAGAGGGCAGCCTCTGCATAAAAAGTTTTTCTACATCAGAACCTGAAAAATTGTCCAAAGTTTACTTATACAAGGGAGCATTTGAAAATGAGCAAAGTTATTGGAATTGATTTAGGCACAACAAATTCATGTGTGGCAGTCTTAGAAAGTGGTGATGCCAAGGTAATCGAAAACGCCGAAGGAAATCGAACAACCCCCTCGGTCGTCGGTTTTACCAAAGAAGGAGAACGCCCCGTTGGACTCGTTGCTAAAAGACAAGGGATCACAAACCCTCAAAATACAATTTTTTCGATTAAAAGATTCATGGGGCGGAAATATAACGAGATAGGTGCTGACTCTTCCCGTGTCCCTTATGAATTAAAATCCGATACAGACGGTGACGTCGCTGTAAATATTGATGGCAAGGATTACTCACCGCCCGAAATCTCCGCTATGGTCTTACGGAAAATGAAGGAAACTGCCGAGACCTATCTCGGAGAGGAAGTCACAAAAGCCGTTATCACTGTTCCTGCCTACTTTAACGATTCACAGCGTCAGGCAACACAGGATGCTGGCAAAATTGCTGGATTAGAGGTTGAGCGGATTATCAATGAACCGACTGCTGCATCGCTCGCCTATGGGCTGCAAAATGAAGGTGATAAGAAAATTGCCGTTTATGACCTCGGTGGTGGGACATTTGACATCTCTATTCTGGAAATCGGAGAAGGTGTCTTTGAGGTGAAAAGCACAAACGGTGATACCCATCTCGGTGGTGACGATTTTGACCAAGCGGTGATCGACTGGATGGCGCAAGAATTCCTCAGTAGCCAAGGGATCGATCTACGCAATGATCAAATGGCGCTACAACGCCTGAAAGAGGCGGCAGAAACCGCAAAGTGTGAACTCTCCAGTACGTTACAAGCAGACATCAATTTGCCGTTTATCACTGTCGATGCCAGCGGTCCGAAACACCTTAACTTGACGCTCACACGTGCCAAACTGGAACAAATTACAGATAATCTCGTCCAACGTTCGCTCGAACCGTGCCGGCAAGCACTCGCTGATGCAGAGATGCATCCTTCCGACATTGACGAAGTTATCCTCGTCGGTGGACAGACCCGTATGCCTAAAGTCCAAGAGGCTGTAGAGCAACTCTTTGGCAAAGAACCTCACAAAGGTGTGAATCCCGATGAAGTCGTCGCAATCGGTGCCGCAATTCAGGGCGGTGTACTCTCCGGTGATGAGGAAGTTAAAGACATTCTCTTACTTGATGTTACGCCACTCTCACTCGGTATTGAGACCCTCGGGGGGATGTTCACACGTCTAATTGACAGGAACACAACCATTCCTACCAAGAAATCGAACGTCTTCACAACGGCTGAGAATAATCAGACAGCAGTTGACGTACATGTCCTCCAAGGCGAACGCGAGCAGGCTGTTTACAACAAAACCATCGGTCGCTTCCGTCTAGGCGATTTACCACCCGCGCCGAGAGGTGTACCGCAGATTGAGGTAACCTTCGATATTGATGCAAACGGCATACTTAACGTGTCTGCCAAAGATACCGCAACTGGCAAAGAGCAGAAGATTACTATTACTGCCTCCTCCGGTCTTAGCGATGCCGAAATTGATCAGATGGTAAAAGATGCCGAAGCCCACGCCGAAGAGGATAAGCAGAAACGCGAGGAAGTCGAGGCTCGTAACCGTGCGGATTCTCTGGTTTACGAAACGGAGAAAAACATAGGCGAATTGAGCGACAAGATGGACGATGCCGCCAAGGAGAAGGTGAACGCCGCTGTTGCCAAGGTCAAGCAAGCGTTGGACGCAAGTAATCACGCAGAAATCCAATCCGCAACGGACGAATTGACGCAGGTCTGGCACGAAGTTTCCGCACAGATATATCAACAAGCAGCGGACGCAGGTGCTGCTTCCGCTGAGGCACCATCCGGCGACCCCAATGCTGCATCAGCAGATAGCGATGTCGTTGACGCTGAATATGAAGTTGTTAACGAGGATGAGAAGAAAAAGTAAGTTGGCAACGACTTGCCGCCATACGGGAGGTTCAATCGATGGCGTATAGCGACTTCACCTTAGAATCGGTAGTGCCAACGTTTCAGCTTGAAAAGGTTGACATAGCAGGGCTCTTTTCTGAAATAGAACCAGTGACCCCGAGTGAGTATCTCACTACGGGATTAGCTAAGAAAGCACCATTAGCCACTGCTATCGGTACAGAGAAAGCACGGTCAGAAATGATTGTCGCTGACGTGCTCGTTGAACTCCTTGAACACTTAGATCGCGGCATCAGTTTGTTTTCTGGGATTGACTTCAGCGTTGATATTGAAAACGGCTTGACTGGTGTGTGTGATTTTTTAGTAAGTCTATCGCCGAACCAATTTTATTTAGAGGCACCTGTCATTATTCTTGTTGAGGCAAAAAATACCGATGTGAAATTGGGACTCGGGCAATGTGTCGCCGAGATGCTTGCCGCCCAACGCTTTAATGCCGAAAGAGGGAATGATATCCCTTATATTTATGGTGCCTCCACAACAGGGATAGATTGGGTGTTTCTCAAATTGGAAGAAAAACGCCTGCACATTGATATGGCAACCTACCAAATCGCGCAGTGCGACAGAGTCCTCGGCATCCTCTCCAGCATGGTCGCACAAAAAGCGTGAACAGCAGATAGGAGATTAGGAAGGAACAAATATGGCTTATAGCAATTTTACGCTGGAAACAGTCGTAACAACGTTTCAATTAGAAATCGTTGAATCGGCGGCACTCTTTGCTGAAATAGAAGCGATAGTTCCAAGTTCCTATCTCACAGAGGTGTTGACGAAAAAGGTTCAGTTAGCTACCGCAATAGGGACAGAGAAAGCAAAGTCGGAACTCATTGTTGCGGATATTCTGTTTGAGCTCCGTGAGCAATTCAATCATCGCATTAGTTTTTTTTCAGGGATTGAATTCAGTGTTGATGAAGAAAGCGGATTAACCGGGGTGTGCGATTTTTTAGTGAGCCTATCGCCGGTGCAGCATTTGTTACAGGCTCCCGTTATCGTCCTGGTTGAAGCAAAGAAGGATGACCTAAAACTTGGTATGGGACAGTGTGTCGCCGAGATGCTCGCTGCCCAACGCTTTAATGCAGAGAGAGGGAATGATATCCCCTGCGTTTATGGGGCTTCCACAACAGGAATAGATTGGCTGTTCCTTAAATTGGAGGGAAAGTGTTTGCACATTGATATGGTGACCTATGCAATTGAACGGTGCGATAAGATCCTCGGCATCCTCTCCAGCATGGTCGCACAAAAAGCGTGAGAGTATCGGTTTTCAGATGATTTCTTCACCCCGTAGGGGTGGTATGTCTATAGAAAGCGGCGTATTCAAACAACCGCACCCTATATGAAGTTTAATAAAATATTTGGGTAATTCTATGTTCCCTAGGCCCGGTAGGTGCGGTTTTGCGGTGTACTTGCCCAAATGCGACGTGCATTCCTAATCGCACCGAGTATTAGTAAAAATTACCGAATTAAATTCTTAATCTTCATTAGGGGTGCTATGTCTATGAAAGGATGATAACTTAAGTTATAGTTAGTTTAACTCAACGCTCGTTAATTATCGCGATATTTTAAAACCTCGTAAAGATTGGCCGGTTAAAAATGTAAGCGCGTTGTGTGATAAACCACAGTATGGGTATACTGCTTCGGCTACGACTGAACAAATTGGACCCCATTTGCTCCGCATTACAGACATTCAAGATGGATCAGTCAACTGGAAAACGGGACCTTACTGTGACTGCCCGAAACCAGAAAAATATCTTCTTCAGAAAGACGATATTTTATTTGCTCGTACCGGCGCGACGACCGGTAAGAGTTTTCTCATTGAAAAGTGCCCAACAGCCGTGTTTGCTTCATATCTGATTCGTCTTCGCGTTACTAAATTGGTCAACCCACAGTATCTCTATGCGTTTTTCCAGTCTCCAGACTATTGGGCACAGGTTTCAGCAAACACCAGTGGAAGTGCTCAACCCAACTGTAACGCGACGAAGCTTGCAAACCTCAAAGTACCAGTTCCACCCCCTGAGGAGCAGCAGAGCATTGTAGCCTATTTGAGCAACTTCCAAGAGAAGGTAAACCGCATTAAAACCCTCCAAGCTCAAGCAGCACATGAACTTGATGGAATACTTCCTTCCGTTTTAGATAAAATCTTTCGGTGGGATCAGTAAATTGCTCCAATTCGTCATTGATTTTGAGAAGAAAGTTCCGCTGGATTGGCCTCTTTTCGCGTTTCCTATTCAGAATTTAACGTCAATTTCGTATATCTTCCACAGATACAACAGTTGCCAAATACAGGTTCGCGTGCAATTTTGAGCCTCCTAATTGTCTTGTAGATTATATCGGACACAGCAATCCTCTTTAGTTTGAAGTGTTCACTTTCTGCTAAGTTACGATGCAAGCAATACGCTATGAATCTCAACCATAGCAAGTGTATCCATTTTGCAATATGCTTGCAAATGTTTAATCCACGTCTGTTTCTCAGATTCGCTATTGGTATTGAGCATCAAATTCCACGCAGCTGGCGCGTCCGCACCCTCTTGGATGTCTAAATGCTTATAGGAAAGCTGAGGCACCAAAACCGGGAGCACCGCCTTCAGGGATCTGGAACCACAAAAGTCAGGATGTTCATAATGCTTTCTGAGTAACACCATCTGATCCCAGAGCCTGTTAGCAATTGATTGCAGTGCCGGAGCATATTCGGGGAAAGATTCGGCTAACTGTTTAAGTATCCCGCGTTCAAAAATGGCGTTGTAAACGACTACAGAACCGCGGTCAGAAATATGACTGAGCAGCGATTTCGCAAGCGGTAGACTCGGATCGGTTGGATTGGTATGTAAGTATTCGTGATGCGTAAGTTCACCGTTTGGGTGAAGTACATGACAACTATACTGGAACGGGAATTCTTGGTATGGTGTAAAACCCTCGAACATCGGAATAGCAGGTCTATCGGCTTCAAAGTCGAGAAAATGAATTGGGTATCGCAACTTTGCCAATTCCTGCCGGATTGCGCTACTATTGATTGTCGGTTTGTTATTGAGAACGCTGTTAACGTAAATATTTTGCGTTGGCGTCAGGGGAAAATCAGTTGGGAGATCGGGGAGGTGAAAAATACCGTTTTCTGCAAGCGCAGTCGCTTCAGGATCTCGAATTCTCGGAATGGTAAAAACTGAATTTTTGGGGACAGCTTCCCAACAACGCGCTTTAAAGGGGCATACGTGAGGCAGGTTGCATAGATTTTTTCCGATTAGGACATTTGGAGCAACTTCTCTATTGAGGATCATTTCAAATGACTGCAAATCGTATCGGACATTTTTCTGTATCAGACTGACCGTATCCGTTACGTCTTCAATAACGAACAGATTAGACAGTTCTGGATAAACACACTCACCATTTAGAAGCAGCAATTGGGTAGCAGAGACGGATATGTTTTGTTCATCTAACACATGCTTTAGTAAAGCTAAACTAAGATAGTATTCTTTTTTTACTCTTTTTGATGCGCGTATCTCAATAATTCGCCATCCGTTTTTGTCTTTTTGAATAATATCACATCGCACAAATGTCCTATTCAGGCGAAAAGCCGCTTCAAACAGACACCGTTCGCCACGGCGCATAGCGTTTTCCGTTTCTTGCACAGCAATCTCAGAATTTTCAGTAGTGATATGTAGACCGTCTGGAAATTGGTGATAGGCGTGATTTTTTACTTCTGCACGTTGATCGAAAAGTCGTTGTTGGGACAGAGAGGTAGGTGCTGCTGTTTCTGGAATGTTTTCTTCATACCAGAGTCGTTTGAAACAGCGAATCCCATTCAAATACTTTGCGATTGTCAGATAACTTAGCATTGAGGCACTTATGAGGGAATGGAGGGGCAGGTACGGGAACCTACCCCTACGCTGTTATTAGGTAGCAGCTTAGGTAATATTATCTACGACACGAAGACAAGTCTGTGGACCTGCCTAATATCCTAACAACGCAATGCCTTCCTGATAAGTTTGTGCCGAATGTTGTAGAGACCCGAGTTCGTCCTCAGTTAATTCGATTTCGATGATCTCTTCAACACCGTTTCCGCCAAGCTTGATGGGAACCCCGATATAAAGGTCATTAATGCCATATTGCCCGGTGAGGTGTGCAGAGCAGGGCAGCAAACGTTTCTTATCCAGAATGATGGCTTCCGCCATCTGTGCCAACGAGGAACCGGCGGCATAGTAGCCACTCGTTTTGAGAAGGTTAACGATCTCAGCACCGCCATCGCGCGTGCGCTGTGCCATCGCTTCAATCCGATCTTCCGGTATGAGTTGTGGTATCGGAATACCGTTGACGGTGGTATAGCGTGGGAGTGGAACCATCGTATCGCCGTGTCCACCGAGAACGAGAGCGTGGATGTCTTCTACGGATACACCGAGTTCAAGGGAGATGAAATAGCGGAATCTCGCCGAGTCCAGCACGCCTGCCTGTCCGACAACACGGTGTGAAGGAAATCCTGAGACCTTCCATGCATGGTAGGTCATGATATCCAGCGGGTTGGTGAGCATCATGATGATACAATCTGGCGACTGTTTCACGACGTTTTCTGTGACACTGCCGACGATATTCGCGTTCGTTTGCAACAGGTCTTCGCGCGTCATCCCCGGTTTACGTGGGGATCCTGATGTGATAATTACGAGATCGGAGCCTGCCGTTGCATCGTAATCCAGATCTCCGTCAACCGCGGCATCAAACAGTTCTACGGGCCCCATTTGTGCCATGTCCAATGCTTTACCTTGCGGAACACCATCAACGATGTCTATCAAGACAACATCTCCGAGCTGTTTTTGTGCAATGAGAAACGCTGCTGTTGCACCGACATTCCCCGCACCAATAACACTGATTTTTTTTCTAGCCACTTCTTCCTCCAATGTGAAAGTGTATGGTTTTTTTTATCCTTAAAAATGACTTGTATTAATTATACCCAGAAGTCTGAAAATAATCAAGTGCTCTATAAGAATGTCAGGGCTATTTAGTTTATATATTTAGTTCATATTTGTGAATAGGTTTAGTACTTTTTGACCCGCAAAACCTGTTGGCGAGGTTTCCAAATTATGCTATAGAGCATAATTTGTCTTAGTTTTACATTCCTCGCCGTATCCCGAAAAAAGGTGAAAACTCCCAAACAAATTCTTAAAACTAAATAACCCTAATAAGAATGTCCAGAGCCATTCAGTTTTAAAGGTAGTAGGCGCACGCTGTGTGTCGTAACAGAACTCCGCTGTCCTCTTCTTGTAGGTACCCTTCCTAACAATCGATCACCAACAGTTGATAGTCCTTCCTATAGGAACGATCTCCGAGAGTACCCTCGCCGTATATTTCCCCAAAGATTTCCGCTCTATATGTAACGGGAAATAACAAGGGACCAGACGAAAGTTCCCACGAACGCTATTATATGAGCCCACCAGCGATCGGGTATCCATCCCCTTTGCATTATAGCTGATAGACCACACCACATCAGGGTAAAAATTGAAAAGTTTTTTAAGTCTGTGGACTGTATTGGATTGCTTGATTTAAAAATTAATGCAAGTAGTATCGCAAACACAGTTAGCTGAAAAACCTGAGCAAGTGTTCTTTTTTTGGACATTAAGAATCTAATTCTAATTGACATGTGAAAACCCGATTCATTTTATCCTCTTTTTTTCCGCCTTTTTAAAATGAGAAAGGCGAGGCACTCGACCTCGCCTTGAGAACGCAAAGACTAAGCATGTCGCGGTCCCATTGCATAAGCGGGATTGTCACCGAGATTGTCAATGAGCCATCCGCGGAGCGGTACGTCGTCTTCGGAGGGAACGTAGCGTCCATTATTTCTGGTGGCTGCACCGAGCAGCTGCCGACGAATCGGATCGCATTTTTCATAAAGAGGTTCGACCGTCATCTCGTCTTTCGGACGAATCCAGCGATAGCCATAACCGTAGAAGAGTGCCTTCCGGGTCATATCTGAGTGGTTCGGACTCCGCGAGTGCCAGAGCCGTCTATCAAACAGAACGGCGGTTCCAGGTTCTACACAGACCGGCATGGCATCGTCGGGGACATCATCTGCAGTCGCTTCGCGCGGATCTCGGGCAATTTCGGACAATGGAACGTTCATATCTGACTTTATGTGGCTGCCCGGACGGATATAGAAGTTACCCCGCCCAGGTTCGGAAACATCTGTAAGAAAGTATGCCACTTTCAGCGACAAACGCGGACGTGGATCGGTTTCCAACTCGATATTAACGCGTCCACTGTCTTGGTGCCACTCCAGCCATCCTTCGCCTTCTTCAGCATCTGGAGCCGCTGGCGGTTTGACGTGCATGTGAGCGTGGTATAGATAAATATTCCATCCCAAGATTCCCCACACTTTTGGTAATGTTGTCGGCTGATCAACAAGATTTAAAAGTGCATCGTCAGCACCTAAGAAATCCGACCAACCCCACTGTGAGTCTGGCTTTGCTCTGCCGTTGGCGAGTGCTTTGTTGTGCAAGGTATCTACAGCGTTTAGCAACTGTTCGCGCATCTCTGTAGAGAGCGCGTTCGGGATATACAGGTAACCCTGTTCTTCAAAAAACGTGCGTTCCTCTTCTGTGATGAGGTGGGTAAGATACTTCTCAGGTGAAGATGTCATGCCCATATTAAGAAGTTCCTTCATAGTAATTCTCCTTAGTTGCGCGGTTGTTTTTTCTGAATAGTCGAACGCGCCTACACAAACGCTGGATCGTTACCGCACATACTGTGCCAGAAATTCGCGTGAGCGGCGCAAACCGTCAGATTCTGATTCCCATGTTCGCCAATAACGGTAATCTTCAAGTTCCACACTAACAATACCGTCGAAGTTTTCGTCCTCTAAGCGTTGTACCACTTTCAGCCAGTCCACAATACCATCACCCGGAATGGTGTAGCGCCACCAATCTTCACCGAAACCGCGGGCGTCACCGAAGCTCGGTCCCAAATTGCCGTGCAAATAGAGTGCCTCTTCATCGAAGTCCGTGTCTTTTCCGTGTACGTGTTTAACATAGGGCGCGAATTCATTAAGAGCGCGAAGGTAGTCGATGCCGATTCTGACGAGGTGGGACGGATCGTAGTTGAGTCCTAAACCCGGAGAAGGGCACGCCTCGAACATCGCACGCCACATTTCCGGTGTGCAACCGAGAGCAGGGTAGGCAGGTCCCGGACCGGGCCAACCTTCGACGGCTATCGTCACACCTTTCGACGCCGCAAACTCAGCGATCGGTGGGATTGTCTCTTTCCAAATCTCAAAGTTTTTTGCCCGACCGAGGCTCGCGTCTCCTGGCACAAAGACGCAGAACATGATATGAACGTCGTTGTCCGCAGCGGCTTCGATAGCCGCTTTTGCTGCTGCTGCCCCCGATTTCTGTTTGGATTTTTTGGTGCTCAGCAGGTCACTGACCCCGGGGAGATCTGCAGAGCCGATGACGAGGCCCGCATCTCTCGCTGTTTGGACAATTTCGGGAGTCGTTTCTCCAATATCAACGGCTTCAAACCCGTTATCTGCACACCATTTACAGAACTCTGCAAAAGGTAGTTGACGGGCTGTGCCCGGAATACGTAATCCTATTTTCATAGTAGATCCTTTTATAAAACCTATGTGTTAATAGTAGATAATAGCTAACATGTTGGGTTTCACGACCTCCTTTTCTCTGAAGGGTTGATCACCTGTTAGCGTTCTGTGCAAAAACCGGGGTGCCGGTATATGACCGCTCAACCCAACCTACGAACTGACAACTAAAAACTAACAACCGACAACTATTAAAATCCCATCAATCCGCAACATCGGCGGCATACAGGCATAGGTCCATCATCACTCACAGACTTCCGGAACGTCATCGCTTTCTGATTATTCCACATATCGACAACCTTGTCTGTTTGGATATTGCCGATGATATAGTCGTGGTAGTCGCGGCAAAGGCTAACATCGCCGTTGCTATCAATCTCCATCGTCATGAAGATGCTGACGCACTGGTTATACCCGAAGGTCTGCTGATGGTCGGTATAATAAGTTTGAATTTCGCCACGTGTGTTTAATCTTGGCATCATAATAGGAGGACAGCGCTGTTCTTTGTTGGAGAGATTTTCCATCTCTTCAAAACGATCCAAGATGACGCCGTGGTCGAAGTCCTTCCATGTTCCTATCCACCCATAATGCGTTTGTGGTTTGAAACCGAAACGGTTCTCAAAATCTTCTGTATGTTCCTGTGCCGATTCAGAATCTATCCACCAGGTCAAATAGAAAATTTGCGCGTCGGCGTATTGACTCGTGAACTTATAGAGATCTACAACGACGTCAATATTATACATCGTAACGCAGCTGAGTGGAATAATATAAGGAAACTTTATGTTCCGCTTCTCTTTTGCCGCACTGAGGACTTCTAACGCAGCCTTAACGTCTTTAAAGTTATCGTAGTTTGGGGTTAACCCAGGACGTTGTGTATTGTGAATATCCTCATTTGGTCCATCAACGCTCAAGTAGATAATTTTGCAGGTTTCCAGAATATCGTCGGCGCGTCTGGCAATATGTGTGGCGTTACTAACCAGTGATATCGGCATTCCACGGTCTTTGATGTAGTGCATCAATTCGATGATGTCGGGGTAAAGCATCGGTTCGCCACCCCAGATATACCACACCGGGGACCAGCCTGCATCTACAATCTGATCCACAAGGTCTTTATACACTTCAACCGGAACCTCGCGCTGCTTGAGCTCTTTCATAGATTTCCCGAGCAAGTAACCGTTATCGCCCCATTGTCCACACGAGTGGCAACGGAGGTTGCACATATCGGTAATACGGAGGCTCACCAGTTGGATGGCATCGCCTTTACCGTGTTTTGCACCGAGCGGATGTCGCCAGTTAAAACTTTCCTTAGCGAGTTGGTAACGCACGAACTTGCTGGAAGTATCCCAATCTTCCGACATAGCACTGGCGAGTTCATTGACAAAAAATCGTGGTGAGATTCGACTACGTAGTGCCATCAATTCTCCTTTGTTTATAGCGGTCAGCAGTCAGCAGTTAGTAATGAGAAGTTTGAGTCAACCGAAAACTTCTTTAACTATGGTGGATCCTAAAAATAAATAAACACTTCTCTCTCGCGGTAGGCGAGGTTTCCTAACCTCGCTGGTTTATAATGTCTAAGTAATTCTAAGATTTACCATAATAACCGACAGCAGACGGAGTCTGCGCCCTGATAACCATTTAAGATTCATCTTCTACTTTTACCAGTGTGAGTGCCGCGGAATTCAAGCAATAACGCTTACCCGTCGGTGCAGGTCCGTCGTTGAAGACGTGCCCAAGGTGAGCATCGCATCGGCTACAAACTACTTCGGTGCGCGGCATAAAAAATATACTGAAATCTGATTTCGTCTCAACCGAGTCAGGCGAAATAGATTCCCAAAAGCTGGGCCACCCGGTTCCAGAGTCATATTTCGTGTCAGAACTAAAGAGTGGACTTCCGCAGCAGATACAATGATAGGTTCCTGCCTCTTTGCAGTCGTGGTATCTCCCCGTAAAAGCGCGTTCTGTCCCCTTCTTCCGGGTCACCTGATATTCTTCCTGTGTAAGTTGTTCTTTCCATTCTTTTTCTGATTTGGTGATTTTTTCTGAACCCATCTTTCGCTCCTCTTATGAATATAACGGGGTTTCTTGAAAAATACTATGCCACATTTTGAAAAAAAAAACAAGAATGTTTTCGCAACATCATGGACATTCAGTTTTAATTTTCCTTTGTTGAGGTTTCCAATCGCCAACTGCTAACGACCAACTGCCGACCGCCAATCACTGGCGACTGACGATTGACAACTGACAACCATCAACCAATATCTTTCCGTTTTGGTTTGACTCTACCTAAAACTCTACATTTTGTCGCAGACAAAATCTCATACCGCACCCCGCCCCAAGTGATTTTGCGCTGGAATACAGCATATACGGCGTTGAGACCCGCCAGAAATAGTGAGGCTGAAGTGACGTAGGAAGTTAAACCAATCGACTGCCGGACCTTCGGCATCTCTCGGAGCCAGCGCGGTAGGTTTTTCGAGTAGAGCCGGTAACTGAATGCCTCCAGAAAAGGGATAAAGGCAATCGGTAGCAACTCGCCCCTATAAAATAAAAATGGAATTGATCCAACCACGCAGATACCTTTCGGTAAAAACACTATCAGAATCGCTAACCATTGCCTCCAGAGTCCCATGTGAAACGTCATAATCATCTGACGGTTTGTAAATTCTACGATCTGGTGCCAGGTCCGATTAGTTGTTCGCGTGATAGCTACGCAGTCTGGAACAAAATGAATTTTCTGCTTAACGTCTCGCATTGCAAGCGTTGTGTTGAGGTCTTCGATTGTTGCCTCTTCCCAACGTTGAAGGATCTGGGCTTTTTCGAGCATCTCACGTCGAAATGCATTAGAACCACCCCACACCATCGTGTGTGGATGGTCGCCTTGTGCACTCATCTGAAAGTTTACCCATATCGATTCCACGAGAGATGCGATATTCCATGTCTGGGGGAAATAGAACCGTCCGCCGACTGTCGTTCCTATATCTGGTTCTTGGAGTGGGTCGACAAGCAACGTTAACCAATTTTCTTGGATAGCAACATCCGCATCCACAAACGCGATAACCTCAATATCTCCTGGCAATTGTTCTATCACCGTCAGGAGGTTCTGCACCTTTTGCGAACGGGGCAGCTCGTTTTCAATGATGTTCGGTGCTAATAGGACATGGATATTCGGATACGGTTCGGCAATTTCGCATAGGTGCGGATAAGAAACATCATGCCCTGAATCCGCCTTTTGGTGTGTCACAAAGAAGACTTCGTACACACCCGCATAGTCTTGGTGCAACAGTCCTTTGGCATGTTCTGCTGTGTCAGCATCCCAGCCATAGTGGGGTGCGATAACCGCTACCTTTGGGGTATAAGCTGGTCTCTGCCTATTGCGTTCGCGCCGCGCGTACCAAAAGGACCGGCTAATGATAAGGAGTTCAAGAAAAAAAAGGAAATAAGCTGTTGCGATAATGTACGTCTGCATAACGTTAAATCACTCAGATAGACATCAGTCGTCGACGATCAGCAACAAGCCATCTCTAACAAAGAAATCTCTTTACTGAATACTGATAGCCGATAGCCGACAACCATTTACTTACTGTTCAGGCATCCGAAGCAGGGCGAGCGTCGTTTTCAGTTTTGGAACGAGTTCAGCATTAAGCAAAAAAATTAAATCTGGCGCATGTTGAAGTCGGGCATAGAAATGTCCGGACGCCTCTGTTTTGCCAACTTGCAGGGTATATACTTTCTGATTCCGCAGTTCGATAGTAAGCTGCACGTGAGGATTATTAAAGCCCGTAGTATTATCCGTAAGGGCAGAAGTGTTCCCTATAAATGTGTCCGCCGTTAGATTATCAAGTTCATAGATGATAGCGTTTACTTCCGCATTGTTCGCCTCCTCTTTCACTGGGGCAGTGAGTCGCCAATTCGTTCCAAGACGTTGGCATGTAAAAGAATCTATATCCTCGCCCCGTAAAGTGAGTCGGATCGCGGCATCAATATGAAAATTGAGAACCTGTTTATCTCGTAACCATGCTGCACCTAAGGCAATCTTGTCAATGAGAGCACGTTCAACGCGAGCAACTTGCGGTGAATATTCAGATTTGACATAGACAGTTTCATCTTCCGCCGAATCTCCGATAAGCAGAATTACTGGCTTTTCTTCACCCCTTTGTGTGAAAGCGACCTTCATTGACGGTGCTGCTAACCCGTATGACGCCAGGTTTCTGGCGGAAGATTCAACAAATGCGAAGGCTTCAAGTGAATCGACGCCAAAAAGCAGGTCGTCCACCGCTTTCGCGTCTGTCTTTATTTTCCCAGTCGGTGTTTGCAATTCCCATATATTATCATAGCCCTTTGTGCAGACAACATCTTCTTGCCCTCTGATTGAAATAGAAAAGCGATTTGTGGCGGTACGTTGAAAATCGATAACCCGTTTATCACGCAGGTCGAAAGCGGTTTTGTTGAGAAGAGGGTAGATGTCATCAGGAACAGTATAGACGGATTCGTAATAAACATCTTTCACATAAACACGTTCTTGTTGTCCACTTTCCGGGGGAACTGTCGAACCGATGTTAAGTGTGTGGATAATATCTCTGTCTGTGAGTTTCACGCGGATACGCGGTTCATCTAATCCGTACTTTTCTAATTGGACTAAGGCTGTCGCGTTTGTGCCATCTGCTTCATAGGTTGACACTTGGAATAAAAGCAGTTCCGAAAGAATCCTCTCAATTTCTTGAGCATCCGCTTTCGCTTTGATAGGTTGTGTAACGTACCATATATCATCTCGCTTTTCGCAGTTCACAGTCTTTGATTGAGAAGTCGAGACTACATCTCCATACATGAGTTGAATATTGGACACCGTTTCAGGATTGAACTGGACAACCGATCGCTCGCGGAGGTCAGTCGGTGACTTCGTCAGATCATCAAGCGCGCTGGACTCAATGAGAAAGACGTGTGCTTCCGATTTCTCTTTGATATAAACAGAATAGTTAATCGCTTTTTTGCCGATTAGAAAAGTTACCGCCGGTGCCGTCCCATCCGTCCAAAGTGCAAGCGTTATGCTCGGTGTATTCAGTCCGTACTGGGTCAGTTCTGACACTTCAATGGTGTGTTTAACACGCTTGTTTAGAATATCATCTAACATTTGGTTCGTTTTTTCATTGTCTGCGTCTGCCTGAAACGGAACCTGTAACTGCCAGCTGCCCGATGCTTCTTTTACCAATTTTAGGTTTTGATATGCTGCGTCCGCAAACGAAATTTCCACCTGTTGGACGCTGTCTCGTTCTATATTGTAGACTTCGTGAATCGGAGATTTCTCGTCCGTCGATGCTGGGTCAGTCGATTCCTGAAAAAACAGGAAATACGCCCCAGCAATGCCTGCAAGCAGAATGATGATGACAAGGGTTGTCCGAAAATTCACACGTTCTCTCCTTTGCGACGCTGCCACCAGACCATCAACCCACCAACAAAAACGATTAAGGGCATCAGAAAAACAGATGTTATTTGCACCAAGCGGACATCTTGGACACGCATCTGACGCAACGCTTGTTGTTCTAAATCAATAGGTCGGATCGCGATGAGATCTTCCTCTAATGTCAGCCAATTGATTGTGGCTAAAAAGAGGTCTCGATTTGCTTCTCGTAGCGCAGCATTCGCTGCAAAATCTGAATCTCCAAAAACGACGATCCGAGTTGGCGAGCGTGTGGTCCCCTCTTGATCATCATCGCTAACTTTTTTCTCAACTGCCACAGCGACGGATACAGGCGGCGGGGTATCCACGCCAGGGGTGTAGGTCAAGTCTCTACTAAAAGTGCCATCGGTGTCCCGCTCGGTTTCTCCCCAACTATCTTGTGCACCGCCGATGGTTTTCGCAAGGGATTTAACACTAAGGTTCGACCGACTCTGTTGGTGATTTGGTGTAACAGAACGGGTGCGTAGAAATGCTACCAAATCTCGCATTGAACGTGTGATCTCATGTAGTTCAAGTCCTGGCACTGGAGCACTGGGGCCAAACAACGGAACAAACTGTATTTTGTCGATAACGAGATCGTTTCCTATAGTGATACCCCATTTCTTCATGAGTCGGACAAGACCACTATTTGCGTCCTCTGCAGAGGTGAGCGATGGATCTAACATAAGGAGCAATTTTCCGTCGCGCGCTAAGTATGCCGTCACTATATCAAGTTCATGGCGCGACAAAATACTTTTCGGACCAGCAATGACAAGCACTTCACAATCCGCCGGAATGTCCGGTTCCACCAAGAGTGAGAGACTGAATGCAGCATAATTCTGATTCTCCAACTCGGCTCGCACGCCGCTGTACCCCTCGTTATTGAAATCTTCGATCTCATGTTCATTATGACCGACAAGGAAGTAAATCTTTTTCGTTTCGTCTTGAATAAGTTTCAGGATCGCACTCGTGAATTTCTGTTCCTCGATCGTCGTTACCTTTTCGTGCCGTGTGTCACTTTCAAAGACTATCGTTCCATCTACCCGAATATTATACTTATTGGCAAGAACTTGGTCAATATATGGATCAGCGTAAGAGACGGTCACAAATGCAGTTTCACGCTGATACAATTCTAATATATCTTTGGCACGTTGCTGATTTTGGGCAGATACGTTTTGTCCCAAAAATGCGGTGATGCGGATATCTTTGTCAACAGATTCGAGGATTTTGCGACTCTGTTCCGATAGGGTGTACAATTTATTAATCGTGATGTCTACCCTTTTGTCAAGACGCTGTGCAATAATAGCATTTACGAAGACTGCAATACCAATAACACCGACGATACTCAATGCAACGTTCGCACCATAACGTGCTTGACGACTTACAAAAAAGTCGATCATCTCTGAAAATCGTAGGCGAGCAAATATAGCGAGCGAGACGAGCGCAAGCAGTAAACAGATCCAAAAGGCAAGTCGTGCTTGGAAGATCCAGTTTGCGATAGCAACAAAGGTAAAAATTAATGTCAACAGTCCAAAGAGTGGACCTGTAATGTTTCTGTTACCCATGCTCTACCTCCATTTTGATGACTCAATGGACTTGAAAGTCGCAAACAGACAGACGCATGTGAAACTAACGTAGTAGACGACGTCTTTGAGAAAGATAACTCCGCGCCCAAAATCGTAATAGTGTTCAGATAGGGACAGATAGCTCAGGAATTTGCCGATTGAACCGCCGCGAGCTGAAAGCGCACCGATTACCCAAAGCGTGATCAAAACGCCGAAACTTGTTAATGCTGCAACGAGTTGATTTTTGCACATTGATGACATGAGCAGACCCAGGGCAAGGAAGGCGGAACTAATCAAGATAATGCCGAGGTAACCGCTTAACAAAGGACCCACGTCCATGTGCCCGAAGTGCTGTGCGAGTAACGGAAACAAGAGCGTCAAAGCAAGCATGATAAACACAAGTATACAACTCGCGAGAAATTTGCCGAGAACTACCTGTCCATCTGTGATTGGGGAGGTAAGAAGGAGTTCAATGGTGCCCGATTTCCGTTCTTCGGCGAAAAGCTTCATCGTCAGTACCGGTGTAAAGAAAAGGAGGATGATAGCCATATTTCCGAAGAGCGTCTGCATCACATCTGCACCCGTGCCACCCATGTTACTCGTGCTGATTAGCAGAATAGAGAAAAGAAAACCCGAAATCGCTGTGAAGACAAAACAGACGAAGTAGGCGATCGGAGAGACAAAATAGGTGTAGAGTTCTTTTGTACAAACGGCAAGAATATTTCTCATCGAATTCTTCGGTGTGGAAATCCCTGAATTCATTCAGGGGAATTTTTTTATTCTTTAATCTCCAAATTTCCAATTTCTTTTAAAGGCATCTAACGAATTGCTGCCTGACTTTTCCAACAAAGAAAGGACCGAGCGATTCAATATATTTCGTAGTCTGCTCTGTTTGTCGCATGTCCTGTATGAGCCGTGATAACGGGTACAATTCAGGACCAACTAACCCGATAACGAATTCATTGTCGTTCGTATCTAACCCGAAGCAGGCGAGACGGATATCACTGGCATACCCACTGGCGGCGTAACTCCGTCCAAGCATCGCGTGTTCCCCTAAAATTCTGCCGCGTTCGCGTTGTTCAAGGCGATAGAATTCAGGTTTTCGGCGCAGTGGATACCAAATTGCCCATGGGAAATCGGCATTAAGAACATTTTGGCGCGGTCTGTTGATCAACCACTCCTCCAAATTGGGTTCTCTGCCGCTTGAATATGTGCGACCGATCATCGTCATTTCTGGACGATATAAGAGATTAGGCGTCTCTCGTGTTTTGAGCAGTAGTGCGCGTGATTCTGTCATCAATTCTGTCGGATTCTCTGCAACAAAAAGCACACCAACACCTCTTGGATGGTTCAAATCGTCGTATAAGACCGCATTTAAACGACCCTTTGCGAGCGTTTCAATAATCAGTTTAGGGTTCAGGCAGTCCGCAAAGACATGCAGTTGAAAAAACAGCCGCTGGTCGCTGAACTGCGGTTCACCATCGATCGGCGCGCCGGTTTCTCGGATATCTATCGGTTCGGGAGGTGAAGGTCTCGTTTGGTCAGTACGCATATTTTTGTCGCTGGGTTTTCTCTTATGGTTCAGGCTGTTTAACGTTTTGTGGTGTACGATTCGCGAATCCATTCTTCAAGGAGTTGATCAGGGGTTTCCACGACTGCCTTTGGAAAGGTAAATGCAAATTGTCCAGTGTTCTGTTTGATAAGGTTCAGACCGTGCTGGTAGCTTTCAAGGAGTTCATCGCATATCTGCTGTGTCGGTTTTTCAGCTGCGATCGCACGTTCGCAAATGAGATCGGTTGCTTCATCATCAAACCGAATTTGCAATTGGTGCTTTGCATAAAACTGTGCTTCATACCGTCGAATCTGCTCACGTATCACCATATTCCGGTTATGGTCAGCATCCGCGATTATGTGCTTTAGTTCGGCGTCGGGGGCATCGACAACCTCAGCAGTGACAACAAATTCGCTGACACCTGTGGACGGAAGTTCAAACTTATAGTCGCGCAGCACTTTTTCACAGACTGTCATTAAGGCACGTGCGCCTGTTTTCTGCTCAATAGCTTTCTCGGCAATTCGGCGTAATCCGCTGTCTGCAAACAGAACCGTGATACCATACGCTTGAAAAGCGCTTTCGTATTGTCTGATAATGGAGCCTTCGGAGTGTTTCAGAATGTGGAATAGATCATCTACGCCAAGTTCTGTGCAGACCACGTGCACCGGAAGGCGTCCAATGAATTCAGGCTCAAAGCCGAAATCAATAAAATCCCGCGGTGTGACATGCTCAAAATAGTCTGCCGCATCATCGCTTTGACTGACGACATCGGCATTGAACCCGATTCTGCTTTGATGCATCCGCTTCTTGATAATTTTCTCCATACCAGTGAACGCACCGCTGATAATAAAGAGGATGTGACGAGTGTTGATAACCTCTTTATCCACCTTTCCGCTTTTCTGAAACTCCATTGCAGCACGCATCTGCGAAGCGACATCGTTTCCAGCGCGTAAGTCCACTTCGGTCTCCTCCATCAATTTGAGGAGACCGATCTGGACGCCACGTCCACTGACATCGCGTCCCATGATGTTCGGAGGGGTTGCGATCTTATCCGCCTCATCAAGATAGATGATACCGTATTGTGCCAATTCAAGGTTGTCTTCAGCTTGTGCTACCAACTCACGAATTAAATCATCTACATTCGCACCGACGTAACCCGTTTCGCTGAATCGAGTTGCATCAGCTTTGACAAACGGTACACCGATGAGTTTAGCGACGTGTCGGATGAGATACGTTTTACCAACGCCAGTTGGACCGAGCATAACAATGTTCTGTTTTGAGTAGTCCGTGTCGGCGGCACTTGGATTTTCGTGGCATTCCCGGACGTGGTTGTAGTGGTCACAGACAGCGATAGCGAGTGCCTTCTTTGCTTCGTCCTGCTTAATGACGTACCGATCAAGGTATTTCTTGATTTCCTTCGGCTTTAGGTCAAACTTCAAATCGAAAGTCTTTTGCGGCTCAGGTTCCTCAGTTTGTGCCTCCGGTGTTGGTTGGTTCGCAGTCGCGTTAATCACGCGAACATTGCCGCCGTACTTCCGTTGCACGAATTCTTGAAATTCTTGTTCAATTTCTTCAGGAGTGGGTATTTTCTTATTTGTATTCATGGCTTTAGGTCTCTTTTATTACGATGTTGTCCCTGTCAGTTCACGACGCACAATCTCAGTACCCGCTACCATCGATTTTAATTTGGCAGCAGCAGCCCATCGCGCTGTTTGGCTAAAACCGCAATCTGGTGTAATAGCAAGTTTTTCAGGACGGACATGTTCGAGTGATTCACGAAGGAGCACAGCAACATCTTCTGGTGTTTCTACGTAGTAGTTCTTTACATCGATTAACCCCACGGCGAGCTCTTTGTCGTTTGGAAACTCACTCCATAGGGTGATTTCTGCCATTTCTCGGTTAGCAAACTCAAGTGCAAGTTGATCGAAATCCGCTTCGAGGATATGTGGAAAGAGCGGACGATATGAACGCTTGCCGACTGCCCGACCGCGGTAGTTACCGAAACAGATATGCAGTCCAATTTTAGCCGACACACCTTCAATCGTATGGTTGAACAACTTCACAAATTCCAGAGGTCGATCTGGATAAACCGCATAAGAAGGCTCGTCGAGTTGGATGAATTCTGCCCCTGCAGCAGCAAGCTTCCGTAGTTCTGTATTAATAATCTCCGCACAGGCATAGGCGACTTCAAGGCGTTCCTTATAGATACCTCCTGTCTGAATACGTCCAGAAAGCGTGAACGGACCCGGACATGTTACCTTAAGGGGTTTCGCCGTTTCGTTTTTCGCGAATTCAAATTCCGCGAGGATACCGAGTCCATCAGGTGCTACAAGTGGAACAGACGGTACCCATTTACCACGTTGATCGTGTCCATCCGGTCCTTGTGTCCTTGGTGCTGGCAGCTGTTCTAATCCGGTCAGCCGTTCATAGAAACCGAGCACGAAGTCCTGTCGGCGCATCTCACCTTCTGTGATAATGTCAACGCCAGCGCGCTCTTGATCAGCAATCGCTGTGCGAACTGCATCATCAAAGGTTTCGTTGATGTCGGTTTCACCGAGTTCCCCGCGCCCGATTGCTTCTAACGTTACACACAACCAGCTCGGCGGGGCATAACTTCCGATAGTACTGGTAGGTATCAATATATCTGTCTCGTTCATAAGCCTCTTCTGTTTTTTATGCGCTCGCAAATTCAAACTGGCGTACTACCCCCCAACATTCGCATAGAAAAATGGAGGCATCGTCAAGGCAACCACATCATCTTCCCCTGAGATTTCGCGCGCCATCGCAAGCGCATCGTCTAAGTTCTTCGCCCAATCAACACCCAAGCGTTGTGCCACCCGCGGTTCCTTTGGACCCACAAGAATTACCTTCGCAAGATATTTCAGCGGATACGTCGCCCAATACCAGACAGTGAACGGATGGAAACCGTGGTGAGCAAATCGATCCCGATAGCATTCAATCAAATACGGATCCTTCGCGTATTTTTCTTGAAACTTCTGCTGCATTTCAAATGGCTCTGTTGTATCAGCAAGCACCTCATCATAAAACATCTTATAGGCAACGTGATACTCCTCATGAAAAATCTCATACGTCGGGTTCATGATGATAACAACACCATTCTTTTTGATGATGGGTTTGTTATAGAACCAGTTGAAAACGTAGCCTAGGATGTCGCTTACCACCAACACAGGATTGATACGGGCATCAACGGCATAAGGACTCATATCGGGCAATCCAAACACCAGCGTGCTGAACTGGCGTGGAATGTCTACCGTCAACTGCTCCTTCATTGATGCCAATGTTCTCGCGTGAACAGCATCAATATCACCTGCGTTAATCTGTATCGGCTCGTAGTCCGTCCGCACACTCTTAAGAATCGAATAACGCGCCGATTCAGGCAAAAGGGACAAAGTTGCCGGTGTGAAGGTTTTCACAACTCGCTCTGCGATGTTGCAATCGCTATTCGCTTTTCCAACGTAGCGGAGATGGAATGGATAGATCGCACCGTTCATCGCCGCTTCGAGAACCAAGATAGGCGTCTCTTTCTGAATAAGACGGCTCATCCGTTCGATACAGGCGTGCATGTGTGAGCCTTCCGGTTGCATCACGTGCGGACTCTCCGAAGTCATGTGTGGTGAGTGATGCGGCGCGATAGAGTTATACGTGCCGAGCCCCACCGCTACAGACTTATGCCCGCCGTTGAGCGGAATCTGTATCATATCCACATAAATCACCAAATCGGACTCAAGTACTGCCTTATCCGTTTCAACTGTTTCGTCCTTTTCCGTCTTCCCCACGTAAGCAATCTGATCGGCGTCTTCCGCATCAAAGTTTCGGAGTTGATCAGGATAGAACTCGTCCATAATATCTTTTCCAAGCATATAGGCGAGTTCATGCTCCTTCATTTTACGGTGCAGTGCCACCGCACACATTAGTTGAATGTTCTTTTTTTCCACACCGTACCCGTCCAGCATCTTCAGGAGCGTTTCAATCATAATCTGCCGCAAATCCGGTTTTTTGGTAGCTGGAAAAGGTTGGCAGTTATCGTCAAAGAGAATGAGCACTTTTGAGTTGCTGTCAACGAGTTCACGCAGCGGCGGCATCTCAAGTGGATTTTCAAAAGCGCGCTGTGTATGTTCGCTGAGGGCGTCACGCTTAATTCCCGGCAGTGGTGGCTTGGCGTAATATACCTCTGAATTGCCGGGTAGTTTCGCGTTGATGAGGTGGTTTCCGAAGTAGGTGAAGTATTTCATTAAGTGCGTTAACTTATTTCACGGGACAGTTTTAATTCATCTCCGGGCAGATTTCTAATTTTAACCTATTTTAGCATAGTTTATGGACAGATTACAAGTTTTTTGTGGAATTACAGAGTCATGTGGTGGTTTATTTTTTAGTTTCCAGGTAGGAAGGTAAGTTTGCCAAAGCGTCTCTCTGACCCGTTTCCAAGGTGGGCGTTTTTCAGTTGGATAGATAATAGTCATCCTTTCTCCTTCCTTTTAAAGAGTGTGTAGGCGACATATTCATGTGTCGACGCAGATGGACGAAGGTTTCCACCATTCATCTCGCGTAGGATTGCAAGATTATCACCGAAGTGGAGTTTGTTCATTGATAAGTCTCTAAACTATAGTATGTCTCTCCTGCTGCGAGAGCGTCACGGATGTCCTCAAAGAGACTGTATGCATCCTCAAAGTCTGAAAATTCGGCAACGACGCGTTTAGAACCATCCTGAGCTGTTAAAACGAGTTGACCTTTACCCTGTTCTTCCCCTTTTACACTTAAATTTTGGTACTGGTAGAAATTTATGATTTCCACGTCATCCGTCACGATGTACATAATGGTTGTCCTTGTTGTACTTGACTAAAGTTTTCGTTCTTCAACATCTACCTTAACTTCAAGCCACGAATCCCATCCATAACTTGTCGCTACCTCTAAAACAACATCCTTCGCCCGATGAATCCATTCATTTACGAGATTTTCATCGATATCAGCAGAATAGCTAACTACCACGCAGATGCTTTTCCCGTCATCTCCGGTTTTAAAATAAAGACGGAACGGATGCTCAATCTGAAAACGGGCATTTAATAGGACTAAGAGCCAATCCAAACGAGTCGGTGTATATCTTTCCAATCCTGGGGCGTTCTCTAACATTGCCATTCTCCCTTGCCTCCTATAGAAACTTAACAATTATGGCGACAACAATCCCTGTAGCGGCTACAGCTGTTGTTACGATCCACTGCAAGCGTTTTTCTAACCTGTCCATTCTGTCGTTAAGGTCTCTCTTGACTTCCTGAATCTGTTCATATAGACGCGATTCTGCCTTTTCGCGTTCCTCCATTTGCGTTGCAAGGCGAATAAACTCATCTGAGTTTACGGATGTATTATGATTATTTGGCTCTGACATCACACACTCCAATAATGCTGGTGGACAGGACGCGTTCGCTGTCCATTTCGTGTAGGATTTGTAGGTTGTTGCCGAAGTCGGGTTCTCTCATAGTTGTGTATGTTGTCGTTAGATATAGAGTGGTAAGTGTATACTCTATTTGGTTGAACGCTTGTTCCTATTTCTTAAATAAGATGTGAAACTAAGATCTTGTTTGCAACTTGGATACCTTTGTTCCGAGAATGGGGTATAAACCGATGCTTAGAGTTCGCCGAGGTGAATCCCGTATCCATTAGATTATGCTATGATGAGGTTTAATAAATTAAACGGGTAATAACCCGACATATCGAAGGAGTTTTTTTGAACCGCCTCGAAACTGTTGCATGAATGTGATGACTCGCTGTTGAAGGGTTTGCCACTCCTCAGCAAGTCGATGTAGATGTAAAA